>DASYQE010000168.1:0-29743 GCA_036005805.1 Candidatus Polarisedimenticolia bacterium | reverse complement strand
CGCGATCCGGCGGTGCCGCTCGGCGCCACCGAGGAGAAGCGGGAGGCCTGGGTCTTCTATCTCAGGACGACGGTCGAGGAGGTGGACACGCCCGAGCAGGTCCTGCACTGGATCGGGGAGGGGCCCGATCGGGACCTCCTGATCGAGGACGAGCTGTACAGAGTCATCGCCCCGCGCCTCCCGCCCGAGGTCCGCCTCGTGCACACCGGCCGGGTGTCCGGTCGCCCGTACCACCTGCTGGCGCGGCGCACGGGAGGGGCTCAACCCCGATGAGGTGGGTCCGCCTGTTCACCGGAATCCTGCTCGGGGGCACGCTCCTCGGGTTCTTCTGGTTCGAAGGGTGGCTGACGCCTCCGGAATCGCTGCAGCGCCGCGTCGCACTGTGGGCCACGCTGTACCCGCTGCCGACCGAAGGGGCCGAAATCGAACTCCTCCCGTGCGAGCCGCTGCCGCGGGTGCGTTTCTACGTCCTGTGCACCGAGAACTGCGACGGGATCTGGAGGATCGTCGCGATGAAAGGACTGCAACTCATCCCGCTCGCCAACCCGGCGCGCCTCCCCCCCGAAAGCGTGACCGCGACGCGGCGGCGCATCAACGACGTGGTGGGCGGAGAGCGCATCCGTCCCGACGACGACGAGGCGCGGCGCCTCATCGTCTTCTACCTGAGGCTCGAGGGGCTGGCCCCGGGGCGGCTCCTCGACGAGGCCGATCGCCTGGCGGTCGAGGAGACCCGCCCGCAGGGAGAAGACGCGCTGCACGAGCTCGCCGACCGCATCGCCGAGGGGGACCCGCTGGCGCGCATCCCGATCGAGCGGACCGCGGAGGGGATGGACGTGAAGCTGTTCTACTGGGAGACGGCCCGCGCCGGGTGGCCGGTCCTCGAGCTGCGCTTCCGGCTGGCCGCCAACGGGGAAGTGCGCGAGGTCAAAGCCCGCCAGTTGTCCTCCAGCCCGGCCGAAGATAAGGCCGGATGACGAAACTGTCGCTTGCCGCGGAGAGGAGGTCATGACAGATTCCTGCGTGCCCGGATGGGCACCAAGACCATGACGACGCCGGCACCATCGAGCCCGCCGACGGGCCTCCGGATCCGCGCCCCCCGCCTGCCGGAGGCGGACGCCGTGCTCACCCCCGCGGCGCTGGCCTTCGTGGAGGACCTGGCGCGACGCTTCGCCCCCGAAGCGGCGCGGCTCCTCGAGCGCCGGGCGCGCAGGCAGGAGGAGCTCGACCGGGGCACGCCGCCCCGTTTCCTCGAGGAAACGCGGGCGATCCGCGAGGGCGACTGGACCGTGGCGCCCCTGCCCGGCGACCTCCTCGACCGCCGGGTCGAGATCACCGGCCCGGTCGATCGCAAGATGATCCTCAACGCCCTCAACTCGGGGGCGAGCGTCTTCATGGCCGACTTCGAGGACGCCACGACGCCGACGTGGGAGAACCTGGTGCGCGGCCAGGCCAACCTGCGCGAGGCCGTCAGTCGGACCCTCCGTCACACCGACCCCGCGACCGGCAAGGAGTACCGGCTCGGCGACAAGACGGCGGTGCTGTGCGTCCGGCCGCGCGGCTGGCACCTGCCGGAAGCGCACGTCCGGCTCGACGGCGCCCCCATCCCCGGCGCGCTCTTCGATTTCGGGGTGTTCTTCTTCCACAACGCCCGCACCCTGGTCGAGCGCGGCAGCGGACCATATTTCTATCTCCCCAAGATGCAGAGCCACCTCGAGGCGCGCCTGTGGAACGAGGTCTTCCTGCGCGCGCAGGAGGCGGTCGGGCTTCCGGCCGGGACGATCAAGGCGACGGTGCTCATCGAGACGCTTCCCGCCGCCTTCGAGATGGACGAAATCCTCTGGGAGCTGCGGCAGCACTCCGCCGGGCTCAACTGCGGCCGCTGGGACTACATCTTCTCGTTCATCAAGACGCGCCGCGCCGATCCCGGGGCGGTGCTGCCCGATCGCGCCCAGGTGACGATGGAGCAGCCGTTCATGCGCGCCTACACGCAGGCTCTGGTGCGCATCTGCCACCGCCGCGGCGTGCACGCCATGGGGGGCATGGCGGCGCAGATCCCGATCAAGAACGATCCGGTGGCCGGCGAAGCGGCCCTCGCCAAGGTCCGCGCCGACAAGGAGCGCGAGGTGCGCGACGGGCATGACGGAACGTGGGTCGCGCACCCGGGGCTCGTGCCCCTCGCCCGCGAGATCTTCGATCGCGGCATGCCGGGGCCGAACCAGATCGCCCGGCGGCGCGACGATGTGGTGACCCGCGAAGAGGATCTGCTCCGGCCGGCGCAGGGGACGAGGACCGAAGCCGGTTTGCGCCGCGCCATCGTCGTCGGCCTGCGCTATCTCGACGCGTGGCTCGGCGGGCTCGGGTGCGTCCCGCTCGATCACCTCATGGAGGACGCCGCGACCGCGGAGATCTGCCGCACGCAGATCTGGCAGTGGGTCCGGCACGGCGCGCGCCTCGAGGACGGCCGGATCGTGGACGCCGCGCTGGTGAAAGCCTTCCTGGCCGAGGAGACCGGGCGCCTCAGCCTCCGCCCCGACACCGTGCCGCTCTTCGAGCAGGTGGCGCTGTCCGTTCCGCTCATCGACTTTCTCACTCTGCCGGCCTACGAGCGCCTGGTCGCGCTCGAGCCGGCTTCCGAATGAAGGAGCCGAGACCATGTCCGTCGCAGCCTCCGAAAACCGCGCCGTGAAGAAGCCGGGCGCCGCCGGCGATCGCTTCGCGGGGATCCTCCGGCCCTACTCGACGAAGGACGTCGAGCGCCTGCGCGGCTCGATCCGGATCGAGCACACGCTGGCCCGGCTCGGATCGGAGCGGCTCTGGTCGCTCCTGCACGACGAGCCCTACGTGCACGCGCTCGGGGCGGTGACCGGCAACCAGGCCATGCAGATGGTGCGCGCAGGGCTGAAGGCGATCTACTGCAGCGGCTGGCAGGTCGCCGCCGACGCCAACATCCAGGGACAGACCTACCCCGACCAGTCCCTCTATCCGGCCAACAGCGTGCCGGTGCTGGTGCGGCGCCTGAACCAGGCGCTGCAGCGGGCCGACCAGGTGGAGCACGCCGAGGGCGGCGCGAAGCGGCACTGGTTCGCGCCGATCATCGCCGACGCCGAGGCCGGCTTCGGCGGCCCGCTCAACGCCTTCGAGCTGATGAAGGGGATGATCGAGGCGGGCGCCGCCGGCGTGCACTACGAAGACCAGCTGTCGAGCGAGAAGAAGTGCGGCCACCTGGGCGGCAAGGTGCTGATCCCCGCCTCCCACTTCATCCGCACGCTGGTCGCGGCGCGTCTGGCCGCCGATGTTCTCGACGTGCCGACGCTCCTCATCGCCCGGACCGACGCCGACAGCGCGCGCCTCCTGACCTCCGACATCGACCCGCGCGACCGCGAGTTCCTCACGGGGGAGCGGACCCCGGAAGGGTTCCACCGCATCCGCGGCGGCGTCGACATGGCGATCGCGCGCGGCCGTGCGTACGCCCCGTATGCCGACCTGCTGTGGTGCGAGACCTCCACGCCGGATCTGGCCGAAGCGAAGCACTTCGCCGAGGGGATCCGCGCGCAGTTCCCGGACAAGATGCTGGCGTACAACTGCTCGCCGTCGTTCAACTGGAAGAAGCACCTGTCCGCCGCCGACATCGCCCGCTTCCAGCGCGAGCTCGGGGCGATGGGCTACAAGTTCCAGTTCGTCACGCTCGCCGGGTTCCACTCCCTCAACCACGGCATGTTCGAGCTGGCGCAGGCGTACCGTGACCGCGGGATGGCCGCGTACTCCGACCTGCAGGAGAAGGAGTTCGCTTCCGAGTCGGCGGGCTACAGCGCCACGCGCCACCAGCGCGAGGTCGGCACCGGCTACTTCGACGATGTGGCGCGCGTCATCTCCGACGGCGGCGCCTCGACGCTGGCGCTCGACGACTCGACGGAGAAGGCGCAGTTCTAGAAGAGGTCGATCCGGTGCACGCGCCCGGTCGGGCGCAGCGGACGACGCCTCTCAGCGGTGGCCGTACTGGCGACGGTAGTAGTCCTTGTACTCACCCGTCTTGATCGGCTCCCACCAGGCGCGGTGGCTCTTGTACCAGGCGATGGTCTCGTCGAGGGCCGTCTCGAACTGCGTCTTCGGGGCCCAGCCGAGCGCACGCAGCCGGGAGCAGTCGAGCGCGTAGCGGCGGTCGTGCCCCACCCGGTCCGTGACGTGGCGCAGGAGGTCGGCGGGCTTGCCGAGCCGCTCGAGGATGCGGCGGGTCACGTCGATGTTCTCGCGCTCGTTGCCGCCGCCGATGTTGTAGACCTCGCCGAGCGTCCCACGCTCGACGACGACGTCGAGCCCCTCGCAGTGATCACGCACGTGCAGCCAGTCGCGGATCTGCCGGCCGTCGCCGTAGACGGGGAGGGGCTGGTCGTCCAGCGCGTTGGTGATGAACAGCGGCATCATCTTCTCGGGGTACTGGTGCGACCCGAAGTTGTTCGACGCCCGCGTCACCATCACCGGCACGCCGTAGGTGGCGAAATACGAGTAGGCGAGCCGGTCGGCCCCCGCCTTGCTGGCCGAATAGGGATTCGAGGGCATGAGGGGAGCGTTCTCGGTGCTCGCCCCTTCCTTCACGCTGCCGTACACCTCGTCGGTCGAGATCTGCACGAAGCGCCTGACCCCGCGCTCGCGCGCCATCTCGAGGAGCGTGTAGGCGCCGTAGACGTCGGTGCGGATGAACCCTTCCGGGTCGCCGATGGAACGGTCGACATGGGTCTCCGCGGCGAAGTTGAACAGCAGGTCGACGCCTTCCCCCCAGGCCTCCGCGACGTCCTTCGCCACCGCGATGTCGCCCTTCACGAAGCGGTAGCGCGGGTGCTTCTCGAGGTCGGCGAGGTTCGCCGGGTTGCCGGCGTAGGTCAGCTTGTCGAGGACGGTGACCTGCCAGTCGGGATGCCGCTCGATGGCGTGGTGGGCGTAGTGCGAGCCGATGAACCCGGCGCCGCCGGTGACCAGGACGCGCATCGCCCTACCTCTGCCCCGCGGTGAGCTTCTCGATCATCCGCTCACGCACCAGCTGCGAGGCGCGGAACAGCGACTCGAAGGTGCCGGCGTCGGTCCACCAGCCCTCCAGCACGTCGTGCTGCATCTCGCCGCGCTTGACGTAGGCGTTGTTCACGTCGGTGATCTCCAGCTCGTTGCGGCCGGACGGCTTCAGGGTCGTGATGATGTCGAAGACGGTCGGGTCGTACATGTAGATGCCGATGACGGCGTAATCGGACTGCGGCTTCTTCGGCTTCTCCTCGATGGCGACGATCTTCGACCCCTCGAACACCGGCACGCCGAAGCGCTCCGGGTCGGAGACCTTCTTGAGCAGGATGCGGGCGCCCTTCTTCTGCTCGGCGAAGGCGGCGACGGGGCGCCGGATGTCCTGCTCGATGATGTTGTCGCCCAGCACCACGACCATCGGGTGGCCCTTGGCGAAGGGACGCGCCAGCGCCAGCGCGTCGGCGATGCCGCCTTCCCCCTCCTGGTAGGCGTAGGCGATCTCGTTGAGACCGTATTCGCGGCCATTGCCGATGAGGCGGAGGAACTCCCCGGAGTGGTTCCCGCCCGTGACGATCAGGACGTCGCGGATGCCGGCGTCGGCCAGCGTCTTCAGCGGGTAGTGGATCATCGGCCGGTCGTAGACCGGCAGCAGGTGCTTGTTGGTGATCTTCGTGAGCGGGAACAGCCGTGTCCCCAGGCCTCCCGCCAGAATGACGCCCTTCATGCGCTGGTTCTCCGCGGATGCGCCGGACGTTAGCAGAGTCACCCGACCCTGTAAAGCGAAGCCCCTTCAGAGCCCGAGGATGCGACGAAGCGTGGTCCCGACCTGGTACAGCAGCGGTCGTTCGGGCACCGGCGCCGCCGACGCGCCGAGCCAGCGGCGGCGGAGCTTCGCGACGTTGCGCAGGTCGGCAAGGCGCGCCTGGTCGAAGAAGAACTTGCGGAAGCGTCCCCGGCGGCGGCCGGTGAAGGAGGCGGTGGAGAAATCGATGACGTAGGGACGGTCGCCGGGCGCCACGAGGACGTCGCCGTGGTGCAGGTCGCCGTGGGCGACGCCGCGGGCGTGCATGGCCTCGACGAGCGTCTGCAGCCGATCGAAGAAGACGGCCGGCACGGTGCCGCGCGGCACCTCGCGGATCGCCCGGCCGTCGATGCGCTCCATCGCCAGGGCGCGGCGGTCGATCACCTGGACGAGCGACGGGATCCCCGTAAGCCCGGCGAGGCGCCGGTAGGCGCGCGCCTCGCGCCGCAGCTGGAACGGTCCGAGGATGGTCCGCACCCAGAAGGGGCGGTGGGCGACGTCCTTGATCACGAGCGTTTTCCCCTCGTGCTCCACGATGTCGATCGAAGCCTTGGACACGTTGCGCCCGGCGTGGAGACTGGTCCGGGGAAGCCGCTCCAGGAGGCCGCGGGAGAGAGGGACCGGGGGCGCTGTATTAAAATGATGCGGCACCATCGACCCGGCCGAGAATAGCACAGGAGATCGCGCGTCCTTGAACACCCGCCCCGCGGCGGTCCGTGACGAACGGACCCCCCTGCCTCCCGGCCTCATGGTGCGTGTCCTCAAGCACGGCCCATGGGGCAAGGCCGACATCCTCGCCCTGGGTGAGGGGGCGGCGACCGAGATGATCCTGAAGGACTTCTCGGGGAAGAGCCGCTTCATCCGCTGGTTCGGCGGCCGCCAGCTCAGGCACGAGCGCCGCGCGCTGCGACGGCTCGCCGGGATCGAGGGGATTCCCGCGGTCCTGGGCGAGATCCCGCCGTGCGGGCTGCTGCTCCAGCCGATGCCGGGCTCGCCGATCACCCGCTGGCGCCGTCGTCCCGTCGCCGAGATTGCGCCGATGCTCGACCGGCTGGAGGCGCTCGTCTCCCGGATCCACGAGCGGGGGATTGCCCACCTCGACCTGCGCAAGCGGGACAACATCCTCGTCCGGGACGACGGCCGGCCGGGGATCATCGATTTCAACGCCAGCATCCTCTTCCATCCCGGGTCGCTGGCGTCGCGCGTCCTGTTCCCGTGGCTGCGGCGCCTCGACCGGGCGGCGCTCCTGAAGTGGCGATCGTTCCTGATGCCCGATCAGATGACCCCGTCCCAGAAACGGCGGCACCGCCGCATGAGCCGCCTGCGCCGCCTGTGGATCTTCAATTGAGCGCCGAGCGCGACGACCTCGACGTGTCGCTGGTCATTCCCGTCTACAACGAGCGGGACAACATCGAGCCGCTCCTGGCCGAGATCGAGCGGAGTCTCCTGGGACAGGGCTGGCGCTACGAGATCCTGATGGTCGACGACGGCAGCTCGGACGGGAGCGGGGAGGCGCTCCTGGCGCTGCGCCGCGCCCACCCGGCCCTGCGGGTGATCCGCTTCAAGCGCAACGCCGGGCAGACGGCGGCGATGGACGCCGGCTTCCATCGCGCGCGCGGCACGATCGTCGTCACGCTCGACGCCGATCTGCAGAACGACCCGGCCGACATCCCGAACCTGGTGCGCGCCATGGACGGCTGGGATGCGGTCGTCGGCGTGAGGGTCGGGCGCCGCGACACGCTGGTGCGGCGCGTCTCGAGCCGGGTCGCGAACTACGTCCGGAACCGCCTGTCCGACGAGACGATCGAGGACACGGGCTGCTCGCTCAAGGCCTACCGGCGCGCGGCGCTCGAGCGGCTGAAGCTGTACAACGGCCTGCACCGCTTCCTGCCGACGCTCCTGCGCATGGAGGGGTTCCGGGTGAGCGAGCTGCCGGTGGGGCATCGGCCGCGCATCCACGGCCAATCGAAGTACGGCATCTCCAACCGGCTGGTGCCGTCGTTCATGGATCTGCTGGCGGTGCGCTGGATGAAGAAGCGTTCGCTGCGCTACGAGGTGAGGGACGATGCGTGAGCACCTGCTGAACGTCGACGCCTGGGTGATCTTCGGACTGCTCGGGCAGGCCTTCTTCACCGCCCGCTTCGTGGTGCAGTGGATCGCCTCCGAGCGCCGCGGCGAGAGCATGGTCCCGGTGGCGTTCTGGTATCTCAGCCTGGCGGGAGGATCGATCCTCCTGGCGTACGCCCTGCTGTACCGGCACGATCTGGTCTTCTCGCTCGGGCAGGCGGCGGGCCTGCTGGTCTACTCGCGCAACCTGATGCTGATCCGCAGGTCGGAGGTCCCGGAGCCCGCGGTCGCGACGGTTCAGCGGGCGGAAGGGGCGCCGGGAGCGAAGTAGCCGGCGCGCGCCGTCACTTTCAGCGCGGGGTCCGTGGTCTTCACTTCGATGGCGCGCCAGCGCCCGTCGCGCGACGTGTTGGACGAGGCGTAGGCGAGCAGGTACTGGTCCTTGAGGTCGGCCGCCACCTGCCGGTAGACCTCTTCGAGCGCCGACGCCTTCTGCGGGAAGTAGGCCCGGCCTCCCGTCTGCACCGCCAGCGTCTCGAGCAGGTCCTTCAGGCTGCGACGGTGCTCGAGGTCCATCTCCTGGTCGAGGCGCGGGCCGAGCCCGATGGCGTACACCGCCGCGTCGGAGCGCTGCACCCGCTCGAGGGCCTCCTCGAAGACGTGCAGGCTTCCCGGCTCGTTCTCGGCCAGCGCCTGGTCGCGCCCGTCGGAGAGCAGGACCAGGGCGCGCCTCCCCTCGAGCCCCGTCAGCGTCTCGCCCGTCTGGAAAAGAGCGTCGTAGAGGGCGGTGCCGCCGCCGGCGACGACCCCGGCGATCCGCTCCTTCAGGGTCCGCCGGTCGGTCGTCGCCTCGCGATTCCCCTTGAGGGCGTCGTCGAACGACAGCACGATCAGCCGGTCGTCGGGGGCCACCGCGTCGAGGAACGTCTCGGCGCCGCGCCGCGCCAGGTCGATGCGCCCGCCGAGCCGCATGCTGCTCGAGGTGTCGATGAGCAGCGCGATGGTGATCGGCAGCCGCGCCGGCGCGAACGTCGCGATCGACTGCGGCACCCCGTCTTCCTTCAACGTGAAGGCGCTCTTGTCGAGGTCGGTCACCGGCCGCCCCTTGGCGTCCCGCACCGCCGCGTAGACCTGCACGAGGCGCACGTCCTCGTACTGCACCGCGCCGATGCGCCGGGACACCAGCACCGCCTCCCCCTTGCGCCCGAGCGAATCTTCCGCGACGGCTCGAAGCTTGCGGAGGCCCGCGCCGTGGCCCGAATCCCAGGTGAGCGTGTAGGGCGCGCGCTCGAGAAGGGTGAGGAGCCGATCGTCCGCGAACACGGAGACGCTCGCGATCGTCGCATCGGGCGAAGTCGAAGCCTCGACGGTGATGCGGATCGTCCCTTCGAGCAGCGCCGCGCCCGGTTCGACGAATCTCACTTTGACAGGCGAAGCCGCGGGCGGGGCCTGCGTCGCGGCCGCTCCGTCCGGCGTCTCCCTCCGGGAGCCGTCAGCGGCGGGGGGCGCCTGCGCCAGAAGCGCGGAGGCGATTGCGGCGAAGACCAGCCCGTTCAGTAGGCGCGTGCGAATAGCACCCATTCGTGGGAGGCACCGTTGCAACGAATGCAGTGACCCTCTTCCTGGTTTCCTGAAAGCGGGATACACCGAATCGTCGCCTTCGTGTCTTCCTTGATCTTCGCTTCGCAGTCCGCGCTCCCGCACCAGCCGGTGCGGTAGAAGCCGCCCTTCTCATCGAGGTCCTTCTGGAACTGCGCGTAATCGCTCGCGACGAAGGTGCGGTCGTGGAGGTCCTTGCGACGCGCCTCTTTCATGTTGAGCTGGATCGTGTCGAGCATGGCGGCGACCGTGCGGGGGAGATCGGCGAAGGGGACCGGGGTCTTCTGCCGGTCCATGCGGCGCACGGCGGTGAACTGCCCGGCGTCGAGATCGCGGGGGCCGATCTCGAGGCGCAGCGGCACGCCCTTGAGCTCCCACTCGTTGAATTTCCAGCCGGGGGAGATCTCGTCGCGCAGGTCGGCCTTGACGCGGAGCGTTCCCGACAGCTCCGCCTCCGCCTTGCGGGCCGCCTCGCCGATGCGCGCCTTCTGCTCGTCGGATTTCCAGATCGGCACGATCACCACCTGGACCGGCGCGAGGCGCGGCGGGAAGGCGACGCCGTTGTCGTCGCCGTGCGACATCACCACGGCGCCGACGAGCCGCGTGGAGACGCCCCACGAGGTGTTCCAGACATGCTGCCAGTCGCCGGCGGCGGTCTGGAACTTCACGTCGAACGCCTTGGCGAAGTTCTGCCCGAGGTTGTGCGACGTCCCGGCCTGCAGCGCCTTGCCGTCCTGCATCAGCCCCTCGATGCAGTAGGTGCGCAGCGCCCCGGCGAATTTTTCGCGCGAGGTCTTGAGCCCGGTGTACACCGGCATCGCCATGACGTCCTCGGCGAAGGAGCGGTAGATCTCGAGGATCTTGAGGGTCTCCTCCTCCGCCTCGGCCTCGGTCGCGTGCGCCGTGTGTCCCTCCTGCCAGAGGAACTCGGTGGTGCGCAGGAACAGGCGCGTGCGCATCTCCCAGCGCACCACGTTGGCCCACTGGTTGATGAGCAGCGGCAGGTCGCGGTAGGAGCGGATCCACTTCGAGTACATCTCGTAGATGATGGTCTCGGACGTCGGCCGCACCACCAGCGGCTCCTCGAGCTTCTTGCCGCCGCCGTGCGTGACCACCGCCAGCTCGGGCGCGAACCCCTCGACGTGCTCGGCCTCGCGCTTCATGAACGACTCGGGGATGAACAGCGGGAAGTAGGCGTTCTGGTGGCCGGTGGCCCGGAAGCGGGCGTCGAGCTCGCGCTGCATCGCCTCCCAGACGGCATAACCGAGCGGGCGGATGACCATGCACCCCTTCACCGGCGAGTAGTCGGCCATCTGCGACTGCAGGATGACGTCGGTGTACCAGCGGGAAGGGTCCTCGGCGCGGGGCGTGATCACTTTCGACATGCGTTCTCCGTGAGAGGGTTCAGGACGGCGACCGGCGGGCGTCGCCGGTCATCGGCACGAAACGGACCGGCAGGAGCGACTCGCGCTCGAAGCCCTGTTCGGTGCGCGTCACCCGGACCAGCTCCTGCGACCCGGCCCCGACCGGAATGACCAGCCGCCCGCCGATCCGCAGCTGGTCGAGCAGCGCCGGCGGAATCGCCTCCGGCGCGGCGGTGGCCAGGATGGCGTCGAACGGCGCCTCCTCCGGCCAGCCGTGGGTGCCGTCGCCGGCGCGCAGCACGACCCGGGTGGAGCCGGCGGCCGCCAGGGCCTGCCGGGCGCGATCCAGGAGGTCCGGGACGATCTCCATCGTGAAGACCTGCGCTCCGAGCGCCGCGAGCACCGCCGCCTGGTAGCCCGAGCCGGCACCGATCTCGAGGACGCGATCGCCGGGCCTCACGCGCGCCGCCTCGCTCATGTACGCGACCACGAACGGCTGCGAGATCGTCTGGCCGTGGCCGAGCGGCAGCGGCCCGTCGTGGTACGCCGCCGCGCGCGACTCCTCCGGGACGAAGAGGTGCCGTGGCACGTCGCGCAGCGCCTGCAGGACCTCCGGCGTCCGCACGTCGCGCGCCTCGATCTGCTCCGCCACCATGCGGTGCCGCGCCTCGCGGGTCGGATCCTGGGAAGCGTTGTCCGGTCCTGCCATGGTGGCGGCTCCGCTGGCCATCGATGCGTTCAGGATCGCTCCGGCGTCATCCGCGGCTTCGCGCCGTGCGGCGGGCGGATCGCGGAACGGAAGTGCGGCACGTCGATTCGCACGGATTCTAGCACAGCGTTTTTGCCCGTCCCGGAGGCCGGCTCCCCGCGGCGCAGGCGGCCGACGAGCCGATCGGCAAGACGCGTCGGCTCCGGCACGCGGAAGCCGCCGCCGCACGCGAGCGCGAGACGCACCGCCGCCGCGAGGCCGACCTTGTGCCCGGGGGAGACGTAGAGGGGATTCACGTCCGTCCTCGTGCGCACCGCCGCCCCGACGACGCGGCCCTCGTGGCGCAGCGGCGAGGTCGATCCGCGCCGCCGCCCGAGCGGGCCGTGGGTGCCGACGAGCAGGCTCTTGGCGCAGCCGATGGTCGGGACGTCGAGGAGCAGGCCGATGTGCGAGGCGAGCCCGATGCCGCGCGGGTGCGCGATTCCCTGACCGTCGCACAGAAGCAGATCGGCCGGGCTCTGGAGGCGCCTCCAGGCGGCGAGGACCGCCGGCGCCTCGCGGAAGCTGAGCAGTCCCGGCACGTAGGGGAACGTCACCCGGCGGACGACCGAGGCGATCTCGAGCAGCTGGAGCGTTGGAAAGCTCAGGACCACGACGACGGCGTAGAGCCGGTCGGTCTCGAGGTCGTACGACAGGTCGGCTCCGGCGACCGTCTTCGGAGCGCGCGGGCCGCCGCCGAGCTTCAGCTGCGGGCGAAGCCTCTTCTGGAGCGCGATGGCGGCGCGGGGCGTGCGAGGCCAGCGGACGGGTTGGAAGGAATGCACCCCGGCATTCTCACCCAGGATGAACCCGGGCGCGCCATTCGGGCGTCCCGCCTGCGAGGGGCTTCGGCTGGCACACGTGCGCCGGCACCGGCAGACCATCCGACCCCACGTGCGCCACGCCCGCGCCGCAGGCGTCGGCCGCCCGCACGACATAGAAGAAGGCGGAGCCGGGAGCGGGCTGCTCGAGGTCGGACGTCGTGGTGACCGTGAGATCGGAGACGAGGCAGATGGCCGGGGTCACCAGATCCGAAGCGCTGGTGGAGCGGATCACGTCGTAAACCATCGTGGCGGGGAGAGCGCCGGTCGTCGGCGCCGACCAGTCCAGCCGCGTCGATGCGCTGGTGCCCGGGTCGGGTGTCAGCAGCAGCTGGGTGGCCTCGCCTGGAACCTCCCAGGCCGAGGCGTCCTCGGGAGCACAATCGCAGGCGTCTCCGAATGAATCGCCGTCCTCGTCGAACTGCGAAGGATCGAAGGTCGAGGGACAGGAGTCGTGAAGGTCCATCACCCCGTCGCCGTCCGAGTCGGTGTTCGGGACGTTCGCGACGTCCGCCGGCTGCATGAGGTCGAACGGCAGGATGCCGCTCCAGAAGCCGTTGATCGCCTGGCGTGGGCTCCTGAAAGCCCGCAGGCCGATCGGCGAGGATCCCGCTCCCATGGTCAGGCCGGGTGCATTCGGGGCGAAGTTGAAGTTGCCATTCAACGGGTCGACGTAGCCGAGAGAAAGGAGCGGGGTCCAGGTCCCGGTGCTGTCGCAGTCCGCCGTGTCGGTGGAGACGTTGGACACGTTGTAGGCCAGGCTGCCGATGTTCTCGGCCGGGGCCGCGGCACAGACGATCGCCAGGCAGCCGTTGAACCGCTCGGCGGTGAGGTCGGTGATGGTGGCGGCGACGGGATTCGATGACGCGCTCTTGACGCAGGCTCCGCAGACCCCGAAGTTGTTGCAGGTCGCGTGATCCACGGCGACGTCGTAGTCGGCGGAGCTGTCGATCCGGACCCCACCGCTCTGCACGGCGGGGGAGTCGAGTCCCCCGGCGAAGAGGTCCTGCACCAGCACGCCGGAAGCGCCGGGACCGTTGCCACCGACGGAGTCGAACAGGATGCCGTCGCGCGAGCAGCCGGTCGTACACGCGCCACCATTGCCGATGCTCGCGTCGTTGCCGAGCAGCCAGTTGCCCATCGCCCTCTGCGGGTTGTTGATCCCGGCGAAGGTCCTGGTGTTGGAGAGTCCCCAGTTCTTCACGACGTTGCCGTACCAGGACCCGTTCTGACCGCCGTCCTCGCGCACGTGCGAGACGTAGTTGCCGGTCCAGGTGGTGTCGCGGCCCTGATCCGGGACGCCCGGATTGGCGCGCAGCCCGATGCCGCAGCCGTTGACCGCCCAGTTGTGGTGCGCCACGGACCCCCGGCTCATGCTGGCGCCGCCCGGGCCGCTGACGCGGATGAGGTCGCCGCTGGCGCCGTTGACCCGGCAGATGTCATAGACGACGTTGTAGGACACCTCGCAGAACTGGCAGGAGTCGATCTCGATGCCCGAGCATTCGCCGCTGTTCGTCGTGCATCCCTCGAACACGAGATTGCCCTGCACCAGCCCGCCGGTGGAGGAGACCAGCGAGCCTCCGAAGTTGTACTGGATGCCATTCCCGCGGACCCGATAGATCGTGTTGTCGAGGACGTCGAACCGGTCGCACGGGAAGTCGCCGTTCGCGGTGGGAAGCGTGGCGGCGCCGGGATAGATGGGGCCCGACGCGTCCGTTGCGTTGGGGCTCGCGTCGTGGAACGAAGAGCGCCTCACCGTCGTGTCCACCCAGCCGAGCAGGGTCAGCTGGTCGGCGCCGCGGTAGTCGTGCCAGTTGAGGTACTCGTAGGTCCCGGCCGACAGGCCCGCGGCCGCAGCCGTGGCCACGAAGGCCACCGTGCCGGTCTCGGCCGTGCCCGATCCGGCGATGTGCGCCGCGCGGAGGATGGGAGGCACCGTGGTGCCGGTCAGGAAGGCATCGGAGAAACGGAAGCCGCGGGTGCCGCCGGTCTGGAGGATGTTCACATCCTGGATGATGGCCACCTGGTCCCCGGCGGAGGGGAAGGCGTAGAAGGGGCTCGTGTTGTCGGTGACGGTCGGGACGCTGTGACGGACGGCCAGGGTGCCGACCGTGGCGTGCGGCGTCAGCCGCTGGCCTCCGTAGGTCGCCGTCGAGGCCGCGTCGGTCAGGGCCGTGCAGACGGTGACCGCCGAACCGTTCACGTCGACGATCTCGAACTCGCGGTTGCGCGCCTTGCCGCTGAGAAAGCGCACGCGACCCTTCACCGCGGCGAACTCCGATCCGCTGCCCACGCTGAAGGTCCATCGGCGTCCCGCCGTGCCGCCGCAGGTCGGGGCGGAGGTGTCCGCGGGGAGGTCGGTCAGGGCTCCCACCATCGTGGTCTCGTGCGCGTCTCCCTGCAGGTCGAGCTTTCCGCCGGAAGCCCAGACGTACTGGCACGGAGCGGTCGTGCTGTCGCAGATGAGCGAGTCGCCCCGGCGCATCTGGAAGACGCCGGTGGGGCCGATGGTGAGCTCGTTCGCAGCCGTCCCGACGAGGGTCAGCGCGGCGCCCGAGTCCGGCGCGGTCGCGAAGGTTCCGTTGACGGTGCCGGCGCGCGTCGAGAGCTTCGCATCGAGGACGACCGTGTGACCCGCCTGGATGATCCAGGTGTCGAGGGACTGCGGAAAGGTGCCGCCGCAGGTCGTCCAGCTCGCCGCGGCATTGAAATCACACGGGATCGCCGCGCACACGGGCGCCGAGACGCAGACGCTCGCCTCCGCCAGTTTCGGGGCGAGGAGCAAAAGGACCAGGGCCTGCGCGAGCCGCTTCATGGTGCGCTCATCGTCGGGTGACATCGGCGCACGTCCACCCCTGGCAGAGAGGCTGCGCGGCGTCCCCTAATAGTGTCTCGACCCCCGGCGGATGCAAGGCGGTTTCGGTGACATTCTCGCCTAGGATGGCGCGGCATGCCCACCTTCTCCGTGCGCTCCCGCCCGGCCCCGCGGCAGGTCGAGCGGGTGCTCGATGCGCTGGAAGAGCGCTACGGCCGGCCCCGGCTCACCCGCCGGCTGGATCCCCTGTCCGAGCTGGTTTTGACCATCCTGTCGCAGCACACCAGCGACACGAACCGGGATCGGGCCTTCGCGGACCTGCGCGCCCGCTTCGCCACCTGGGAGGAGGTCGCCGATGCGCCCCGCCCCGCCATCGAGAGGGCCATCCGCAAGGGGGGCCTGGCGCGCATCAAGAGCGGGGTCATCCGCGACCTCCTGCGGCACGTGCGGGCGGAGCGGGGCGAGCTGAGCCTCGACCACCTCAAGGAGCAGCCGATGGAGGAGGGCCGACAGTGGCTCCTTGGGCTTCGAGGAGTGGGGGCCAAGACGGCCGCCTGCGTGCTGCTGTTCTCCTGCGGGCAGCCCGCCTTCCCGGTGGACACGCACGTGCACCGGATTGCCCGAAGGCTCGGTTGGATCCCTTCGAGCGCCTCGGCCGACGAAGCCCACCTGCTGCTCGAGGCTCTGATCCGGCCCCGGCGCCGCCTGGCCGCCCATGTCAATTTCATAACACTCGGGCGTGAGCTTTGCCGGGCGCGGCTTCCCGCCTGTTCCGACTGTCCGCTGCGCCGCCAATGCCGCCACGCACAGGGGTGGCGGACGCCGTAATTCCCCGTATATTCCAACCTCGACCGGCCAATCGCTCTGGCCGGAGCGAGGGACCTTGGTGCGACCGCGGTTGAAGGTGGGGCTGGCTCTGGGAGGGGGAGCCGCCCGGGGTCTCGCCCACATCGGAGTGCTCAAGGTCCTCGAAGAGCACAAGGTCCCCGTCGATCTCATCGTGGGGACGAGCGTCGGAGCCCTCGTCGGCGGCGTCTACGCCACGACCAGGAGCGCCGCCTCAACCGAGAAGCGGTTCCGCGACTTCATCTTCAGCCGGGCCTTCAAGCGGGCGCGCTTCGAATTCCTCAAGGAGACGCGCGAGGGTCGCCGCGGCGGCATGCGGCGGGTCGTCACCCTCCTCAAGAAGGGATTGTTCTACTCCTTCACGCTGGCCAAGACCTCGTGGGTGTCGGCGGAATACTTCGAGCACAACATCAACGCCCTGCTCGACGACGTGGCGATCGGCGAGACCGGGATTCCGTTCTGCGCGGTCGCCGCCGATCTGCTCGGTGGCGGGCCGATCCTTCTGAGAGACGGGCGCCTGCGCGCGGCCGTCAGCGCTTCGAGCGCCGTTCCGGGGTTGCTGCCCCCGGTCCGGATCGACGGGCGCCTGCTCATCGATGGGGGCTGGGTGGCCCAGGTGCCGGTGGTCCCGGCGCTCGAGGAGGGAGCGGATCTCGTGATCGCCGTGGACGTCTCCAAGGATCTCGAGGCGCTGACCGAGTTCAACACCGGGCTGAACATCATGGTGCGGGCCAGCTACATCCGCGCCGAGGCGATGCGCGGGATGCAGGGACGTCTCGCCGACGTTCTCATCGAGCCCGAGGTGGGACGCATCCACTGGGCCGACTTCGGCGCCGTCGAAGAGTGCATGCGCGCCGGCGAGCAGGCCGCCCTGGCCGCGCTTCCCGGGATCCGCCAGGCGCTGCGGCTGGCGCGCTGGCCCTCCTTCATCGGATTCTCCCGGTCGCGCCGGCTGACCCGATCGCGCCGCGATCGGGAGAGGCAAAAGCAAGTTTCCTGAAGTAGAGTGGGCGTGCGATGAGCCTCGCGCGCGCCGCGAAATGGGGGCTGGGGATCGCCGGGGCGATCCTCCTGCTGCTCGTCCTGCTCGTCATCCTCCTGCCCCACCTGGTCGACGTCAACCGCTACGCGCCGCTGCTCGCGGCGCAGATCGAGACGTTCACGGGACGCAAGGCCACGTTCGGGCCGATCGCCCTGCGCGTCCTGCCGGCGCCGGCCGTCCACGTCGCACCCGTGACCCTCGCCGAAGGCGCGCGCTATCCGGGCCGGGATTTCATGCGCGTCGAGGGAATCGACGTGCGGCTGCGCCTCATGCCGCTGTTCCGCGGCCGTGTGGAGTTCGGGACGATCGTCATCGACCGCCCCACGGTCACCGTCATCCGCGATCGCCAGGGGCAGTGGAACTTCGACGACCTCCTCGAGCGGGCCGAGGCGCTCAAGAAGCGGGGAGGCGCCGCGACCGGAACGCCCGCCGCCGGCGGCGCCGCTCCATCGATCGGCGTCGGCGCGGCGGAGATTCGTGGCGGACGGTTGCTCGTGTACGACGACGCGGTCACCCCGGGACGGCGCTCCCAGCTGACGGTCGCGCCGATCGACGCGCGGCTTTCCGGCTGGGGGCTCGGCGCGCACACCGACGCCGATCTGTCGGTGGGCCTGGGCAAGAGCAGCGTCAAGGCCTCGGGGCGCATCTCCGGAGCGGGGGACTCCCAGGTGATGGAGGCGAAGATCGCGAAGAGCCGCCTCGAAACCGCCGACCTGGTGCCGCTCATTCCCTGGCTCGGCGTGGCGCGTCCCGCGGGGCTCCAGGTCGGGGGCGGCGCCGATCTCGAAGGGAAGGCCACGGTGCCGCTGTCGCGGCCGGAAGCGCTCCAGTTCGACGGCACCATCACGCTCGACAACCTGCACTACAAGGACGCCGGGCTGACGCGTCCGATCGAGAAGATCGGCGGGCGACTCAAGGTCAGCGGCCAGCGGACCACGTGGGAGGGTTTCACGGCCGCCATCGGCGCGTCGGATCTCTCCGGGACGATGACCGTGGAGGACTATCTCCACCCGCGCATCGGCTTCGCGCTCACTTCGAAGAAGCTCGACCTGAACGAGCTCATCGCGCTGCAGGCCCCGGCCGCGCCGGGTCGCGGAGCGCCGCCGGCGCCGCCCACCGGCGGCGCCGCGGCCGCCGGAGGCGAGACCGATCTCCTGTCGCAGGTGAGCGCGGCGGGGACGCTCAAGGCCGCGGCGCTGCGCTTCCAGAATTTCGACCTGACGAACGTCCAGGGGAAGGTGACGCTCAAGGACAGCGTCGCGACCCTGTCCGGCCTCGACGCCGCCATCGCCGACGGGAAGATGCGCGGCGACGCCGGGCTCGATCTGGGGCGGGCGAAGCCGGCCTACCGGCTGCAGGCGTCCCTCGACAAGGTCGACGTCAACGCTCTCGCCTCCGCCTACGACCCGAGTCTGAAGAACCTCCTGCGCGGCCGCCTGGCCGGCGAGCTGTCGCTCGACGCCGCGGGGAACGACTTCGACGCCATTCTCGGCTCGGCGCGCGGCACCGCGCGCGTCGCCATCGCCGACGGCGCCGTCACCTCGATCAGCGTGCTCAAGCAGCTTGCCGGTCTGCTGGAGATGGCGGGAGGCAAGGGCATCGGCAAGGACGAGACCCCGTTCGACCTGCTCCAGGGCCACTTCGCCGTCGCCGACCGCAAGGCGACGACGAACGACCTGAGTCTCGATTCCAAGGACCTCGACCTGTTCGGCACCGGGAACGTCGGGCTCGACGCCAGCCTCGACCTGGGAATCACCGGGCGGTTCTCGGAAGAGGCCAGCCGCGGTTTGATCGAGAAAACCTCCAGCCTCAAGGCGCTCGCCGATCCCCAGGGGCAGGTGACGGTGCACCTCCTCGCCAGGGGGCCGCTCGCGGCGCCGAAGATCGCCCTCGACACCCACGCCCAGGTGCGCCAGGTGCAGGCGGAGAAGAAAGAAGAGCTCAAGGAAAAAGTCCGGGGACGCCTGCGCGACCTGCTCGGCGGCGGGAAAAAGGAGGAGAAGCCGGCCGAGCCGCCGCCTCCGCCGCCCCCACCCGCGCAGCGTTGACGCCGTCGTGCGCTACTGGACGCGCAGCACGACCACCTGGGCCGTGCCGGACGAGACCGTCGTGTGGTCTTTCCCCTCGACGACGATGCGGAACAGGTAGGTGCCCGGTTGCTGGAGATCGAAGCTCTTGATGAAGCTCGTCGCGGCCCTGGTCTCGCTCTCCGGGTGCCGGCAGACGGGATCCTCGTGGGTCCGGGTGGCGCGATCCTCGGTCTGGCCGGGATTCATCCGGATCCAGGTGACCGCCGGATGGCAGAAATTCGGGTCGTCGGGTGCGACCCCGGTGAGGCTCGCCGTGAGGAGGGCCATGACCGGGGTGAATCCAACCGCGGGCTCGGCCTGAAGCCGCAATTTCGGCTTCCTCGGCTCCTCCGGCTTGTCCTTCGTTTTGCCCAGCTCGAGAGATGAAGACGCGAAGCCGAAGACCACGAGGAGACCACATGCCGCGTGGAGCATGAGCCGGGCCCTGATCATGCGCCGAGTATAGGAGGCCCGCTTCGTGCCGGACAACCTGAGGGCAGGTGGGACGCCGGCGGGCCGGCCCCTGTCACCGGCTTCGGACGGCCGCCCTCCCGGACGCCCGCGGGCAGGACAGCGCCCGATCACGTTTCGGACATCGCCGCCTCCGCCGGCCGACCCATCCCGGGTCTTCCGACTGGCGAACCCCGAAAAAGGGCCGGCTGCCAAGGCGCCGCTTCGTGGCATGTTTCTGGCTTTCCGGGGGGCCGGCCGGGGAACATCACCAACAACAGGACAACGGCGGAAAGGCAGCCCTCACATGGTGGCGAACAGGGTGGTGCGCGCGTCGGGTCGGACCGCTCGCTGGTCAGTGGCGACGGGAGTCCTCCTGCCGTGGGTCCTGTCGGCCGGCTTCACCGCCGCGGCGCAGCCGGACGAAGAGGTCGGCAGCACCTACGCGCGCGTCCGCTTCGTCGAGCAGGGGCTGAGCATCGAGCGGCCGTCCGAAGGGGACATCCTCGCCGGCGCCGTGAACGCCGCGCTCATCCCGGGCGACACGATTCAGACCACCAATGGCCGGGCGGAGATCGAGCTGGCCGACTCCTCGATCCTGTACCTCGACGCCGACACCCGTCTCGAGCTGCGCAATCTCGCCGATTACGACAACCGCTACGAGCGCACCAATCTCCTGGCGCTGCGCCAGGGCGCCATCCGTGTCGACAACCGCGAGGCGGCCGACGCCGACAGCGTCTTCCAGATCGACACCGAAGCGGGATCGGTCTATCTCCTGTCGAGCGGATCGATCCGCATCGAGGCGGACGGCGCCGGGACGACCGTGGCTTCGTACAGCGGCGTCGCCGAGTTTTCGGGGGACGGCGGCTCGGTGCTCGTCCGCTCGGGCCAGCGCGCCGGTGTTGCGGTCGGGGCGATGCCGGACGAGCCGCGTCGCTTCAACACCGCCCGCACCGACGGCTTCGACCTGTTCCACGACGAGCGCGTCTCGGCCTGGACCGGCGGACACGTCGCGCCGCCGGAAGCCGAGGAAGTGCCGGTCGAGGTGCGGCCTTACGTCCGCGAGCTGTCGTACTACGGGACGTGGACGACCCTGGCTCCTTATGGCGTCGTCTGGCGGCCGGTGTTCACCGGCGCCTGGGCGCCGTACGCCCACGGCACCTGGGCGTATTACCCGAGCGGCTGGGTCTGGGTCTCGTACGACCCGTGGGGATGGGCGCCTTATCACTACGGCCGCTGGGATTACGTGTCGTCGGTCGGCTGGTTCTGGGTGCCGGGACGTGTCTGGAGCGGCGCGTGGGTCAGCTTCGCCGTCTCCACGACGCACGTCGGCTGGTGCCCGCTCAACTACTGGAACCGGCCGGTCTTCCACGACGCCGCCATCCTCAGCCAGCCGGCGGTGCCTGTGGCCCGTCTCGATCCGCGCGGCTGGCAGTTCGTCCCGGTGGGACGATTCGGCCGCGGCGCGCTCGCCGCCAGCCGGGTGGATCGCCTGCCGCGCGGCTCCGAAGTGGTGGTGACACGGAGCCTGCCGGCGCCGCTTTCGCCGCGCGCGGTCGCCGTCCACACCGAGCCGTTCTCGCTGGTCGACCAGGTGAGGCGCAGCCGCGTCGCGCTTCCGGCGGCGACCACCTCGTCGGGCGACCCGGTCTCCTTCCGGGTGCAGGAGCAGCGGCGCGCGGCCGCCTCGACCAACGCGCCAGGTCCCGCGCGGCCTCGCAACGCCGCGCCGCGGCCCGCTCCGGCCGGAACCATTCCGTTGCCGCAGGCTTCCGCGCACGCACCGCATCCCGCGCCGTCGCGGCCGCCGTCCAGTGTCACGACCACCCGCGCGCACGACGTCGTCCCGCCGGAACAGCCCGGCCGGCCGAACTCCCACCCGCAGCGTCACGATCCGTCGACGGCGCGACCCCATGACCCGTCCGCGGCGCAGCGCGATCCCGGCGCGGCGCAGCGGAACGAGATGCCGGCTCACGATCCGGCGGTCGGCCGCCTGGTCGGAGGGGCCCGCGCCGTTGCGTCTCCGCCGCCCGCGCCGGCCCCCGCTCCCCAGCAGTCCACCCAGGCGGCCCCCTCGGGTCGCGAGGACGGCACGAAGCAGGGACGCGGTCACGGGGCGGCGAAGCCGGCGCACCCGAAGACCTCTCCGGGACCGCGGCCGACCCCGAATCAGCCTGCGACTCCGCAGGCGAGCGATCCGGATCCTCCGCCGCAGGCCGGGGTGAAGAGCCCGGTCCCGCCCGGAACGGGACAGGGCAAGCCGAAGGATCCGCATCGCGACCCGTCCGACGACGGGCTGTAGCCCCAAGGTTGAACCGGCTCCGGGGCGTGTGATAGATAGGCGCCCCGATGGCGATTCTTCCGATCCTCCGTTACCCGCACGAAGTGCTGCTCACCCGGACCGAGGATGTCACCGACATCACGCCGGACATCGAGCGCCTCGTGCAGGACATGATCGAGACCATGCACGCCGCACCCGGAGTCGGTCTCGCCGCGAACCAGGTGGGTGTCGGGAAGCGGATCGCCGTCGTCGATCTCTCGGTCGGCGAGGATCCCGAACAGCTCCTGATCCTGATCAATCCGCGCGTCCTCGAGAACCACGGCGGGTACGACGACGAGGAGGGGTGTCTGAGCCTTCCCGGCTTCAGCGAGCGGTGCCGCCGTCCCGATCGCGCGGTCATCGAGGCGATGGATTTGAAGGGGGAGCGGCGCACCTATGAAGGACACCAGCTCCTGGCGCGCGCCTTCAACCACGAGATCGATCACCTCGAGGGCCGCCTCTTCATCGAGCACCTGAGCGTGCTCAAGCGCCGTCTCATCAAGCGCAAGGTCCAGAAGAAGATGCGGGCGGGGGACTGGCAGCTCGCCCCCGGCTGAGGAGCCTCCGGCGCCATGCGCGTCGTCTTCATGGGCACGCCCGCGTTCGCCGTGCCGTCGCTCGAGAGGCTGGCGGCGGGGGGGCACGCGCTGCCGCTGGTCGTCACCCGCCCCGATCGCCCGCGCCGCCACGGGGCGTCGAAACCCGAAGCCACGCCGGTCAAGGAATGCGCCCGGGCCCTCGGCCTCGATGTCGCCGAGCCGGAAAACCTGCGCGGCCCGGCCGTGCTCGAGATGCTGGCGTCGGTTCGCCCTGAAGTCGTTGTCGTCGTCGCGTTCGGGCAGATCCTTCCGGAGGCCGTTCTCGGGGTGCCGGCCCGGGGGGCGGTGAACGTCCACGCGTCGCTTCTGCCCCGCTGGCGCGGCGCGGCCCCGATCGCGCGCGCCATCCTTGCCGGGGACACCGTCACCGGCGTCACCACCATGCAGATGGAGCGCGGCCTCGACACGGGGCCCATCCTGCTCGAGCGCCGCTGCGACATCGGGCCGGACGAGACCGCGGGGGAGCTGACGGTGCGCCTCGCCGGTCTCGGCGCCGATCTCCTGATCGAGACGCTCGACGGGCTCGAGCGCGGGACCGTCACGCCGCTCGGTCAGGACGAGTCGCGCGCCACCTGGGCTGCGCCCCTGCGGCGCGAGGACGGGCGGATCGACTGGAACGACGAGGCGGCCGCCATCGCGGCCCGGGTGCGCGCCTGCCGGCCGTGGCCGGTGGCGGAGGCGGGGTTGCGCGACGGCCGCGTGCAGATCCTCGCCGCCGCACCGCTTCGACCCGGAGCGGGCGCGTCCGTCGCCGCTCCAGCCCGTGACGCGGCCGCACCCGAGCCGGGGACGGTGCTCGAAACGGGCGAAACCCTGGTCGTCGCCTGCGGCGGCGGCACGCGCCTCGGCATCCGGTCGCTGCGGATTCCCGGGCGGCGCGCGGTGACGGCGCGCGAAGCGGTGAATGGGCGGCTGATCGCGTCCGGAGACCGCCTGAGCGCCCCCGCCTGATGCGGAACGCTGTGCTACCATCGCCGCTCCCGTGCGCACGCGGGACGCAGGCTCCGCCGGCGTGCAGGCCGGCGGCGACGAAGATGCCCGCATCCCGCCGGACGGGATTCCGATGAACGAAAACTTTCGTTTGATTGTGCGCCGATCGGCCTCGGCCGGGCTGAAGATCGCGGTGGTCGGCGCCCTGCTCGTCCTGGTCGCTGCGGTGAGCGCCTACGTCACCGTGCGCCGCTCCGTCTCGGGGGGCAACATCCAGGTGCCCGAGGTGATCGGCATGACCGCGGACGAAGCGACCGTCGCGCTGCGCAAGCAGGCGCTGGTGCTCGAGCCCGTGGCCGAGCGCCACGACCCGCACGTCGAAGCGGGTCACATCCTGGCGCAGGAACCGGCGCCCGGCTCGACGATCAAGACGGAGCGCAAGGTGAAGGTGGTCCTGAGCCTGGGAGAGGAAGGCGCGGTCATCCCGGACCTGCGCGGCAGCGCCGCGCGCGGGGCGCAGATCGCCCTGCAACAGCAGGGTTACCGGATGTCGGGACAGGTCTACGCCTGGTCGGCGCGGCAGGACGAAAACCAGGTCATGGCCCAGGATCCTCCCGCCGGCGGCGCCGGCGTCAAGGACGGTCGCGTGTCGCTCCTGGTCAGCCGCGGGCGGCCCCCGGTGGTGTACGTCATGCCCGACCTCACGGGACGTCCGGAGAGCGAGGCGGTGCGCTTCCTGCAGCGCGCCGGGCTTCGACCCGGTCCGGCGCGGCACCAGCCCGACGCTCCCGGAGCCCCGGGCACGGTCGTGGCGCAGCGTCCCGAAGCCGGATATCCGGTGCGCGCCGGAGACCTCGTGTCTTTGACGCTCGCGGGGGCGGGGGAATGAAGAGCAGGCGCGCGGGCGTGCCGCTGCCGCCGGGTCCGGCCCTCGCGCCGTCGATCCTGTCGGCCGATTTCGCGCATCTCGCGGACGGGATCGCCGCCGTGACGGCGGGAGGGGCGGGCCTCCTGCACCTCGACGTCATGGACGGCCACTTCGTCCCCAACCTGACCATCGGGCCGCCGGTCGTCGCGTCGATCCGCAAAACGACGGCGCTGCCGCTCGACGTGCACCTGATGATCGAGGAGCCCGACCGTTACATCGAGCGCTTCATCGAGGCCGGAGCCGACATGATCTCGGTGCACCAGGAAGCCGTCCCGCACCTGCACCGGACGGTGCACCTCATCCGGGACCTCGGGGCGCTTGCAGGGGTGGCCCTCAACCCGGCGACACCGCTGGCCACGCTCGACGACATCCTGCCCGACCTCGATCACGTCCTGCTGATGTCGGTGAACCCCGGCTTCGGCGGGCAGAGATTCCTGCCGTCGGTCGTGCCGAAGTGCGAGCAGCTGCGCGAGCGGCTGGCGGCGCGGGGGCTGAAGGCGCGGATCGAAGTGGACGGTGGTGTC
Organism: Candidatus Polarisedimenticolia bacterium; assembly: GCA_036005805.1. Lineage (GTDB taxonomy): Bacteria > Acidobacteriota > Polarisedimenticolia > Gp22-AA2 > Gp22-AA2 > DASRAU01. The sequence goes on along the minus strand of DASYQE010000168.1, from coordinate 4,812 downwards.
GCGGAGGACAACCTGCCGGCTCTCCTGGGCGCCGGCGCGACGCTGTTCGTCGCCGGCTCGGCGGTGTTCGACGGGAAGGACCCGCGCGCCCGCGCGGCCGCCCTCGCCGGACTCTGCGCGCGGGGGCCGGGCGGGCGGTGACGGAGTCCCGGCCGCGCGCGGGCGTCGTGACGCTGCGCGTGCGTTACCCCGAAGTCGATCGCATGGGGGTGGCGCACCACCGCAATCACTTCGTCTGGTTCGAGATCGGCCGCACCGAGTTGATGCGCGAAGCGGGCATCCCGTATGCCGAAGTCGAAGAGGGCGGCCTTTACCTGCCGGTGATCGAAGCGACCTGCGCGTACCACGCGCCCGCCCGCTACGACGAGGAGCTGCGGGTCACGACGAGGATCGAAGCGACGTCGCCCGTCCGCGCCACCTTCGCCTACCGGCTGGAGCGCATCGCCGACGGCCGGCTGCTCGCGACCGGCACGACCACCCACGCGGCGATCGACGCCTCGGGCCGGCCGCGCCGGCTGCCGCCGGCCCTGCGCCGGCTCCTGGATTGACGCTGATGCCCCGGAGCCTGTGGCGCGTGCTGGTCTCCTTCTGCGCGATCCTGCTCGTCGCCGGAATCACCGCGCCGACGGCCTCGGCCAAGAAGAAAAAGGTCGTGCTGCCGCCGCAGGAGGCCTACGACGAGGCGATGGCGAAGATGGCGAAGAAGCGGTACATGCAGGCGCGCACGATGCTCCAGGAAATCCTGCCACGGGTCGCGCCCGAGGATCGCGAGCTCCTCCCGAAGGTGCAGCTCGGGATCGCCGACGCCTTCTTCAAGGACGGTGGGTCGCTGAACTACGGCGAGGCCCTCAATGCGTACAAGAACTTCCTGACCTACTTCCCGCAGCACGAGCAGGCCGCCTACGCGCAGTTCATGGTCGGGCAGTCGATGTTCCGGCAGGTTCTCTCCCCGGATCGCGACCAGACCATGACGATCAAGGCGATCGACGAGCTGAAGAAGGTCGAGGCGAATTTCCCGCAGAGCGCCTACGCCGAAGGGGCGCGCCAGACGATCGAGCTGTGCAATGCGCGGCTGGCGGAGAAGGAGCGGATGGTCGGCCGCTTCTACCAGCGGCGCAAGGTGTACTTCGCGGCCATCGACCGCTACAAGTACGCCCTCGATCATTACCCGATCGCCGCCCGGTCGCCCCGGCTGCTCTACGACCTCGGCACCTGCCAGCTCTCGGTCAACAAGCGCGACGAGGCGCAGGAGACCTTCGATCGCCTCAAGAGCGCCCCGGACAACGAGGATTACGTGCGCCGGGCGCAGGCGGCGATCGACGAGTACGAGAAGCGGCGCGAAAAGGAAGGGGAGAAGATCTTCGGAGACCTGGGCAAGGAGGAGCCGGCGAAGAAAACTCCCGCCCCGAAGCCGAAGTCGCCGCCCAAGACGAAGGGCGCGCCGTGAGCCGCGAGCCGGGCGCCCCGCGGCCGCTGAGCGTCATCATCCCCACCTTCAACGAGGAGGAGACGATTGAGGACTGCCTCGCCTCGGTGGCGTTCGCCGACGAGGTCCTGGTCGTGGATTCCTTCAGCACCGACCGCACCGTCGAGATCGCCCGCGCCCGGGGGGCGCGCGTCGTCCAGCGCGAGTACGGGTACTCGGCGCAGCAGAAGAACTGGGCCATCCCGCAGGCGCGGCACGAGTGGGTCCTGCTCGTGGACGCCGACGAGCGGGTCGCGCCCGGGCTGCGGCAGGAGCTCCAGGAGCTGCTGGCGCGCGGCCCGTCGGCGGACGGCTACTGGATCCGCCGGGCCAACCATTTTCTCGGGAAGCGGATCCGTCATTGCGGCTGGGGGACCGACCGTGTCATCCGCCTGTTCCGCCGCGACGTGGCGCGCTACCAGGACCGCCAGGTGCACGCCGAGATCGATCTGCCCGGGCCGCTGCCGACGCTCGAGCACCCGCTCGAGCACCACACGTTCCGCTCCTGGTCGCAATACTGGCGCAAGCTCGACCTGTACAGCGAGTGGGGGGCACGGCAGATGTTCCAGGAGGGGAAGCGCACCGATGGCGTGCAGATCCTCCTGCGCCCCGTCGGGCGGTTCATCCGCATGTACATCCTGCGCTTCGGCTTCCTCGAGGGCACGCACGGCGTCGTGCTGTCGATGCTGGGGGCGTTCACCGTCTATTTGAAGCACGCCCGCCTGTGGGAGATGCAGCGCACCGCCGGTGCGCCTGCGGCCAGGGCCGCGGACACGGCAGGCGGCGCGCACCCGGCCGGCGCGCCCGGCGCCGCGGGGCCTTCTGCCTCGGAGGCCGGTCCGCTGCTGCGCGAGCAGATTGGGCGGATGGTGGACGAGGAGCGCGCCCGGAGAGTCCGGTAGCCCCCGTCATGCCGGAGGCCTCCGGCTCCGCCGTGAAGCCCCGCCCGGCGATCCTGCACCTCGGCACCGAAACTGGCTGGCGCGGAGGCGAAGCGCAGGCGTTGTTCCTGGCGCGCGGGCAGATCCGCCGGGGACGGCGCGCCGTCATCGTCGCACCGCCCGGAAGCGAGCTCCTGAAGCGCGCCGCGGCGGAGGGCATTGAAGCCATCGCGTTCGCGGCGCGCGGCGAATGGGACCTGGGGGCGGGACGGCGGCTGGCGCGCCTCGTGTCGGCGACGCCGGCCGGGCTCGTGCACGCTCACACCGCACACGCCGCGGCGCTCCTGCTGCTGGCGCGTCCTTTCGGCTGCCGCGCCCGCGGGGTGGTGGCGCGGCGCGTCTCGTTTCCGATCCGCCCGCCGGTGCTGGGACGCGTCAAATACTCCTGGGGCGTCGATCGGGTCATCGCGGTGAGCGAAGCGATCCGCCGGGCGCTCCTGCGCCAGGGCCTCGAACCGGCCCGCGTCGCCGTGGTCCATTCGGGGATCGACGCCGCCCGCTTCGCCGCCGGACGGCGCCAGCCGGCGCGCGCCGCACTCCTGAAGGCCGGCGCCTTCCCGGACGACGCGCTCCTCGTCGGCACGGTCGGACACCTGGCGGCCCACAAGGGGATCGACCGCTTCCTCGATGCGGCGGCCCTCTTCGGACGTTCGGTTCCGCGCGCCCGTTTCGTCGTCGTCGGACGCGGCGCAAAGGAGCAGGCGCTCCGCGCGCTGGCCGCCCGGCTCGGGCTCGACGGCCGGGTGCTGTTCACGGGCTTCCGCGACGACCTGCCCGATCTCTACGCCGCGCTCGACCTGTTCGCCCTGGCCTCCCTCTCCGGCGAGGGGTCGCCGGCGGTCCTCAAGGAGGCGATGGCGGCGGGAGTGCCGGTCGTCTCCAGCAGCCTTGACGGGGTGGAGGAGATCATCGAAGATGCCCGGCACGGTCTTCTGACTCCTCCGGGGGACGCCGCGGCCATGGCGCGCGCCCTGGACCGGCTCGCCGCCGACCCGCCGCTCCGCGAGCGCCTGTCGGACGCGGGCCGCCGCCGGGCGGCGGAGTTCTCGATCGATCACATGGTGGAGAAGACCGAGGCCGTGTACGCATCGCTGGGAGCGCCCGTTTGAGCCAGCTCAAGATCAACCGCTACTACATGGACCAGCCCGGGGACAGCCCCTGGATCATGCTCAAGAACCGCGTCACGCGGCGCCCGATCCCCGACTTCCCGCGGACGATCCAGATCCAGACGTTCACCGGCTGCAACGCCGACTGCATCTTCTGTCCGTACGGCGAGACCTACACGACCCAGCCGAAGGGGAAGATGCCGATCGAGCTGTTCAGGCGAATCATCGACGAGGCGGCGGAGCACAAGGTGCGCCGCATCAGCCCCTACTTGATGAACGAACCCTTGATGGATCGGGACCTCTTCGACAAGGTCCGCTACATCAACGAGCGCATCCCCGACTGCAAGGTGGTCATCACCACCAACGGCCACTTCCTGACGCCGCCGATCGTGGACAAGATCCTGGGGATGGGGGACGGCATCCACAAGGTCTACGTCTCCTTCCAGGGGATCGACAAGGAGGCGTACGTGAAGACGATGCGCGGCAACATGGAGTTCGAGCGCACGCACGCCAACGTGATCCACTTCATCGAGGAGCAGGCGCGGCGCGGCCTCGATCGCCCCCAGCTCTGGATCACCATGGTGGACACCGAGGTCATCGACGCGAAGAAGGCGGTGGCCTACTGGCAGTCGAAGGGCGTCGCCTCGAAGTACACGACGCTCGAGAACCGCGGGGGCAACATCAAGGACGCCGAGACCTTCAGCCACTCGCACGCCATGTCGTACTTCTCCACCTGCACGCGCCTGTTCAAGCAGGCGTACATCATGTTCAACGGCGATCTGGTGCTGTGCTGCGTCGATTACAGCCGCGAGCAGGTGCTCGGGAACATCGTCGGCAGCAGCATCGAGCAGGTCTGGAACGGCCCTGTCGCGAAGGAGATCCGCCGCAAGTACCTGGCCCACGAGTTCGAGGCGCTGCCGCTCTGCGGCAACTGCAAGATCGACGAGGTGCGCGAGGTCTCGGTCGACGCTTCGGGGAAGCAGGTCATCACCGAGTCGCTCGACGACTGAGCTAGTCGAACAGGCGTCCCTGCGGCGGCCGGCGGGGCGGCGGCGCCGTCACGAACGGGGTCAGCGTCTTCCAGGTGCGCGGCAGGTCCGGCGGCGTCGCCACTTTCCTTTCCTCGAGCATCGACCGGACCATCAGGGCGTTGGCGGGGGCTTTGCCGCGATAGTGGTTGTTGGCGACGATGAAAACCTCCTCGGCGCCGTCCGCCATGCGCCGGGCCCGATCGACCCACGGCCGCAGCTCCTCCTCGGTATAGAGGTAGTCGTACCGCCCGGTCGCGTTTTCGCCCGAG
>DASYQE010000167.1:0-2074 GCA_036005805.1 Candidatus Polarisedimenticolia bacterium | reverse complement strand
CACGAACACCGCGAGCAGGAGCGTGGCGCCCGCCAGCGCCGGAAGCGCCGCGCGCCTCCACCGCGCCGCGACGCCGCGCTGAAGCCCCAGCGCCTCCGCGCCGAAGAGCAGCCAGCCGAAGCAGGCCACGGCCGCGCCGAGCGCGGCGCCACCGAACACGTCCGCGACGTAGTGCCGCCCGAGGAAGAGCCGCGACAGCCCGGTGAGCGGGATCCACACCGCCGCCAGGAGCCACAGGCCGCGCCGGGCCCAGGCCTGGCGCCGCACCCGCAGCAGCAGCGCCATCGACAAGGTCAAAGCCGCCGCCGAAGACACGTGCCCCGAAGGAAAGGCATACGACAGGCCCGCGCTGTCGCGCGCCGCTGCGAGCGTCGGGGCGGGAAGGGAAGACCAGAAGCCGGTCGCGCCGCCCTGCGCCGCGAGGGGATGAGCGCCGTCGCCGCCGAGCTGCTGGACGCGCTGGTCCACGTCACCGGGGCGCGGGATGGCGTAGTGCTCCTTGAGCCGATCGGTTGCGAGGCTGTTGACGAGCAGGAGGACGAGGACCGCCATCCCGACCCGGAAGCGCACCGCGAAGGCCAGGAAGAAGACGACGGCGGCCAGGCACTTCACCGTCCCGAGCCAGGTGATCGAGCCCCAGAACCAGACGGTGAACGGGGAGGCGAACGACTGCATCCACAGCACAGGCTCGACCTGGAACAACGCCGCGACCCCCCGAAGACCCCGGAAACGCGGGCATTGTAGCGCGACTGAAGGGTCGCCGCTTCGGCCGGCGGCTCTTTCAGTTCGCTGCCGTGGCGGAGGTGCGGGCCCGGCCGGCTTCGAACAGCGCCCGGAACGCGCCGGCGTCGGGCGCACCCGCCGCCGCGACGATGCGGTCGATCGCCTCCCGCAGGCGCGTCAGCGCCGCCGCCGAGTGCGGATTGCTCGCCTGGATCTCGTAGTAGACCTCGGGGCTCTCGCGCACGACCGCGGCCGCGAGGCGCTCGAGCGCCTGGAAGGTGGTGCTGCGCACCGGGTGCGCCGACTCCGGCAGGGCGAGCGCGAAGGCGATGGCGGTCGCATGGGCGAGGCTCAGGAGATCGGCCATCACCCGGTCGTGGTCGGCGAGGGGAACGCGGACCAGCCGGGCCGTCGTCGGCGCGAACAGCCGCTCCACCGCGGCGGTCGCCTCCGCGTCGCCGGTGTCGCAGACGACGACGTCGGCGTCGCGCAGCAGCAGCGCCGCCGGCCCGAACATCGGATGGATCGAGGCGACCTTCCCCCCGGCCGCGCGCAGGGCGGCGATCGGCTCGAGCAACGGCGTCTTGATGCTGGCGATGTCCACCACGACGCCTTGCGGCGGCGACGCGGCGAAGCCGCGGTAGAGGGAGGCGATGGCGGCGGGCGGCGCGGCGCAGACGATGAGATCGGCCGTCGACAGGGCGGTGCGCGCCGCGTTCAGCTCGGAAGCGCCGGCGGAAGGATCGAGCGGCAGCGCGGCGTAGCCCTGCGCCGTCAGGAAGCGCCGCACCCAGCGCCCCATGCGGCCGGCGCCGCCGGCGACCACCGCGGTCCGCCCTTCGCCGAGGCCGGTCAGCTTCAGCCGGTCCTCCTCCTGGGCGGTCAGCGAGGCGCGGATGAGGCGCGCGAGGATCTCCTCGGCCAGGGCGGGATCGACGGCGCTGGCCGCCGCGGCGTCGCGCGCCCGCTCGAGGACGATCGCCTCCTGCACGTAGTCGGCGGCCCCGAGCCCCTGCCGGTGCTTGAGGGCGCCGATCTGCCGGCCGAGGGCGATGCGCTCGGCGATGCGGGCGACGAGATCCGCGTCGAGAGCCCGGACGCGCTCGCGCAGGGCGCGGAGCGTCGCGGCGTCATCCCCCGCGGCGTCATCCCCCGGAGGCGCCGGGCGCACCGATCAGGTCTCCTGCCGTTTTCCCGGGGGGACGCCGGAGAGCAGGTTCGCCAGGACGTCGGGATCGACCGGCTTGACGAGATGGTGGTCGAAGCCGGCGGCCAGCGTGCGGTCGCGGTCTTCCTTCTGCCCCCAGCCGGTCACGGCGAGCAGCACCACGTCCTTGCCCCAGTCCTGGCG
>DASYQE010000166.1:0-38884 GCA_036005805.1 Candidatus Polarisedimenticolia bacterium | reverse complement strand
GTCGTGAAGCTGATCCCGAGCGAGGTGGCGCAGAAGTACCTCATCATGCCGGTGCAGCGCTCCGGCTCCACCCTCACCATCGCCATGGTCGATCCGACCAACGTCTTCGCGATGGACGACATCAAGTTCATGACCGGCTACAACGTCGAGCCGGTGGTCTCGTCCGAGACGTCGATCAAGGAGGCGATCGACCGGTACTACGGCTCCATCCATGCCCTCGAGCTCAAGAAGGTCATGGACGAGATGGCGCACGAGGAGGAGCAGAACCTCGAGCTGCTCGACGAGGACGAGGAGGTCGATCTCGCGAAGCTGGAGGCCTCGACCGAGGAGGCGCCGGTGGTGCGCCTGGTCAACCTCATCCTCACCGACTCGATCAAGCGCGGCGCCTCCGACATCCACATCGAGCCGTACGAGAAGGACTTCCGCGTCCGCTTCCGCATCGACGGCGTGCTGTACGAGATCATGCAGCCCCCCATGAAGCTGCGCGACGCCATCACCTCGCGCCTCAAGATCATGGCGAAGCTGGACATCTCCGAGAAGCGCCTGCCCCAGGACGGCCGCATCAAGATCAAGATGAAGCTGTCGGGGAAGAACAAGGAGATGGACTACCGCGTCTCCGTCCTGCCGACCCTCTTCGGCGAGAAGATCGTCCTGCGTCTCCTCGACAAAGAGAACCTGATGCTGGACATGACCAGGCTCGGGTTCGAGCAGGAGTCGCTCGGCCGCTTCGAGAAGGCGATCTTCAAGCCGTACGGGATGGTGCTGGTCACCGGGCCGACGGGATCGGGGAAGACCAACACGCTGTACTCCTCGATCAGCCGCGTCAACACCCCCGAGACCAACATCATGACGGCCGAGGACCCGGTCGAGTTCAACCTGCACGGCATCAACCAGGTGCAGGTGAAGGAGCAGATCGGCCTGAACTTCGCGGCCGCCCTGCGCTCCTTCCTGCGGCAGGACCCGAACATCATCCTGGTCGGAGAGATCCGCGACTTCGAGACCGCCGAGATCGCGGTCAAGGCGGCGCTCACCGGCCACCTCGTGCTCTCCACGCTGCACACCAACGACGCGCCGTCGACGGTCAGCCGGCTCATGAACATGGGGATCGAGCCGTACCTGGTCGCCACCTCGGTGCACCTGATCTGCGCGCAGCGGCTGGTGCGGCGCGTCTGCAAGGAGTGCAAGGAGGTCATGTCGATGCCGCCCCAGGCGCTGATGGACATCGGCTTCTCGCCCGAGGACGCGAAGTCGGTCGCCGTCTACAAGGGGCGCGGCTGCACGACGTGCAACAACACCGGCTACAAGGGCCGCGTCGGGCTGTACGAGGTGCTGGAGATCACCGACGGGATCCGCGAGATGGTCCTGACCGGCGCGTCGGCGATCGAGCTGAAGAACCGGGCGATCGAGGAAGGGATGATCACGCTGCGCGGCTCCGGGCTGCGCAAGCTGAAGGCCGCGCAGACGACCGTCGAGGAAGTCGTGCGCGAGACGGTCCTCTGAGACACCAAGGAGACTCCTCATGGCGGTGACGCTGCACCAACTGTTGAAGACGCTGGTCGAGCAGGGCGGGACCGACCTCCACGTCACCACCAACTCGCCACCCCAGGTGCGGGTGGACGGAAACCTGGTGCCGCTGCAGCTGCCGCCGCTCACCGCCCCGGAGACCAAGGCGCTCGCCTACAGCGTCCTCACCGACCAGCAGAAGCACCGCTTCGAGGAGAACCTCGAGCTCGACTTCTCGTTCGGCGTGCGCGGCCTGGCCCGTTTCCGCGCCAACATCTTCAGCCAGCGCGGCGCCGTGGCGGCCGCGTTCCGGACCATCCCGTGGGAGGTCAAGTCGTTCAATGACCTCGGGCTGCCGGACGTCATCGCCAACCTGTGCGAGAAGCCGCGCGGCCTGGTGCTGGTCACCGGTCCGACCGGCTCCGGCAAGTCCACGACCCTCGCCGCGATGATCGACAAGATCAACAACGAGGATCACGGCCACATCGTCACCATCGAGGACCCGGTCGAGTACCTGCACGGCCACAAGTCATGCATCGTCAACCAGCGCGAGCTGTTCGCCGACACGCACTCCTTCAGCAACGCGCTGAAGTCGGTGCTGCGGCAGGACCCCGACACCGTCCTCATCGGCGAGATGCGCGACCTCGAGACCATCGAGGCGGCGCTGCGCATCGCCGAGACCGGCCACCTGACCTTCGCCACGCTGCACACCAACTCCGCGGCGCAGACGATCAACCGCATCATCGATGTCTTCCCGGCGCACCAGCAGTCGCAGATCCGCGCGCAGCTCTCCTTCGTGCTCGAGGGGATCCTGTGCCAGTCGCTGCTGCCGAAGGCCTCGGGCAAGGGCCGGGCGCTGGCCATCGAGGTCATGATCCCCAACTCCGCCATCCGCAACCTCATCCGCGAGGACAAGATCCACCAGATCTACTCGATGATGCAGACCGGCCAGTCGCAGTTCGGCATGCAGACCTTCAACCAGTCGCTGGCCACGCTGTACTTCAAGAAGCAGATCAGCCTGACGACCGCCCTCTCCCACAGCAGCAACCCCGACGAGCTGCAGGAGATGATCAACCGCGGCTCGGGCCTCATCCACCAGCCGACGGCGAGCGGAACCAACGCCCGCATGGCGAAGAAGTAGGAAGGAGACGCGACCATGCCGGTCTACGCCTGGAAGGGCAGGAACAAGATGGGCAAGACCCAGGAGGGCACTCTCACCGCCGACAGCAAGGACGCGGTGATCGCGCTCCTGCGCCGCCAGCAGATCATGGTGGCCGCGGTCACCGAGAAGGGGAAGGAGATCGCCGTCCCGAAGTTCGGCGGCGGCGTGAAGCAGAAGGAGATCGCCATCTTCACCCGGCAGTTCTCGGTCATGATCGACGCCGGCCTGCCGCTGGTGCAGTGCCTGGAGATCCTCGGCGGCCAGCAGAAGAACCGGGTCTTCCAGAAGGTCCTCTTCCAGGTGCGGCAGGACGTCGAGGCCGGGCAGACGCTGGCCGACTCGCTGCGCAAGCACCCGAAGGTCTTCAACGACCTGTTCGCCAACATGATCGCCGCCGGCGAGTCGGGCGGTATTCTCGACACCATCCTGCAGCGTCTCTCCACCTACATCGAGAAGCGCGTCAAGCTGCAGAGCGCCGTGCGCTCCGCGATGATCTACCCGACCGCCGTCATCACCATCGCGGTCGGCGTGGTCGTCGTCATCCTGTGGAAGGTCATCCCGACGTTCGCGATGCTGTTCCAGGGGCTGGGCGCGACGCTGCCTCTGCCGACCCGGATCACCATCGCCGCCAGCCGCTTCCTCGGCCGCTTCATGCCCGTGCTGGTGCTGGGGATGGGCGCCGCCGCCTTCTTCCTGAACCGCTACTACAAGACCTACAAGGGGCGCCGCCAGATCGACGCCTTCGTCCTCAAGATGCCGATCATGGGCGACCTGATGCGCAAGATCGCCGTCGCCCGCTTCTGCCGCACGCTCGGGACCCTCATCCAGTCGGGCGTGCCGATCCTCGAGGGCCTGGAGATCACCGCCCGCACGTCGGGGAACTCCATCGTCGAGGACGCCATCATGGCGACCCGCAAGAGCATCGAGGAAGGCAAGACGATCTCCGGGCCGCTCGAGGAGACGACCGTCTTCCCGTCGATGGTGGTGCAGATGATCGCGGTCGGGGAGCAGACCGGCGCTCTGGACACCATGCTGTCGAAGATCGCCGACTTCTACGAGGACGAGGTGGACGAGGCGGTCGCCAACCTGATGGCGCTCCTCGAGCCGGTCCTCATCCTGTTCCTGGGCGTCATGATCGGCGGCATCGTCATCTCGATGTACATGCCGATGTTCAGCCTGATCGGCAAGATCGCCTAGGACTGTGCTCAATGCCGGCCACGCCGTCGTCGGAGCTGCGACGCCAGCTGCAGTGGCTCATGACCTTCCGGGTCGTGATCACCACGACGCTGCTCGTCTGCACCTTCGTCATCGAGCTGCTGTTCCGGCCGCTCCTGCCGCTCCTGCCGTTCTACTCGCTGGCGGTGTCGGCGTACCTGCTCACGCTGGTGCACGCCGCCGCCATGCGATCGCGCCGCGCCCCCCGCATGCAGGCCTATCTGCAGCTGGCGGGGGACGCGGCGATCATCACCGGCTTCGTGTACCTGACCGGCGGGGCGCAGAGCCCGTTCTCCTTCCTGTACCTGCCGGGGATCGTGGCGGGGTGCATTCTCCTGCTGCGGCGGGGCGGGTTCGTCGTCGCGCTGACGTCCTGGTTCCTCTATGCGGCGCTCGTCCTGATGCTGCAGCGGGGCATCCTGCCGGCTTCGCCCCAGGCGCTGTTCGAGGATCCGGGGGTGCCGCCGGTGCGGCTCGTCTACACGCTGCTGGCGCACCTGGTCTCGTTCATCGCGCTGGCGTACCTGGCGTCGCACCTGACGGAGAGCCTGCGGCGGACCGGGGCCGAGCTGGAGCGGCGCTCCGGCGAGATCCTCGAGCTGCGGGCGCTGCACGACAACATCATCGACAGCATCAACTCGGGGCTGCTGACGACCGACGCCTCGGGGCGCATCACCTTCGCCAACCGGGCGGCCGCGGAGATCACCGGCCGGGAGGCGCTCGACCTCGCCGGGATGTCGATCGGGTCGCTCCTGCGCCAGCCCGACCGGCTCCTGGAGGAGATCCGCGCGGCGCTCGACCGTCGCAGCCGGCATCGCTTCGAGATCGACTGGAAGGACGACCGCGGGCGGGAGCTGTTCCTCGGGTTCACGGTGTCGGTCCTGCGCGAGCGGGACGGACGGCCCGTCGGGATGATCTTCATCTTCCAGGACCTGACCGAGATCCGCGTCCTCGAGGAGGAGGTCGCGCTCAAGAAGCGCATGGCGGCGCTCGGGGAGATGGCGGCCGGGGTGGCGCACGAGCTGCGGAACCCTCTGGCTTCGCTGAGCGGCTCGGTGCAGGTGCTGCAGCGGGACCTGCGGCCGCGCGGTGAGGCGGGGGAGCTCATGGAGATCGTGGTCAAGGAAACCAAGCGGCTCGACGGCATCATCCGCGACTTCCTGCTGTTCGCGAAGCCGGGGCGCTTCCATCCCACGCAGGTCGATCTCGCGCCCCTCCTGGTCGAGACCTTGAGCCTCCTCGAGCACAGCGACGAGCGCCGGGGGGACCATCGCATCCTGACCGAGGTCGGGCCGGAGCCGGTCCCCGCCTGGGTGGACGCCAATCGCATGAAGCAGGTCTTCTGGAACCTGGCCAAGAACGCGCTGAAGGCCATGCCGCAGGGCGGGACGCTGCGGGTCCGGACGCGCCTCGGACCCGAGGGGGCGCACGTGTCGTTCGCGGACAGCGGGGTCGGCATGAGCGACGAGGAGGTGGCCAAGAGCTTCCAGCCCTTCCATTCCTCGTTCGTCGGCGGCTCCGGCCTCGGGCTGTCGATCGTCTACCGCATCGTGCAGGAGCACGGCGGACGCATCCAGGTGCAGAGCCGCCCCGGAGCCGGCACCACCATCACGCTGGCGCTGCCGGCCGCGAAGGCCTCGGCGGGGCGGAGGGAGGTGCCGTGGATCGCATCCTGATCGTCGACGACGAGGCGGGCATGCGCGACATGCTCTCCATCCTGCTGCGCAAGGAAGGCTACGGCGTGGCGGTCGCCGACCGGGCCGAGAAGGCCATCGAGATGGCGTCGAAGGGGGAGTTCGACCTGGTGATGAGCGACATCTCCATGCCCGGCAAGAGCGGCATCGAGGTGCTGCGGCAGACCAAGGCGGCCTCGCCCGACACGCCGGTCATCTTGGTCACCGCCTACGCCTCGACCGAGAGCGCCGTCGAGGCGCTGAAGCTCGGCGCCTACGACTACCTCATCAAGCCGTTCGACGTGGAGGAGCTGAAGAACGTCGTCCGCAACGCGCTCGAGAAGCGCCGGCTCGAGACCGAGAACCGGGTGCTGAAGCGCGAGCTGAAGCGCAAGACCGGCTCCGACACCCTGGTGGGGGAGGCGCCGCGGATGCGCGAGGTGCTGGCCCTCATCGAGCGCATCGCGCCGACCCACTCGACCGTCCTCATCGGCGGGGAGTCGGGGACCGGCAAGGAGCTGGCGGCGCGCGCCATCCACGCGCAGAGCCCGCGGCGCGACCGACCGTTCGTGTCGATCAACTGCGGTGCGCTGCCGGACGAGCTGCTCGAATCCGAGCTGTTCGGCCACACGCGCGGCTCGTTCACCGGCGCCGTCACCTCCAAGAAGGGGCTGTTCGAGGTGGCCGACGGCGGCACCGTCTTCCTCGACGAGATCGGGGACACCTCGCCGGCGATGCAGGTGAAGCTGCTGCGCGTGCTCCAGGAGCGGCGCATCCGGCGGGTGGGTGGCACCGATGAAACCGAAGTCAACGTGCGGGTGCTGGCGGCGACCAACCACGATCTCGAGGCTCTGGTGCGCGAGAAGCGCTTCCGCGAAGACCTCTACTACCGCATCAACGTCATCCAGATCGCCATGCCGCCGCTGCGGGAGAAGCGCGAGGACATCCCGCGTCTCGTCGATCACTTCGTGGCCAAGTACGCGAGCCTCATGGGGAAGAAGGTCTCGGGCGTGTCCGACGAGGTGCGCCGGACCCTGCAGCAGCACGACTGGCCCGGGAACGTGCGCGAGCTGGAGAACGTCATCGAGCGCGCCGTGGCGCTGGCCGGCGCCGAGATCCTCGGGCCCGAGGACCTGGCGCGCGAGCTCGGCGGGGCGCGGGCGGCGAAGGAGCTGCCGGCCGAGCTCACCGACACCGGCATCGACCTGGAGCGCCGGCTCGAGGACCTGCGCGAGCATTTCATGTCCCTCGCCCTGACGCGAGCCGACGGCGTCCAGACCCGCGCCGCCGAGCTCCTGGGCATGAGCTTCCGATCGTTCCGTTACTTCGCGAAGAAATACCACCTGCTGGACGGCCGGCGGGAACCGCGCGCCGGCGCGGCGTAAAGGTTCTTTCCCCTTGAGCCGCGCCCCCGGCCTCGGCGGGCCGCTCGTCGCCGGAGCGCTCCTCGCGATCCTCATCCTCGCGGCCTTCCCCGGCGTGTTCCAGGGCTCGGTGTTCTATCTTCGCGATGCCTCGCAGAACCACGATCCTGCCCGGCGCCTGGTGACGGAGCGGCTGCACTCGTTCGAGCTGCCGTTGTGGGACCCGTATCACGGCGGCGGCACGCCGCTCTACGCCAACCCGAACATGCTGGTGCTGCACCCGATCACGCTCCTCTTCCTGGCGCTGCCGCACGAGGCCGCCTTCACCTGGTCGATCGTGCTGCAGTTCGGCCTGCTCGCCCTCGGCGGGTACCTTCTGGCGCGCCGCCTGCCGGTCTCGCCCGCGTCGGCCTTCCTGGCCGCGGCCGTCCTCGCGCTCTCGGGGCCGGCGGCGTCGCTTTCCAGCATGCAGAACGTCCTGTGCGCCTTCGCCTGGCTGCCGTTGGCCCTGTGGGGCTGGCTCGGGGTCGTGCGCGGCGGCGGTGCGGGCGCCCGCCTTGCGGCGGTGCTGCCGCTGGCGGTCATCCTGATCACGGGAGAGCCGGCGACCCTCCTGGCCTGGCTGCTGCTCGCACCCGTTCTGGCGATGACGGATCCGGCCGGACCGCCGCCGCGCCACAGCGGGGCCGCCGCCGACACCCGCCGCGCCGGACACGTCCGGTCGCTCGCTGTCGTCTTCGGCACGGCGGTCCTCGTCGCGGGGGCGGCTCTCGTCCCGGCGTTCACGCTCCTGCCGCTGACGCCGCGCGGCGCCGGGCTTCCGGTGTCGGAGGTCTTCCGCTGGCCGCTGCTGCCGGAGCGTCTCCCGGAGCTTTTCCTGCCGCGTCTCTTCGGGGATCCGACGCGGCTGCCGCCGAACGCCTGGTGGGGGGCTTGGCTCTTCGAGGGGAGCTATCCGTTCCTCTTCTCCGTGTTCCTCGGCGCCATTCCGCTTCTCTGCGCCGGCGCGGCGCTGGGACCGGGGCCGTCGCGGCGCCGGGGCGTGGCCTGCGCCGCGGTCGCGGGGGCCGCGATCGGGCTGGCGCTGCTCCCCGCCTTTCCCGGTCTCGGTCCTGTTCTTGCCGCGCTGCCGGGAGCGCGGCTGCTGCGCTATCCGGAGAGGCTGGTGCTCCTGGCGACCATGGCAATCGCGATCCTCGCCGCGCTGGGCTGGGAGCGGCTGCGGCAGCGACGCGGCCATTCGCGCCTGCGCCGGCTGAGCCTGGGGCTGGGTCTTGTCCTGGTGATGGCCGCGGGTGTCGTGGCGGTGCGGCCGGAGATCGCCGACCCCGTCCTCGCACGGCTGATGCGACTGCCCGCCGCCTTCGCTGCGGGCCCGTGGATGGGCTCGATCCGATCCGGGGCCCTGCAGGCAACGCTCCGCGCCGGAATCGAGGTCGCCCTGTTCGCCGCCAGCCTGGTCCTGCTCCTGCGCGGGGCATGGTCGCGCGCGGTGGAGTGGGGAGTGCCTGTGCTGGCGGCGGTGTCCCTCCTGTCCGCGGCGGCGCCGGCCCGCTCCATGGCGCCGCGCGCCCTGCTCGAGACGCCGTCCCCCCTGCGCGAGGCGATCGATCACGGCCCGGGCGCGCTGCGGCTGCATCATGCGCCGCGACCGCCGGGCCTGGGCATCCGCGGCGAAACCGACGAGCAGGTCTGGGGCTACCGCTTCGATCGCGTCACGTATGCGCTGCTCACCGGGCACGCCGACGAGGTGCCGACGATGCTCGATCCGGCGACCGATCGCATGGATCTGGCGCTGCCCGCGTCGCTCGGGACGCGGCTGCCGGCGATGAGCGGCGCCGACCAGGTGCGCATCCTGCGCCTGACGTCCGTGGGGACGGTGCTCACCTACGGCGCGTTCGACGCGCCGGGGCTGACGGCCGGGCCGGTCCTCGCGGATCTCAGCCGGCCCGAGGTGCGGCTGTACCACGTCGCCGCCCCGCTGCCGCGTCTGCGTTTCGTCACGCACGCGCGCCCGCCGCGCGACCCCGGGGACGCGGCCTCGAGTCTTCTCGATCCGGCCTTCGACCCCGACACCGAGGTGCTCATCGACGGCGCGCCGCACACCGATGCGCCGCCGCCGGCGGAGGCCACGCCCATCCAAGTCTTGCAGGACGATCCCGAGCGGGTCAGAATCTCGCTCGTGGCCCCGAGCTCCGGGCACCTGGTCGTCTCCGACTGCGACGCTCCCGGCTGGGGGGCGACGCTGGACGGCGTTCCCGTCCCGATCCGGCGCGCCAACATGCTGTTCCGGGCCGTGCCGGTTCCGGCAGGACGCCACACGATCGAGATGCGCTACCGTCCGTTCAGCGTGAAGGTTGGGGCGGCGACGAGCCTTCTCGGGTTCGCCGCCCTCGGAGCCCTCTGCCTCCGCGGGCGGAAAAAAGCGGCGACGCAGCCCGTGGATGAACGCCTTGCAGCCTGAGCCGGTGGCGGACAGGACCGCCGCCGAACTCCGGCCGGGCCGGGCGCGCAAGGGCGATCGCCTGCTGCTCGGCAGCCTCCTGGTTCTCCTCGCGGCGGCGACGACCCTCAGCCCGATCCGCAACTACGACTACTGGTGGCACCTGAAAACCGGTGCGCTCATCGTCTCGCAGGCACAGGTGCCGCGCGTCGACCCGTACTCCTTCACGTCATCGGGAACTTCCTGGATCGATCATGAGTGGCTTTTCCAGGTCCTGGCGTACGCGGGGCACTCGGCGCTCGGCCCGCACCTCCTGGTCCTGATCAAGAGCGCGCTTCTCCTGGGGGTTGCCTTCCGGGCGGCGCGGCTGCTGATGCGCGAAGGGCACGGACCGGCCGGTGCGGCCGTCCTGCTGATGCTGGCCCTCGTGGGCGGAGCCTTCCGCTTCGACGTGCGCCCCGAGCTGGCGACGCTCCTGCTCGTGCCGCTGGCGGTGGACCTGGCGATGCGCGCCCGCCGCACGGGGAGGATCGCCCCGCTCGTCGGAGTCGTTCTCCTGACGGCTTTCGGCGCCAACCTGCACGTCGGGATCCTGCTCGTCCCCGCGCTCCTCGGGGCGGCGACCGCGGCCACCTTCGTCGCGGCACGGTTCGATCGTTTCCGCCAAGGGGGCCGCGCCGCCGCCGCCGAGCCTGCGGGATTCCTCCCGCGCCTGGCCGTCACCACCCTCGCCGCGACCCTCGCCGCAGGCGCCAATCCGTATGGCCTGAAGATCTATGCCGTGCCGTTCGAGCTACGCCACCTTCTGCAGGGGCTCCCCTGGCCCAACCTCGAGTGGGTCGCGCCGACGTGGAGCACGACGCCGCTCTTCTTCGTCGCGGCGGGGTTCACGGCGTTCGTCCTGATCCTGGGCGTGCGCGCCATCGATCCCATCGCTGCTCCGGCCCTGGTGCTGTCCCTGCTCATCGCGCTGCAGCACGTGCGCAACGTCGGACTGTTCTTCCTGCTGCTGCCCTGGGGCCTGGCGCGGCCGGCGCGTCATCTCGTCGATCGGATCAAGAGCAGCCGGCTCTACCATCACGGCACCGGCGGCGAGGCGGTGCGCCCGGGGTTCGTCATCGCCGCGGTGCTGCTCCTGAGCGGGATCCCGCTCCTCTTGTGGCTGCCGCCGGAGCCGACCTTCGGGCTCGGCCTCGACGCCGGCAACGAGCCGCGCCGGGCGGTGGATTTTCTCGAGCGCGAAGCCATCCCGGGTCCCCTGTACAACGACGTCCGGTTCGGCGGCTACCTGATCTGGAGACGCTTTCCGGCAGAGCAGGTGTTCATCGACAGCCGCAACGAGATCTACGGTGACCTGATGCGTGACATCGCGGCGTCGCTCAAGGAGCCGGCGGCGTGGAACGCCTTCCTCGACCGTCACAAGATCGAAGCCGCCTTCCTGCGCTACAACCCGACGCTCCAGAAGGTCGTCTACACCGCGCCCGACGGCTCCCACCGGACGGGGGAGCGGGCCTTCTCGGCGACCTACTTCCCGATCGCCTCCTGGGCCCTGGTCTACTGGGACGATGACGTCATGGTGATGCTGCGGCGGAGCCCGGAACACGAGGAGACCATCGCCCGGCTCGAATACCGCGCCCTGCAGCCGGACGACTGGCGGTTCCTGTGGGCCTCGGCCCTGATTGGCAAGGTCCCGCCGGGACCCATCCTGGCCGAGGTGGAGCGGAAGCTGCGCGAAGACCCGGATTGCGCCCGGGCCAAGGCGCTCCAGGAGCGTTTTGCGCCGTTCGCCGCGGCCGCTCCGGAGACCAGCCTGCAGTGACGTTCGTTGTCACACTCGCAACGGGAGACCTGACGAATCTTGCGAGTCGGGCGCGGGGCGGCCGGTGACGAAAACCGGATCGGCGTCCGAAAGGCCCGTGAATCAAGGGGTTGAAGGGGGAGAAGAGACGGTGGATCGGCGTGGCATCGGGGTTGCTCTCTGGGAGTCGTCGAAAGGGGGAACCACAGATGAAGAAACAGAAGGGATTCACGCTGATCGAGCTGCTCATCGTCGTCGCGATCATCGGCATCATCGCCGCGATCGCGATCCCGAACCTGCTGAACGCCATCGACCGCGGCAAGCAGAAGCGGACCATGGCCGACATGCGGTCCATCGGCACGGCGATCGAGTCGTACGCCGTGGACAACAACTTCTACCCGAAGGGCATGTCGAACGCCAACGGGGCCGCGATCAGCGCGCACGTGTCGCCGATCTACATGAAGACCGTGCCGAACACCGACGGCTGGCAGAACATCTGGGACGCGGACTCCACGAACACGGGTTCGCAGTACACGATCACGTCGTCCGCCAAGGACGGCACGCAGGGGACGAACACCGGTGGAACGACCACCGACTTCAACTGCGACCTCGTGTTCGCCAACGGCCAGTTCTTCCAGTGGCCGCAGGGAACCCAGACCTAGTCTTTCGTTCGGACTTCAACATCGGGGCGGTGCCTTCGGGCACCGCCCCTTTGCTTTTCAGGGGCGCCGCGTGAGCCTGCTGTTCCTCCTGGCCGCCGCGCTCCTGGCCACCTCGACGCTGCTGCCGCCGGAGATCCACCCCGCCGGCCGCCTGGTCGCCCATGGACTGGCCGCGCTCCTGGTGCTCGCGCTCGGGTTCGCCCCGCGCAGCGCCGCCGGCGCCGGGTCCTGGCGCCGGGCCGCGTGGCTCGTCGCCCCTCTCGCCTGCGCGTCGCTCCTGCTCGTGGACGGGGGACGGGCGCGCGGGCTGGACGAGGCGGCGGCGATCACCTGCTTCGCCGTGGCGTTTTTCGCCGGACGCCGGATCGGCACCGGGATGAACCAGGTGGCGTCCCTGGGTGTGGTGGCGGCGCTCCTGGGCGTGGTGATTTCGGCGCAGGCCATTGCCCAGCACCACTGGGCCTATCCGGAGACTGCGGCGGCCCTCCGGGCGGCGCAGGATCCGGCCGCCGATCCGTTTCTCGTGCGGCTCGAGGCGGGTCGTCCCTCGGGGCCCTTCAGCCTCCCGGCCGCTCTGGCCGGCTTCCTGGCCCTGTCGCTGCCGATGACCCTCTTCGCCGCGCGGACCGCGCGTCCGGGTCTCGGGCGCGTCGCGTGGTCATCGGCGATCGTCCTGCAACTTGATGCTCTCCTCTTGACCCGTTCGCTCGGCGGGCTGCTCGCCGCCACCGTCGCCTGCGCCTTCGCGCTCGCTCCGGCGGAGGGGCCGTCCGGCCGGGACGACGGGAGCGCGCGTGGCCGGCTCACGCGCGTCGCGATCGCGGCCGGGCTTGTCTTCGCCGCGGGCGCGGCACTGTTCGTCTACGCGCGACGCGCCGAGATCGGATCGCACGCGGGCGCGGATCCTCTCTCGCTGCGCCTCGGGAACTGGCGGGCCGCGGTCGAGATGGTTCGTGACCACCCGATTCTCGGCGTGGGGCCGGGGCGCTTTCCCGTCTTCTATCCCCGCTTCATCGCCGCCGGGATGAACGAGACGCAGTTCGCGCACAACTCTTATCTGCAGCTGGCCGCGACCTGGGGGGCATGGACGCTCGCGCCGCTGGCATTCCTCGTCGCCGCTTTCTACCGGCCGAAAGAGCGGCGGCGGGGGGCGGTGGCCGCGGCCGCGGGAGCGGCGACCGGCTTCCTCCTCCACAACGCCATCGACTTCACGTTCTTCCTTCCAGGCGTCGCGCTGCCGGCCGCCCTGCTTCTCGGAGTCGGCTCCGCGTCCGGCGCCGCGCGGCCCGCGGGGGCGTCGGCGAAAGAGGAAAGCGACGGGCGACCCTGGCCGGCGCGACGCCGGTCCGGTGTCGTCGTGGCGGCCCTCCTGCTGGTGTACGTCGCGACCGCAGATCGGTCGGCCTGGCATCTGGAGCGGGCGCGCGCCCTGGCGCAGGTTGGGCCCTCCTTCGACGCGGAAGCGGAGGCACGGAAGGCCGCGGCGGCCTGTCCCTGGGATCCCGATCCGCGGGCTTTCCTGGCGCAGAGCCTTCTGGCCCGGCACGCCACGACACCCGAAGAGGAAACGCTGCGGCGGGTGACAGCGGAGAGGGCGGCGCGGCTCGAGCCGGAATCCGCCATCCTGCACCACACGGTTGCGCTCGATCGTGCCGCCGCGGCCGATCCGGCCGCCGCCTGGATCGAAGAGGAGCGGGCCCACCGGCTCTATCCCGGCAAGCCGCTCTACCGCCCGGAGGCGGAAGCGAAACCGGACCCGGACACCAAACCCGGGCCTGTGACGAAACCGGAGACGGAGCGGTGAAGACCCTCGCGCTCGGCCTCGCGGCCGTTCTCCTCCTCGTCGCCCCGTTCGGAGAAGGGGGGCGCCGGCCCGACGTGCTGGCGGCGGTGCAGGCGCTGTCGTTCGCGCTCGCCGTCGCCGCCGCGATCGTCGCGCTCGGCGGGAGGGAGGCTCTTCGTCCGCGCGGACGCGGCACGTGGCTGCTGGCGGCGGCTCTCGTGATGCCGGCCTTCTCGCTCCTTTCGGCCGCGGCGGCGCCATTCCCGTATGCCGCCTTCCTTGGCGTGATGGATCGGCTCTCGACCCTCCTGCTCTTCGTGTCGGCGGCGGTCTGCTTTCATGAGGCGGGGGCGCTCCGGCGACTGCGGATCGCGGTCGTCACCGCGACTTCGATCCAGGCGCTCTTCGCCATCGCGGGCGCGTTGCAGGCGGGACCGGCCGGTGCGGCGCGCATCTTCCTCAACCGCAGCCAGCTCGGCGCTTATCTCTGTCTCGGACTGTTCCTCGCGTCGGCCGCGGCGATCGGCGCGGTCCGTCGCCGCGACCGCCGTGCGGTCGCGCCGTGGAGCGCGATCGTGCTCCTGCATCTCGGCGCCCTGCTGCCGCTGCAGTCGCGCGGCGTCCTCGTCGCCGTGGCCTGCGGCGGCACGGTGCTGCTGGCGAGAGCGTGGCGGGACCTGCCGAGGCCCGGAAGGGCGATCCTGGCCGTGGTCCTGCTCGTGACGATGACGGCCGGCGGCTTCCTGGTGGCGCGGCGCTTCGCCGAGAACGACGACCCGGACCGCTTCACCCGGGTGCCGATCTGGACATCCTCCCTGGCGATGGGGCTCGAACACCCCTTCCTGGGCCTGGGACCGGGGCAGTTCGTGCACGAGGCGCCCCGTCACAACTTCGCGCTCGAGCGCAGCCCGGTGCGATACGGACGCCAGTTCGCGGGCGCCCATTCCTTCCCGCTGACGCTTTTGGCGGAAGAGGGCTTTCCGGGGTTCCTTCTCGCCGCGATGTTCACGGCGGGCCTCCTCCTGACGCTCGTGCGTGCGGCGCAAGGCGGGAACAGTCTCCTGCTCGGCGCCGCGGCCGCGTTGACCGCGATCGCGGCGCAGGCCTGCGTCGAGGATCTCCAGGATCGGCCGGCGATCCTGATGACGGCGGCGCTCCTGGCCGGTTCGGCGTGCGCCGTGGCCCGCGTCTGGCGGATGCGCCCGGCACACGCGGGAAAGGATCCGGCTGCGGCGCCGCGCGCGTGGAACGATCCGCAGGCGGCGCGGCAGGTGCGGTTCGACCCGCCGGCGGCCGGGGCGATCGTCCTGGTCGGCGCGTGTCTCGTCGCCGGAGGGGTGGTGCGTCCGTACTTCGCCTGGCGTGACGCGTCCGCGGCGCGCACGCTCGGGGAAGCGGGACTGGCGCGGCTGCGCCGCGCCGCCGCGATCGATCCGTTCAATCCGTGGCACCGCGAAGGGCTCGCGATGGCCGCGCTCCAGGGTGGGCCGCCCGATCGGGCGCGCTACGCCGCCGCGGCGATCGAGCTCGACACGGCGCTGCGGCTGGCGCCGCGCGAGCCGCGGCTGCTCCTGCTGCGGGCGCGGCTCGAGGCGATCGCGGCCCGCTCGCTTTTCCCCGTCCAGGCGACCATCGATCGGGCCACGACCTTGTACGCCGAGACGGTCCGGATGGCCCCGTGCGATCCGCGGCCGCGGCTGGAGCAGGCCGGCTTCCTCGTCGCGCAGGGAAAAACCGGCGAGGCGCGCGCCACGCTCCAGGCGGCGCTGGCACTCGAGCCGAACTACCGGCGGGCGCGCCTCTTCCTCGCCGACCTCGATGCAAGCGACGCGAAGAACGAGGACGCGGCCAGGGCCCTCGACGCTCTGCTGGCGAGCGACGGTGCGCTTCGTGACTACGTTCCGGACAGCCCTTACGCGGCCGAGATCGTCCGCGACGCCCCGGCCGAAAGGCAGCGGATCACCTCCAGAATCCGTCCCGCAAGTGATAGTAAACAGGAGAGTTCGCCCGTATCGTCAATATCTGGACAAGGGGCTTCCCGGACACTATATTGACGCGGCGCAAGTCCTTATTGCACTTCGAGATAGCGGAGGAGTTCCCTCGTGTGCGGCATCGCCGGCGTCTTCGAGTTCGGCCGGGACACCGGGAGGATCGACGCGGCGCTCCTGACGCGCATGCGCGACACCCTCACGCATCGCGGCCCGGATGACGCCGGCCTCTGGCTCAGCCCCGATCAGACCGTCGGCCTGGCGCATCGCCGCCTCTCGATCATCGACCTGAGTCCCGCGGGACGGCAGCCGATGTCGAACGAGGACGGCACCGTCTGGATCACCTTCAACGGCGAGATCTACAACCACGCGGCGCTGCGGCGCGGCCTCGAGGAGCGGGGACACCGCTACCGCTCCCGCACCGACACCGAGACCCTGGTGCACCTCTACGAGGAGGAAGGCGAGGACTTCGTCCGCCTCATCGAGGGGGATTTCGCGCTGGCGATCTGGGACGCGCGCCGGAAGAAGCTCGTGCTGGCGCGCGACCGCCTGGGGGTCAAGCCGCTCTACTACGCGCTGCTGCCGCACCTGTTCCTGTTCGGTTCGGAGATCAAGGCGATCCTCGAGCACCCGCGCGTGTCGCGGCAGATCGATCGCGCGGCGCTCTACCACTACCTGACCTTCGTGGCGGCGCCGGCGCCGCGCACGCTGTTCCAGGGCATCCACAAGCTGCCGCCGGCGACGCGACTGGTGATCGAGGCCGACAAGCCGCCGCGCACGGAGGTGTACTGGGATCCGCTCGAGGCCCCGATCGACGAGGCGGCCGCCTCCGGCGATCCGGATCGCTGCGCCGGGCGCATCCGCGAGCTGCTCGGCGGCGCGATCGAGAAGCGGATGATGTCCGACGTGCCGTTCGGCGTCTTCCTGTCGGGGGGGCTCGATTCGTCGGCCAACGTCGCGCTCATGAGCCGCCTGATGGACCGGCCGGTGCGCACCTTCTCGGTCGGCTTCCGCGACCACCCCGACTACAACGAGTTCGAGTACGCCCGCAAGGTGGCGCGGCTCTTCAAGACCGAGCACCACGAGGTGGAGATCGGCTGGAAGGACCTGCTCGAGTCGATGCCGTCCCTCGTCTTCCACCAGGACGAGCCGATCGCCGACTGGGTCTGCGTGCCGCTGCACTTCGTGTCGGCGCTGGCCCGCAGGAGCGGCACGACGGTGATCCAGGTGGGGGAGGGAAGCGACGAGCAGTTCTTCGGCTACGAGGGCTACCGCCGCGCCTACGTCGAGCACCTGCGGGCCTTCGAGCGGCTGCTGCGTCTGCCGCGCCCGCTGCGCCGGGGGGCCTACGGCGCGGCGCGCGGCCTGGCGCGCCTGCTGCACCGCGGCGGGGATCGCCTGGAGCTCCTGCGCAAGGCGGCGGCGGAGGAGACGCTCTTCTGGGGCGGCGCCATCGCCTGGACCGAGAGCGACAAGCTGCGACTGCTGTCGGCCGGAGAGCGGGCCCGCTGCGAGGGGCTGTCGTCGCACGACGTGGTCCTCGACCACGACCGGCACGTGCGGAAGGTCCTGCCGCAGGCCGACTTCGGCCAGCGGATGATCTACCTCGAGCTGAAGAACCGCCTCGCCGAGCTGCTCCTCATGCGCGTGGACAAGATCACCATGGCCTCGTCGATCGAGGCGCGGGTGCCCTTCCTCGATCACCACCTCGTCGAGTTCTCCATGCACGTCCCGACCGACCTGAAGCTCGGCGGCGGGCGGACGAAGGACCTCCTGAAGCGCGCCATGCGCGGCATCCTGCCGGACGAGATCATCGACCGTCCGAAGCAGGGCTTCGGCGCGCCGGTGAGCGAATGGTTCCGCGGCGACCTGTACCGGCCGGCGGTCGCGTCGATCCTCGACTCGCGCCTGCGTGAAGAGGGCGTGTTCGACTACGCCCACGTCAGCGACCTGTTCCGCGCCCACAAGGACGGGAAGGCGGAGCACGGCTGGCACCTCTGGACGCTGTACAACCTGAGCCGCTGGTACGACTACTGGATCGCCGGCGAGGCGCGCGGCTGATGCTCGCAGGGTTCCGGGGCAAGGTCGCCCTGACGCTCGTCGGCCGGGGACTCGTCACCGGCATCGGGCTCGTCAGCAGCGTCATCACGGCGCGGACGCTCGGCGCCGAGGGGCGCGGCCTGCTCGCGGCGCTCTCGGTCATCACCGGGCTGTCGCTCCAGTTCGGCAACCCGGGACTGCACACCGGCAATGTCTACGTCGTGTCGCGCCAGCCGGAGCGGACCTGGAAGGTCCTGGGCAACACGCTCTTCGTGTCGTGGGGCGCCGGCCTGATCGCGGCGATCGTCGCGTGCGCCATCGCGCTGCTCCGTCCGGCGTGGTTCCCCGGCATCCCGTTCCCGCTCGTGGCGCTGACCGCGGCGGTCCTGCCGTTCCAGTTCATGATCCTGCTCTACCAGAACACGCTCCTGGGGATGGGCGAGACGACGGCGTTCAATGTGTTCGAGGTGGGGAACAAGGTCATCACCTTCGCGCTCCTGGCGGCGTGGCTCCTGGTCCTCGGCGGCGGCGCTCGCGGTGCGGCGGTGCTGTTCGCCGGGATGGCGGTCGCCTCTGGCAGCGTCTCGGCCCTTTACTGCCACCGCCGCGTTCCGTTCCGTCCGAGCTTCGACCGGGCGCTCTTCGGTGAGATGATCCGCTACGGCGGCCGGGCGTACCTGGCGTGCCTGCTGGCGTTCCTGGTCATTCGCTCGGACCTGCTGCTGGTGAACTTCTTCCTCGGCACGGCCGAGGCCGGGGTCTATTCGATCACGGTGCAGATCGCCGACACCCTGCTGCTCCTGCCGGTCACCATCGGCATGATCCTGCTGCCGAGGGTCGCCGCCGAAAAGGAAGGACGCGAGGAGGAGGTGACGGCGCGGGTGCTGCGTCACACGGCGCTCATCCTGTCCGGCCTGTGTCTCGCGGCCGGCATCCTGGTGGGGCCGGTGGTGCGTCTCCTCTATGGCGAGGCGTTCGGCGGCGCGATCCTGGCGACGCGGCTCCTGCTGCCCGGCGTGCTCGCGCTCGGGCTCAATGGCGTTCTGATGAACCATTTCGCCGGGCGCGGCCTGCCGCCGATCACCTCGATCGCCCCCGCCCTGGGTCTCCTGCTCAACGTGACGCTGAACTGCGCGATCATCCCGCGCTTCGGGATCGCCGGCGCGGCGGCGACCTCGAGCCTCGCCTACGTCCTGATGCTCCTCCTGACCCTCGGGGCTTTCCTGCGCGGGGGCCGCGTGGGACTCGTCCGGAGCCTGTTCGTCTCCCCCGAGGATCTGCGCGGACTGCTCGGAGCGCGCCAGGCGTGAGCACCGCCTCCCTGCCGTCGGCCGCGGTCCTGCTCCTCGTCCGCGATCCGGACAAGGTCGAGCCGATCCTGCCGCGCCTCCTGCCGGGCCGCGCGCTGCGGCCGCTGCGCCGCGAGGCGCTGCGGGGGAACCCGGTCCGCGTGGCGCGCCGGCTCGGGGCGCTCGGCGTGGACGAGATCGTGCTCTTGACCGACGACCTCGATTTCCACGAGAAACTCTGGCGCCTGCAGGCGATCGGCGCGCTGCCGCTGGCGCCGCGCCGGTACGTCCTCGACCTGCGCGGGCGGCGCCTCATCCTGTCGGCGGCGCGATTCGTCGCGCGCGACGTGCCGATGCTCTGCCGGGGCCTCCTCGGCAGCGGTGCCGTTCTGTGGAGGACGCGCCGGGACCTCCATCGCCTGCTGGCGGCGGAGCGACATCGCCCGGTGGCGGCGACCGGGCGCAGGGTGATCTTCCTGCGATCGGATCTGTGGTCGGGAGTGCCGGCCGGCGGGTCGGTGGCGCACACGGCCGGTGTCGCCGGCGGGTTCGCGGCGCTCGGCGCCGACCTCTCGTTCATCGCCACGAGCGCGCCGGCCCTCGTCGATCCCGTCCGTCACCCGGTGCACCTGGTGCCGCCGAGCCGGCGGTACAACATCCTGCGCGAGGTGCCGTACTTCGCGCACGCACAGCGCTTTCTCGCCGCGGCGCGGCGCCGGATGGTGGAGGCGGCGCCCGATCTCCTGTACCAGCGCTTCGACCCCGCGAACTGGGCCGGCGTGGCGCTGGCGCGCGAGCGAGGCATTCCGCTGGTGCTCGAGTTCAACGGGTCCGAGGTCTGGATCGCCGATCACTGGGACCGTCCCTTCCGCCACCGGGATCTCTTCGTCGCCGCGGAGGAGGCGAATCTCCGGCACGCGGACCTGATCGTGGTGGTCTCCGAGGTGCTGCGGCAGGGGCTCCTGGAGCGCGGCTGCGAAGAGCAGCGGGTCCTCGTGCGTCCGAACGCCGTGGAGACCGACCGTTACCGGCCGGACGTCGACGGTCAGGCGGTGCGCCGCCGTCTCGGCCTCGGGGACGCCCCGGTCGTCGGCTTCGTCGGCACCTTCGGGATGTGGCACGGGGCGCCGGTCCTGGCGCGGGCGGCGCGGCGCGTGTTGAGCGAGCGCCCGGACGCCCGCTTCCTGTTCGTCGGCGACGGGCGCGATCGCAAGGAATGCGAAGGCATCCTCGAAGGGCGCGGGGAGGCGGTCCGCTTCACCGGGCTCGTCCCTCAGGAGGAGGGCCCGGAACACCTGGCGGCCATGGACATCCTGGCGGCGCCGCACGTCGAGAACCCCGACGGCACGCGCTTCTTCGGCTCGCCCACGAAGCTCTTCGAGTACATGGCGATGGGTCGCGGAATCGTCGCCAGCCGCCTCGAGCAGATCGGCGACATCCTCGAGGACGAAAGGACCGCGCTGCTCGTCCCGCCCGGAGACGAGGCGGCGCTGGCCGGGGCGATCGTGCGGCTCCTGGACGATGCGGCGCTGGCGCGCAGGCTCGGGGCGGCGGCGCGGACGCGCGCGCTCGAGCGGCATACCTGGACCGCGAATGTGCGCGGGGTGGTCGATCGCCTGCGCCAGCTGGGACTGCTGCGATGGGACTGAGCGCCGTGCGGGCCGGGCTCGAGCCCGTGTTCGAGCTGCGCCGGCGCGCCGGCCGGGCGGCCCGGCGGCTGCGCGACATGACACCGGCGCTGCCGGACGAGGCCGATCTGCTGCGCGCTTTCGGCGGAGCCTACGGCCGGGTCGAGGAGGCGCTCGCCGATCTGGCCGGGCGCGGGACGGCGATCCTGCCGGCCGATCTCGGGCCGGCGGCGGTGCGCGCCGCCTACGCGCAGCGCCCGGAATGGCGCGGGCGGCTCGTCGCCGCGGCCGACCGCGTGCTCGAGCATCGCTTCGAGCTGCTCGGCCTCGACGACCGGCCGCTCGGACGACGTCTGCCCTGGCACCAGGACCCGGTGAGCGGGTTCTCCTGGGACCCGCACCGTCCGTCCGAGGACCTGATGGCCGCGGTGGCGCGGGAGTTCGGACGGGGTCGGGACGTCAAGCGGCCGTGGGAGCTGGCGCGTCTCCAGCACGCGCCTCTCCTGGCGCAGGCTTTCTGGCTGACCTCGGAGCGCCGGTACGCCGACGAGTTCCGCGCTGAAGTGGCCGACTTCATCGCCTGCAATCCGATCGGGCGCGGGGTCAACTGGGGTTGCACGATGGACGTGGCGCTGCGCGCGGTGTCGCTGGCGGTGGCCGCGAGTCTCTTCCGCGACGTCCTGCGCGGGGATCGCGCCTTCGCATCGCTGCTGTGGCGGTCGCTTCTGGGGCACGGGCGCTTCATCGCCTCGAACCTCGAGACCGGCGAGCCGCGCGGCAACCATTACCTGAGCGATCTCGCCGGGCTCCTCGTGGTCGCCGACGCGCTGCGCGGTCTCGGCGAGGCGGAGGCCTGGCAGGCGGAGGCCTGGCCCGCGCTCCTGGCGCACGCCGCGCGGCAGACGCTCGCCGACGGCGCCGACTTCGAGGGCTCGATCCCGTATCACCGGCTGACGAGCGAGCTTTTGCACGCGGCCGTGCTCGTCCTGGAGCGACGCGGCCGCGACGCGTCGGCGCTGCGGGCGCACCTGAGGCGCCGCGCCGACTACACGGCGCACTACACCAAGCCGGACGGCCTGGCGCCGCAGATCGGCGACAACGACGACGGCCGGTTCCTCGTCCTCGGCGATCACCGCGCCGACCGGCGGGACCATCGCGGCTTCCTGGCCTGCGCGGGCCTGCTCTTCGGCGATCCGGCGCTCCTGCAGCTCGCCGGCGAGCGGACCGAAGAGGCGCTCTGGATGCACGGACCCGCCGCCCTCGACGGCCTCGCGCCGCGGGCGGGGAACTCGCGGGCGCGCGTCACCAGCGCCCTGTTCCCGCAGGCCGGTGCGGCGATCCTGCGCGGCGGCGGGCTGTGGGTGCATTTCGAGGCGGGACCGGTCGGACAGGGAGGGCACGGCGGCCACGCGCACAACGACACGCTGTCGTTCGAGGCCCATGCCGAAGGGGAGGACTTGATCGTGGACCCGGGGACCGGACAGTACACGGCCGACCTTGCGGCCCGCGATCGGTTCCGCGCCACCGCGGCGCACAACACCGTCCGCATCGACGGCGAAGAGATCAACCCGATCCCGAAGAACCCGTTCCACCTCGCCGGTGTCGATTGCCCCCGCGTGCTGCGCGCCGTCTTCCGGCGGCCGTTCGACCTCGTCGAGGCCGAGCACCACGGTTACGAGCGCCTCGCCGATCCGGTCACGCACCGGCGCCTGCTGTTCCTGAGCCGGAGCGCCCGCAGGCTCGTCATCGAGGACCGGCTGGACGCGAAGGGGAAGGGGACGCACCGGATCGAATGGTTCTTCCACCTCGCGCCGCGCGTGCAGGCGACGCTCGAAGGTCAGACGCTGCTCGGGATCGCGGGAGGCGTCCGCTTCCGTCTCGGGGCGGACCGCCTTCCCGGCGGGGCCGCCTTCGCCCTGGTCGAGGATCGGTTCTCGCCTGGATATGGCCGCGTCGAGCCATCCCGCACGCTGGTCGTGACCTGGGAGGGGCCGCTTTCGATTTCCTCCCGCTTCCAGCTCGCGCTCGTGGAGGAGGGGTCGTGAAACAGGTGCTGCTCCGCGCCGGGAAGGCGGTCGTCGAGGATGTCCCGGAACCGTCCGCGGCCCCGGGCCGGGTGCTCGTCCGCACCGCCTTCTCGCTCGTCAGCGCCGGGACCGAGCGGGCCGTGCTCGAGGGCACGGCGAAGCAGACGCTCCTCGCCGCCGCCGCGGACACCGGCGTGCTCGGCAAGGCCCTCGGCGTCCTGCGGCGCGAAGGCCCGGCAGGTCTTCTGGAGCGCCTGCAGACGCGGCTGACACCGCCCGAGGCGGTCCCCGGTTACGCGGCGTCCGGCGTCGTCGAGTCGGTCGGGCGGGGCATCGCCGATCTTCCTCCGGGGACGGCGGTCGCCTGCGCCGGCGCCGGTTACGCCTGCCATGCCGAGCGGATCGCCGTGCCGCGCCTTCTCGTCACGCCGGTCCCCGCCGGCGTGAGTCTCGAGGAGGCGGCCTTCACCACGCTCGGGGCGATCGCGCTCCAGGGCGTGCGCCGCTCCGGCATCGCGGTCGGGGAGTCGGCGGTCGTGCTCGGCCTGGGCCTCATCGGCACGCTCACGGCGCAGATCCTGCGCGCGGCCGGGGCGGTCGTGATCGGGTTCGACGCCGACCGGGAGCGGGCGGCGCGCGCCCGCGACCTCGGCATCACCGCGTTCGACCTGGCGGCGCGCGATCCGCGCGATGAAGTGCCGCGCGCCACCGGCGGGCTGCTCGCCGACGCCGTCCTGGTGTGCGCCGCGTCGGAGGGGAGCGAAGTCACCAATCTCGGCCTGCGCCTGGCGCGCAAGAAGGGGCGGGTCGTCCTGGTCGGGGCGACCGGACTCGACGTCGATCGCGCCCTCATCTACGAGAAGGAGCTCGACCTCCTGATGAGCACCTCGTACGGCCCGGGACGCTACGACCCGGTCTACGAAGAACAGGGGCATGATTACCCGGTCGCCTACGTCCGCTGGACGGAGCAGCGCAACATGGGAGCCTTCCTGCGGCTGGTGCAGGAGGGACGGGTGCTCGTGCGTCCCCTCATCGACGCCATCGTGCCGCTCGCCTCCGCAACCGAGGCCTACGAGCGCATCGCCGCGCCTTCCGGACCGCGGCCCCTGGGCGTGCTGCTGCGCTATGGGGCCGGGACGGCCGGCGCGACGACGAATGCGGCGGCTCCCGCGGGAGGGCCGTCCGCAGCGGGTGCGGAGCGGGAGGCGGCTGCGCCCGATGCGTCAGCGCGCGGCATCGACCCGGTCGGCACGGGGGAGCTGGGAGTGATCCTCTGCGGCGCCGGCGCCTTCGTGCGCGCGGCGCACCTGCCCGCGCTGCGGAACCTCGCCGGCGTCGCCGTGCGCGCCGTCGTCAGCGGCACCCCCACGGGAGCCCGCGAAGCGGGTCGCCGCCTCGGCGTGGCCGAGGCCGGCACCGATCTCTCGGACATGCTGCGGCGGGACGACTCGCCCCTCGTCCTCATCGGCACGCGGCACCACCTGCACGCCGAACAGGCCCTCGAGGCGCTCGCGGCCGGCCGGCACGTGTTCGTCGAGAAGCCCCTGTGCCTCGAGGAGGAGCAGCTGATGCCGATTCTCGACGCGGCGCGGCGCGCGCGGCGCCTGCTCGCCGTCGGCTTCAACCGCCGCTACAGCCCGCTGGCGACCCGGCTGCGCGAGGCGCTCGCAGGGCTGTCCGGACCGGCGCTGCTGCTCTACCGCGTCAACGCCGGGGCCTTGCCTTTGGGGCACTGGGCGCACGATCCGCTCCAGGGAGGCGGCCGCATCCTCGGCGAGTGCTGTCATTTCATGGATCTCCTGCTCTTCCTCGTGCGCGCGCCGATCACCGGCCTCGAAGCGCGTGCATTGCCGACCGACGGATCGGCCGTCGTGCAGGGCGATTCCTTCACGGCGACCGTCTCGTTCGCCTGTGGCTCGAAGGCGGTCCTTGCCTACACCGGCCTGGGAGACGCCGGGCTGGCGAAGGAGCGGCTCGAGGTGTTCAAGGGCGGCGCCGCGCTCGTGCTCGACGATTTCAAGTCTCTCTCGGTGCACGGCGGACCGGGAGGGACCCTTCTGCTGCCGCGCCAGGACAAGGGGATCGACGCGCAGTGGAGCGCCGTCGTCGCGGCGCTGCGCGGCTCGGCCTCCCAGGCCATCACGCTCTCCGAGATCGAGGCGTCGATGCGCGCCACCTTCCGGCTCGACCGCGCGGTGAGGGGAGAGCGATGCGCGTCCTGATGTGGGAGCACTTCGCCCCCGGCGGCCCGATCCGGGTCGGAGGGCACCACTTCGCCCGGCGATTCCTGGCGCGCGGCGACCGGGTCGCGTGGTGCGCCGGCCCGCTCGCCCCCTGGAACGCAGCCTTTGGCAACGACGAGGTCCAGGCGCGCCGCCGGCTCTGGGAGCGGGGAGGGGAGTGGCTCGAGAGCGGGCGCCTCTTCGCCTACGCGCCGCTGACGTGGAGCCCGCACCGCCGGCGTCCGATCCTCGATTCGACCGGGGTCGCGCGCCGCACGCTGCGCGCGACCACCCCGTCCTTCGCCGCGACCCTGGCGCACGCCGGCTTCGAGGACGTCGATCTGCTCTTCATGGAGCCGGGCGCGCCCATGACCGCCCTTCTCGATCTCTATCCCCGGGCCCGCTCGGTGTACCGCATGTGCGACGACACCGCCGCCTTCCCCGACACGCCGCGATCCTTCGCCGCGATCGAGCGGGAGGTCTTCGCGCGGGTGGATCTGGTGGTGGCGACGGCGCGCGTGCTCGCGGAGCGCGCCCGGAAGGCTGGAGCCCGGCACGTCGTCCACCTGCCCAACGCCTGCGAGCCGCAGGGTTTCGCGGCCAAGGTGATGCCGGATCCGCTGCTCGCCTCGCTCGGACGGCCGCTGGCCATCTACGCCGGGGCGCTCGATCACTGGTTCGACACGGCCCTGGTCGAGGACACGGCGCGGCGGCGGCCGGACTGGCGTTTCGCGCTCATCGGTCCGGAGCGCGGCGCCAGAGGTCCCGTCCTGACCGCGCCGAACGTCCATTTCCTCGGGCCCCGGGCGTACGACGCGCTGCCGGCCTGTTTCGCCGCCGCCGACGCCGGCCTCGTGCCGTTCCGGCTGACGCCGATGACCGACGCCATCCACCCGATCAAGGTGTACGAATACCTGGCGGCGGGGCTGCCGGTCGTGGCCACGCCGATGGCTGAGACCGCCGCGATGCAGGCGCCGATTGCGCTCGCCCGGGATGCGGACGACTTCGCGGCGGCCCTCGAGAGCAGCCGCGCGCAGGATGCGGCCGATGGGGGCGCCTCGCGCGCGGCGCGGATTCGCTTCGCGAGCCGGCACACCTGGGACGAAAGGTTCCAGCGTCTCCTCGAGGCGATCGGCTGGGTCAGCGCGCCGGCGCCCGACGTTCCCGGGGACGCGCCCGACCGCGTGCCGAAGACGGCGATGGGAGGAGCCCGGTGAAGCGGGCCGCCGCGCTGCACGTTCCGCCCGCCTCGATGCGGCGCGAGCGTCCCACCCTCACGACGCTCCCGGCCTCGGGGAGACCGCGGCGGGTGCTGCACCTGCTCTCGACGCTGCAGCGCGGCGGGACCGAGCTGGCCCTGCTGCGGCTGCTGCCGCGGATGGATCCGGCCGCCTGGTCGTTCCGGGTGGCGTGGCTGCACGGGCCGGGAGAACTCGCGCCGGCGTTCGAGGAGGCCACGGGCGCCGTGCCGACCTGTCTCGACCTCGGGTTCAAGGCCGACCTCAGGGTCCTGCCGCGCCTGGTCGAACTCGTGCGCAGCGAGGGGATCGACCTCATCCAGACGCACATGGACCTGGCCGATTACTACGGCGCCGTCGCGGCGCGCCTCACCGGAAGGCACCTGGTGTCGATCCGACAGAACGCCGACGAGTTCCGCACCCGGCGCACCTGGAAGCGGCCGCCGTTCCTCCTGCTCGAGCATCTCTCGTATGCGGCGGCCGACGCGGTGGTCGTGGTGTCGGAAGGTCTCGTGGACTTCCTCGCCCGGGCCGAACGGCTCCCGCGTCACAAGACGATCGTCGTCCCGAACGGCGTGGACGAGTCGCTCGCGGCGCGGGCGCCGGAGCCGTCCGCCGCGCGCCGGGCCCTCGGACTCGACGCCGCCGGACCGATCCTCGGCACGGTGGGGCGCCTGGCGGAGCAGAAAGGACAGCTCTATCTCCTGCAGGCGTTCCCCGAGATCCTGCGCGAGCGGCCCGAGGCGCGGCTCGTGCTCGCGGGTGAGGGACCGGAGAGGCTGAGGCTCGAAGCGGAGTCGCGGCGCCTGGGGATCGACGGCCGGGTGATCTTCCTCGGACATCGCGACGACGTGGCGACCGTGCTGGCGGCGCTCGACCTGTTCGCCTTCCCGTCGCTGTGGGAGGGCCTGCCGATGGCGCTGCTCGAGGCGATGCTCCTGGAGCGGCCGGTGGTCGCGGCCAGAGGCGTCGGCGTCGACGAGCTGATCACCGACGGGCTCACCGGTCTGCTCGTCGAGCCGCGCGACGCCTCCGGCACGGCCCGCGCCCTGCTGCGGCTGCTGCGCGACCCGCGCGAGGCGGCGCGGATGGGGGAGGCGGGTCGTCGCCGCGTCCTCGATCGGTATGCGCTGGGCCATGTCGCGAACCAATTCGATCGCCTGTACCGGCGGGTGCTCGGAGGGGGTCGATGACCGCCTCGTCGCCGCGGGTTCTCGCCCTGACCGTCGGCCTCGGACTCGGCGGGGCCGAGCGGCTGCTCCTGCTCTCGGCGCCGCGCCTGCGCGCCCTGGGATTCGACGTCCGTGTCGGGACGTTCAAGGGCGGCGGAGCGCTGGCCGGGTCGTTCGAGCGGGCCGGTGTCCCGCTGGTCGAGTTCGGGGCGCGCCATCGGCGCGATCTCGGATCGCTCCTGCGGCTGGTCCGATATCTGAAAACCGAGCGCATCGATGTCCTGCACGCGCATCTCTTCTACGCCAACGTGGCGGCGCGCCTCGCGGGACGACTCGCCGCCGTGCCGGTGGTCCTGACGGCGCACCACGACACCGATCTCTGGATGGGGCCGCACCACCGCTTCGTCGAACGGGTGACCGCGCCGCTGTCGGACCGGGTTCTGACCTGCTCTGACGCGGTGCGGCGTTTCGCCATCGAGCGGCATGGCCTGAGCGCAGGCCGGGTCGTGACGCTGGCCAACGCCATCGACGTCGACGCCATTCCCACGGGCGCCGAGGCCCGGACGCGAGCCCGGGTGTTTCTCGGGGCAGGACCGGAGGAGCTCCTCGTCGGAACCCTCGGCCGCCTCGACGAGCCGAAGAAGGGATTGAGGGTTTTCCTGTCCGCCGCGGCGCGCGTGGCCGCGGCCGACCCGCGCGCCCGCTTCGTCCTCATCGGTGACGGCCCGGCGCGCCGCGAGCTGGAGCGCTTCACCGCCTCGCTCGGCCTCGGCGACAAGGTCCGCTTCGCGGGGGAGCGGACGGACGCCGCCGTCCTGGTTGCGGGACTCGACCTCCTGGTGCAGCCCTCGCTCTGGGAAGGATTCGGCCTCTCCGCGCTCGAAGGCATGGCGGCCGGGCTGCCGGTGATCGCCAGCCGCGTCGGTGGCGTGCCGGAAGTGATTCGCGACGGCGTGGACGGGATCCTCGTGCCGCCGGGCGACCCGGTCCGGCTGGCCGAGACGATGACGGCGATTCTCCGCGATCCGGAACGCGCGGCGCGGCTGGGAGCGT
Source organism: Candidatus Polarisedimenticolia bacterium (assembly GCA_036005805.1). Classification (GTDB taxonomy): domain Bacteria; phylum Acidobacteriota; class Polarisedimenticolia; order Gp22-AA2; family Gp22-AA2; genus DASRAU01. The sequence continues at coordinate 10,624 of DASYQE010000166.1, read as the reverse complement.
CGGGGCGCGCCCGGGCGCGGCGCGAGTTCCACGTCGATCGCCTGGTGCGCCAGACCGCCTCGGTCTACAGCGAGCTGCTCGACGCGAAAGGCATCGTGTCTCGGCCGGCCGGAGCGGGCGCGGGGAGGGCGGCGTGAGCGCGTCGGTCTTCGTCCGGCCGGCGCTGGCGTTCCTCCTGGCGCTCGCGCTCGCTCTCTACACGACGCCGCTCATGCGGCAGGCGGCGATCCGCTTCGGGATCGTCGATCGTCCCGACGGCGCGCTCAAGACGCAGAAGGAGCCGGTCGCCTACCTCGGCGGGCTTTCGATCTACCTGTCGTTCCTGCTGGCGCTGACGGCGACGCTGCGCTTCGATTCTGTCGAGGTGCTGGGCCTGCTGCTCGCGGGGGCGATCGTGGTCATCCTCGGGCTCGTGGACGACTTCGGCGTGCTCACGCCGCGCGTCAAGCTCGCCGGGCAGGTGGTGGCGGTCGCGACGCTGATGAACGCGTCGATCTTCATCAAGCTCGGCTTTCTGCCCTGGTGGGCGGCGATGTCGCTGTCGTTCGTGTGGCTTCTCGGCATCACCAACGCCTTCAACATCATCGACGTCATGGACGGCCTCGCCGCCGGGGTGGCCGCGGCCGCCGCGCTGGTCCTGTTCCTCGTCGCCGTGGTCAACGGCCGCGCCACGTACGCCGTGCTGCTGGCCGCGCTCGCCGGTTCCCTCTGCGGTTTCCTGCGGTCGAACTTCGAGCCGGCGAAGATCTACATGGGGGACGCGGGCAGCCTCTTCGTCGGCCTGATGCTCGGGGCGCTGGCGATGAACAACTCCTACACCTCGAAGAACCTGGTCGCGTCGCTGGCGCCGGTGGTCATCCTCGGCGTGCCGGTGTTCGACATGCTCTTCGTCATGTACATCCGCCACCGGCGCGGGCTGCCGGTGATGCGCGGCAGCCCGGACCATTTCGCCCTGCGGCTGCGGCGCTGGCGGCTGACGACGCGGCAGACGGTGCTCCTGAGCTGGGGGGCGACGCTGCTCCTGGGCTTCGTCGGCATCGGCATGATGGCCGGGACGGCGGCGTTCGCGACCGCGCTGCTCGGCGGGCTCGTGGTGCTCGGGCTCGGCACCGGGCTGTTCCTGAAACGCATCGACATGGGCCTCTAGGAGAGACGGGGACGACGTGCGCGCACCGGTGGTGATTCTCGGCGGAGGGCTGACGGGGCTGTCGGCCGCCTGGCATCTCGACGACGTTCCGTCGGTGGTCCTGGAGCGGGACGACGAGCCGGGAGGTCTGTGCCGGACGTCCGTCGAGGAAGGCTTCACCTTCGATTGCACCGGGCATCTGCTGCACCTGCGCGATCCACGCTTCCGGGATCTCGTGGAGCGGCTGGCGCCGGGCATGTTCGCGTCGCACGAGCGGCGGGCGCTCATCTACTCGAAGGGCACCTTCACGCCCTACCCCTTCCAGGCGAACCTGGCCGGGCTGCCGCTCGAGACGGTGAAGGAGTGCGTCGGCGGCTTCGTCGAGGCCCTGGTGCGCCGTGAAACGGCCGGCGACCCGGATCCGCAGCGGGCCACCTTCCGCGAGTGGGTCCAGGCGATCTTCGGCGCCGGCATCGCGAAGCACTTCATGCTGCCCTACAACGCCAAGCTGTGGCGCGTCGATCTCGACGAGATCGAGTGCGGCTGGGTCTCCTGGTCCATCCCGCGCCCGACCCTGCGCGAGGTGCTCGACGGCGCTTTCGGAACGACGGTGAGCGGCCTCGGCTACAACCCGACGTTCCTCTATCCGCGAGCCGGCGGCATCCGGGCGCTTCCGGACGCCTTCGCCGCCCGCGTGCCTGACGTGCGGACGAAGCACGCCGTCGAAGCGATCGACGCCCGCCGCCGCGTGGTGCGGCTGCGCGGCGGCGAAGAGCTTCCGTACGAGCGGCTGGTGTCGACCATGCCCCTCGACCGCCTGCTGGCGGCGACACAGGGACTGCCGGACGACCTGCCACTGGTCGGAAAGCGGCTGCGCTCGGTGCGCGTCCTCAATATCTGCCTCGGGGTCGCGCGCCGCCGCCTGTCGGAGGCCCACTGGATCTATTTCCCCGAGCCGGAGTTCTCCTTCTACCGCATCGGCTTCCCGTCGAACCTGGCGGCCGGCATGGCGCCGCGCGGCTGCTCTTCGGTGTGGGCGGAGCGGTCGCTCCGGGCGGACGAGCCGTTCGACGAGGCGGAGGTGACGGCGCGCGCCGTGGACGATCTGCGGCGCGCCGGCATCCTCAACCGCCGCGACCGCGTCGTCTTTTCGCGCGTCGGAGTCCTCGACCCGGCGTACGTGCTGTACGACCGGCACCGGGCCCGCCACCTGCCGCGCGTCCTCGAGACCTTGCGCGAGCACGGCATCGACAGCACCGGCCGCTTCGGGGCGTGGGAGTATTCCTCGATGGAGGGGGCGATGCGGGCCGGCGCCGACGCGGCGGAGCGCGCCCGCCAGGCGCTCGGTCCGGCGGCGGACCGCGCCGCGACCGCGGCGGTCCGGAGGCGCATCGCGTGATCCGCGTGGCGCACGTCATCACCCGGCTCGACCTGGGCGGCGCGCAGGACAACACGCTGCACACCGTGGCGCAGCTGCGCGCCCCCTACGAGGCGCACCTCCTCGCGGGACCAGGCGGGATGCTCGACGCGGAAGCGCGGCAGCGTTTCGGCGACGCGCTGACGTTCGTGCCGTCGCTCGTCCACCCGATCCGGCCGGTGCAGGATCTCCTCGCGGTGCGCCGGCTGGCGCGCGCCTTCCTGAGGCTGCGGCCGGCGATCGTCCACACCCACTCGTCGAAAGCGGGAATCGTCGGCCGTGCCGCCGCCCGGCTCGCGGGCGTGCCGGTGGTCGTCCATTCCATCCACGGCTTCGGCTTCCATGACCGGCAGCCGGCCTGGCTGCGCACGACACTCGTCGCCGCCGAGAGAATGGCGCGCCCGTGGACGACCCACTTCGTTTCGGTCGCCGCCGTGCACCTCGCGCGCGGCGCGGCGCTGGGCATCGTCGATCCCGGGCGGGCCAGCGTGGTGCGCAGCGGCGTTCACCTGGGGGCGCTCGCCGCCGCGGCCGACCGCGCCGCCGCGGCCGGCACGGCGACCCTGCGCGCCGGCCTCGGCCTCCCGGAGAAGGGGCCGATCGTCGGCATGGTGGCCTGCCTCAAGCCGCAGAAGGCGCCCCTCGATTTCGTCGAGGCGGCGGCCCGCGTCGCGACCCGTCGTCCCGATGCGACCTTCGTGATGGTCGGGGACGGACCACTGCGCCCGGCGGTCGAAGCGCGCGCGCGGGCGCTCGGCCTCGACGGGCGGCTGCGTCTTCTCGGCTGGCGCCGGGACGTTCCCGATCTCCTCGCCGCCTTCGACGTCGTGGCTCTGACGTCGCTGTGGGAAGGACTGCCGCGCGTCGTTCCCGAGGCCATCGCCGCGAGCCGGCCGCTCGTCGTCACCGCCATCGACGGCGCGGCCGAGCTCCTGCGTCACGACGAGCATGCCCTCCTGGTGCCGGCGTCGGATCCGGCCGCGGCGGCCGGTCAGATCCTCCGGCTGCTGGAGGATCCGTCGCTGGCGCGCCGGCTGGTCGCGACCGCCCGCCCGCTGCTCACGGAGTTCGACATCGACCGCATGGTGCGTGAGCAGGAGTCTCTGTATGGGCGGCTCCTGCAGGAAGCGCCGGGGGCTGGCCTCGAGGGCGGGGGAGCCGGCCGGGGGGCCGGCCGCCGGGCCGCATAAATAGAGGATAGAGGGGGGGCATGGCTGTCCTGACGCTGGAAGGGGTGGCGAAGAGCTACCGGACCCATCTGTCTCTGCACAAGTACTGGATTCTCAGGGACTTGTCGTTCGAGGTCCGGGAAGGGGAGATCTTCGGCTTCATCGGCACCAACGGCGCCGGCAAGACCACCACCATCAAGCTCGTCCTGGGTCTGCTCTTCCCGGACAAAGGAACCATCCGCCTCTGCGGCGAGGATCCGTCGCGGCCGGAGGCGCGCCGCCGGGTCGGCTTCCTGCCCGAGAACCCCTATTTCCACGACTACCTGACCGGCTTCGAGTTCCTCGATTTCCACGCGCGCCTGCACGGCTTCCGGGAGCCTTCACGGCGGCGGCGCGTCCTCGATCTGCTCGAGCGGGTCGGTCTGCACAACCGCGCGGATCGCGCGCTTCGCCTGTATTCCAAGGGGATGCTGCAGCGCATCGGCCTGGCGCAGGCCCTCCTGCACGACCCCGATGTCGTCATCCTCGACGAGCCGATGTCGGGGCTCGACCCGATCGGCCGCCGCGAGGTGCGCGATCTCATCCTCGAGCTGAAGCGGCGCGGCCGCACGGTCTTTTTCTCCACGCACATCCTCTCCGACACCGAGACGATCTGCGATCGGGTCGGGATGCTGGTGCGCGGCCGGCTCGCTGCCCTCGGCAGCGTCGAGGAACTGGTGCGCGGGGAGGTCGGCTCGTGGGAGGTGACGCTCGCCTGGCCCTCGCCGCAGGATCCGCCCATCGGCCAGGTCCTGTCGCGCCGCGAGGACCGGGTGCTCCTGCGCGTCTCCTCGCAGGCCGACCTGCATCGCCTGGTCGGCTCGCTCAACGGCGGCGGGGCGAAACTGGTCGCGGTGTCGCCGGCGCGGCGCTCTCTCGAGGATCTCCTCCTCGAGGAAGTGCGCGTCGCCGCGGGGCAGGCCGACGGCGCGGCGGAGGAGGGCCGGCGATGAGCGGGCGCATCCTGGCGATCGCGCTCAACACCTTCCGAGAGGCGATCCGCAACCGCATCCTCTACCTGCTGCTGGTCTTTGCCGTGGCGCTGATCCTCTGCGCGCAGGCGCTGTCGCTCCTGACGGTGGGGAGCGAAGAGAAGATCATCAAGGACTTCGGCCTGGCGACCATCGACCTGTTCGGCGTGCTGACCGCGGTGCTGCTCGGCATCGGCCTGGTGAGCCGGGAGATCGAGCGGCGCACCGTCTACGTCCTGCTGGCCAAGCCCATCCACCGGGCCGAGTTCGTCCTGGGCAAATACGCCGGGCTGGTGCTGACGCTCCTGGTCAACACCGCCATCATGACCCTCTGTTTCGAGCTGCTCCTCGTGCTCAAGGGGATCGCCGAGCCGGCGATGCTCCTGGCCGTGCTGCTGCTGTTTTTCCAGTTCCTGCTGATCACGGCGATCGCGGTCCTGTTCTCGTGTCTCAGCAACCCGATCGTCTCGTGCATCCTGACGCTGGCGCTGTACGTCACCGGGCACCTGCTCTGGTCTTTCGATCTGCTGCGCGCGCGGGTGGCGGCGCCCTGGGCCCGCACGCTCTGCCTGGCCCTGCAGCGCGTCCTGCCGGACCTGGCGCCGTTCGACGTGAAGGGGATGGTCGTGCACGGCGTCCCGATCCCGCCCGAGCGGCTCGCCTATGCGTTCGTGTACCTGGTCCTCTACGGCGGCGCGGTGCTCGGGCTCGCCTGCGCCGCCTTCCAACGGAAGGAGATGCAGTGAGCGGGGTGGCCGCCGCCCTGGGCGCCGCACCCGGCGGACGGGCGCGGGCCGCGGGAAGCGTCGGCCCGGGCCGGTTCGGGCTCGCGGCGGCGCTTTGCCTCGCGCTGTCGATCGGCTTCCAGTCGGAGTTCGGCGGCGCGGGGCGGGGGACCGCGACGGCGCCGCTGCTCTACCTGCCGTCGGGGCGGTATCTGCAGATCGCCTCGCTCGGGTTCGACGAGCTGCTGGCCGACGCGCTCTACCTCTGGTCCATCCAGTACTACAGCAACTACGACATCGCCGACCGCTACGACTATCTCGAGCACATCTACAGGGACGTCATCACCGAGCTCGATCCGCGCTATCTCGATCCGTATCTCACCGGCTCGATGATCATGACCGCCGAGGCCCAGCAGCCGGAGATGGCGCTCCGCCTGCTCGACAAGGGGATCGAGAAGAACCCGGACCAGTGGATCCTGCCGTTCGAGGCGGGCTTCACCTGCTACCAGACGCTCAAGGACTACACGCGCGCCGCGCGCTACTTCGACCTCTCCGCCGCCGTGCCCGGCGCACCGCCGATCGTGCAGCGCTTCAAGGCGGAGATGACCCGGCGCGCCGGGGACATCCGCGATTCGCTGCAGGAGTGGGCGGCGATCCACGACGCGGCCACCGACGAGTACGTCCGCACCATCGCCTGGAACCACGTGCACGACCTGCGGGTCCAGGTCGACCTCGACGATCTCAGGAAGGCGATGGCCCTCTACCAGGGCCGGACCGGGCGGCGGCCCGGCAGCCTCGACGCGCTGCAGGCGGCCGGGATCCTCCGCGCGACGCCGCGCGACCCCGAGGGACATCCTTATCTCTACGATCCGCGCACCGGCGAGCCGTCGTACGGCGGGCTGAGCATCCTCGGGCGATGAGCGCCGGGATGGCGGCGGGACTGTTCGCGGCTTTCGCCCTGGGGCTCGGGCTGATCCTCGGCTCGTTCCTGAACGTCTGCATCCATCGCCTGCCGCTGGAGCAATCGATCGTCACGCCGCGCTCCGCGTGCCCCTCGTGCAGGCGGCTCATCGCCTGGTACGACAACGTGCCGGTGCTGTCGTACTGGATCCTGCGCGGGCGGTGCCGCGGCTGCGGAGCGCCGATCGCCGCGCGCTATCCGCTCGTCGAGGCGGCCACGGGGCTGCTCTTCCTGTCGCTCGCGCTCGTGCGCGGCCCGGGCCTCGGCTGGGCGGTGGACGCCGCGTTCGCGGCCGCCCTCGTCGCCCTGATCGTCATCGATGCCGAGCACCAGATCCTCCCCGACGTCATCACGCTTCCGGGGATCGCCGCCGGGCTCCTGGCGTCGCCGCTGCGCGCCGTGTTCGCTCCGGATGAGGGGACCCCGGCCCAGGTCTTCGTCGATCACCTCGCCGCCGCCGCCCTCGGCTACCTGATGCTCTTCGCGGTCAACGCGGCGTATCGCGGCTGGCAGGGGATGCGCGGCGTGCCCAGGGGCGATCGCCTCGACGGCATCGGACGCGGCGACTACAAGCTGCTGGCGATGGTGGGCGCCTTCCTCGGGCTGCGGCTGATGCTCTTCACCCTGTTCGCGGGGGCGGTCGTCGGCGCGCTCTGGGGCATGTATCTCATGGTGTTCCACGGCTACGGGTGGCGGTCGAAGCTGCCCTACGGTGTCTTCCTCGGCGGCGCGGCCATCCTGGCCCTCTTCTGCGGAGAGCCCGTGGTGCGCTGGTACGCGCTGCAGCTGCGGGGCCTGCCATGACCCCGGCGTTCCTGCGCTCCTACGCCGGGCAGATCAAGATCTTCCTCGTCCTCCTGGTGCTGTTCCTCGCCATCGCCATCTGGTTCGACTTCCACCTCCTCGTCGTGGCGCGCAACGCCATCCAGGAGGAGGCGGGACTGCGGCTCGGCGTCGAGGCGGACCTGCTGCGCGCCGAGCTGGAGCGCGACCGGATGCTGACCGGCGCTCCGGCGCCCTCCACCGGCGCACTGCCTCCGACCACGGAGATGGCGGCGCCGTCCACGGGGACTCCGGGCGGCGATGCGGCGGCGCCCTTCGTTCCGCCGGCATTTCTGGAGCGCCTGGCGCGCCTGCACGACCTGCGCCGGGTCGACCTCCTCTCGTCCGACGGAAAGGTGATGACCTCGTCGGACACGGCCGGGATCGGCGGCCTCGATCCGTTCCTGCTCGCGCACGAAGGACGCGAGCGGCGGCGGCTGCTCTCCGGGCTGACATCCATCACGCCCCTCGAGCGCGCCGGGCGCAGCTCCTTCGCGACGCTCGCGGCCTATCGCCCGATCCGCGACCGCGATTTCCGCACGCTCGGGTTCATCCGGCTCGAGAGGGAAGTGCCGGCGCTGGCGTCCCTCGACCTCGACCTGCGCACCATCGCCATGCTGCAGGCGGGAGGACTGCTCTCCGTGCTGACGCTGGTCCTGCTTTTCGCCCGGTGGCTGCTGCGTCCCTATCGCCGGCTGCAGGCCGCCGCGGGCCTCGCCACGGCGGCCGTCCCGGCGGACGGCCTGGACGACGCCGAGGCGCTCGTCGGCGCGGTCCAGGGAGTGCTCGAGAAGATGCGCGCGCAGGAGCGGGAGCTGCACTCCCTCAAGGGGCTGGAGACCGGCGGCGCCGTTGCGTCCGGCCTGCCGGGGGAACGGCTGATCTCCGGCATGTCGAGCGCCGCGCTCGTCTTCGATCGCGGCGGGCGCCTGGTCACTCTGAATGCGGCCGCCTCGCGCCTGCTCGACCTCGGCGCGCCGGCCCCCGGCCGGGAGGCGGCCGATCTCCTCGGAGCGCACGCCCCCCTGCTCGATCTCCTCCAAGGCACCCTGCAGCGCGGTGAGGCCCGCTCGCGTGAGGTCGTGACGCTGCGCGGCCGGGACGGCCGGCCGGTCCACGTCGGGGTGATGCTCTCACCCATCCGCGGCGGGACCGGGGATCCCGACGCCTCGGGCGTCGATGGCGTGGTCTGCCTGCTCACCGACCTCACCGAGATCCGCGCGCTGCGGGAGCGCGCGCGGCTGCGCGACAACCTGGCGATCCTGGGAGAGATGTCGGCCGGGATCGCGCACGAGTTCCGCAACGCCCTCGCCGTCATCCAGGGGCATGCGCGCCTGCAGTCGCGCGCCGCGGCCGCCGATCCGGCGCGCGGCCACGCCGAGGCGATCGAGCGCGAGACGGCGCGGCTGCTGCGCATCGTGGGGGACTTCCTGCGCTACGCGCGGCCCATCACGCCGGACCTCCAGGAGGTCGATCTCGCCCGGCTGGTCGCGGAGACCGCCGACGATTTCCGCTCCGACCCGGACCATGCCCGGGTGCGGATCGCGGTCGAAGGCGTCTTCCCGCGGCTGTTCGCCGACGAGACGCTCCTCAAGCAGGCGCTGCAAAACCTGGTACTCAACGCCTTCGAGGCGACCCTCGATGAGCCGAAAGGCGACACGCGGACCATCCTGGTGCGCGGGCGCGAGGAGGCCGGCGAGCGCCCGCTCGTCCGGATCGAGGTGGAGGACGACGGTCCCGGCGTCCCGGCCGAGGCGCGGGGCCACATCTTCACTCCTTTCTACACGACCAAGGACGAGGGGACCGGCCTCGGGCTGCCGCTGGTCCAGAAAGTGGCCGCGCTGCACGACGGCACCGTCGAAGCGCTGCCGCGCCCCGGTGGCGGGACCCGCATGGTCCTGCTGCTGCCGCGCCGTCCCGCCCCTGCCATCCCGATCGATCTCGTCGCCTGAGTCGCGGCCGTTACATTTCGCCGCGCGCGGCGCGCGCGGTTTCCATTCCGTGATCGATGACCGTTCCGTCATCACCGCGCAACCTCGTGCGGGACACGCACTTGCGACCGTGACGCCGGCCAGGCGCGGCGTGGCGCGTCCCTTGCTCGACCGGGTGGCGAACGCAAAGGAGAGCCGATGACCACCGAGCGCACGCAGGAGAGGCGGAGACGGACCGAGCAGGGGTACTCGCTCCCCGAGCTCCTGACCGTGATCGCCCTGATGGGGATCTTCATCCTGTTCGGCGGCCCGGCGATGGCCGACGCCTTCAAGGCCTACAAGGTCAAGGCGGGGGCCGACATCGTCGCGACCGACGTGCGCGGCATGCGCTACGCCGCGGTCGGGCAGCGGGCGACCTTCACCATGACGACCAGCACGCAGGGCAGCGGTACGAATCCCAACACCTACGTGTTCACCAACGCCATGGGGAACACCATCACCCGCCGCCTCGAGCAGGGGGTCAATCTCGAGAACGGCAGCGCCGCGACGCTCAGCTTCAACAGCACCGGGGCCACCGGATCGACGGCCACGCAGGTCCTGATCGTCAGCATGGACATCAACGATACGCGGGGCGACCGCTACACCATCAGCGTGTCGCCGACCGGCACGGTCACGACCGCGTACGCCACCTACACGCCGTAACGCGAGGGGAGCCGGAGATGCGCGTCATGCAGCGGAAGAATCGGCAGCAGGATCCGGAGCAGGGCTTCAGCCTCATCGAGGTCGTCATCGCCATCGGCGTCCTCGCCGGCGTGCTCCTGTCGATCGCCTCGATGTTCATCCTGGGAGGCCGCCAGGTGAAGACCGGCAAGACGCTCACCGAGGCGACGGCTTTGGCGCAGGGGCTGATGGAGCAGTTCGACAAGGAGTCGTACAACTCCCTGTACCTGAACCTGGGGGCGGTCGCGACCGACACCACGCGCACGGTCCTGAGCACGTCGATCGGTTCCCCGATCCAGAGCTGGCAGACCGAGATCGCCCGAAAGCTCAACAGCGGCCTGGCGGCGGTGCGCATCGATGCCATGGGCCCCTCGGCGCCGAACTTCGGCTCGGCCGCGGGCATCAAGGTGACGGTGACGCTGAACTGGAACGAGCTCGGCCGCCAGCACAGCGTGGCGATGTCGACGGTGCGGTTCTGATGGGCAGTGTGGATCTGAGAAAGGCAACGGACTGCGGCTCGAGCCGCAGTGAAACGGAGGCTCCGGTGGGCACGCAACAGCAGGAGCGCAGCAGCGGGGAACGCGGGTTCAGCCTGATCGAGTTGCTGGTGGCCTCGGCGATCTTCGCCATCGTCGCCGCCATCGTCTTCATCTTCTACTCGGCGGCGCAGAAGTCGTACAAGAACGGCGAGAACTTCTCCGAGCAGCAGCAGTCCACCCGCGTGGCCTTCGACCGCATGGTCT
>DASYQE010000165.1:0-10058 GCA_036005805.1 Candidatus Polarisedimenticolia bacterium | reverse complement strand
CCATCTTCGATTTCCCGCTCGGCCGCGGGCGCATCGTCGCCTACAACTTCAGCCCGATCCACCGCGACATGAACCGCTCCGACCACCGCTTCCTCTGGAACGCCATCCTGAACTGGAGCTGGTTCGCCAGGTCGGATTCGCGTTGACGCGCGCGACGGCCCGGACCGGGGAGAGCGCGCTGGGCGGCATCCTGATCTTCGCGGCGCTCAAGGTCCTGTTCCATCTCGTCACCAACGGCGGCTACGGCTTCCATCGCGACGAGCTGGCGACCGTCGACGACGCGCGCCATCTCGCCTGGGGCTACGTCGCCTATCCGCCGCTGACGGCGTTCCTCGGACACGTCTCGATGCTGGTCGGACCGGCGACCCCGCGTGTGCTGCGGGTCCTGCCGTCGGTGGCCCAGAGTCTCGTCATCGTCCTCACGGCGCTTCTCGCCCGGCGGCTCGGCGGCGATCGCCGCGTCCAGTGGATCGCCGCGCTCGCCGCCGCCATCGCTCCCGTGTCGCTCGCCGCCAGCGCGCTCTACCAGTACGTCACCTTCGATTTCCTGTGGTGGGTGCTGATAGTCTGGGGCGTCGCGTCTCTCCTCGCGACCGAAGACGAACGCTGGTGGGTGGTGATCGGCGGGGCCATCGGCCTGGCGGTGCTGACCAAGTACACGATCGCGTTCCTCCTCGCGGGGCTCGCGGCCGGGCTCCTCCTGACCGGTCCGGTGCGCCACCTGCGCAGCCGCTGGCTCTGGATCGGAGCGGTCCTCGCGGTCGTGCTGGCGCTGCCGCATGTCGTCTGGGAGGCACGGCACGGGTTCATCACGCTCGACTTCCTGCAGTCGATCCACGCGCGCGACGTGCGCATCGGGCGCACCGACCACTTCCTGATCGAGCAGCTGATGGAGCCGGCGCACCCGTTGACGATCCCGATCTGGATCGCGGGGCTCGTCACCCTGTTCGCGTCGCGGCGCTTCCGCCTCCTCGGCTGGATGGCCGTGGTGCCGTTCGTGCTGTTCGTCGTGGCACACGGACGCGGCTACTACACGGCGCCGCTCTACCCGATGCTGCTCGCGGCCGGCGCGACGGTCGTCCCGGGGCGTGCGCGCGCCGCCGTCATCGCCCTCCTGCCGCTCGGGTTCGCGACGGCCTCCTTCTGCCTGCCACTCGCCCCGATCGGTTCGCCTCTCTTCAAGGCGGCCGCGCAGCGCAACGGCGATTTCGTCGAGGAAATCGGCTGGCCGGAGCTGGTGACCGAGGTGGCGCGCATCTGGTCCACCCTTTCTCCCGAGGAACGCGCGCGCGCGGGAATCTTCTGCGGCAACTACGGCGAGGCGGGGGCGGTCGATCTCTATGGCCCGGCCCACGGCCTGCCGCAGGCGATCAGCTCGACGAACTCGTACTGGCTGCGCGGCCCCGGCGATCCGCCGCCGGAGACAGTCGTCGTGCTCGGCGCGCGGCGCGAGCGGCTCGAGGAGGTCTGCGGTTCGGTCACGCTCGCCGGGCACACGCCCAATCCCTACGGCATCGAGAACGAAGAGACGCGCGACCATCCCGACATCTTCATCTGCCGCGGCCTTAAGACGAGCTGGGCCGAGATCTGGCCGCGCATCCGCAACTTCGGCTGATCGCGTCGCCGCGTCCGACCGTGACGTGCGAGCCGCTGGCCGCACTCAGGATGCTGCCGCTCCGGCGCGCCGCAGCTCGAGGCGCTCGCGGCTCTCGTTCTTCCCCGCGAGGAACAGGAAGACGATCGTCAGGTGATCGGCGTCGGGCATCCGGATCTCGGCGCCGTGCACGTGCCCGGCCGTGGGCGAAGCGAGGTTGGTGACGTCGACGAACGCGAAGTCGATCTCGCCGTGCGCCGCATCGATGCGCGAGGCCTTGAGGCGCGGCTGGTTCTGCGCGGCGCAGTAGTGCGTCATCCTCAAATCGGCACCGTCGAGGTGATAGACGCTCGTCATCGTCGGCTCGCCCCCCTGGATGAGGGTCTCGATCACCACCGAGTTCCGGGCGACGACCGCGTACTTCACCTCGATCGCGCCGCCGCCGCTCCGCCCGCCGCTCCACTCGTACGTCCCGGACCAGTCGCCGGCGAGCGCGCGCAGCTTTTCGAAGACGGCCGCGGCCGGCGTGCCCGGGGAGGGTCCGGCCGTCGCGGTGGCCGACGCAGCCGCGGACGCGGCGGGCGGCGCGGCCGCTGCGGTCCGAGACAGCGGGGCATTGACGACGGCGTGAGCGAGCAGCGAGACGGCGAAGATCGCGGGCAGCATGGAGTCCTCCTCGGCGAAAGCCGGTTTCTCCGCCACGGCTGCCCGGACCTGCAAGGCCGCAGGGAACGGTCGGCATGGTAAGCCGGATCGCGCTGCGGGGTCCACCGCTCGCGCCCGCGGCGTCCGGCGACGCGGCTCACGCGCGCGTCGGGTCAGGGCGCCGGCGTCGCGGCGGCCAGAAGCTGCGCGGCGCGTCCGCGCCGGGCGGCCAGGTAATAGAGCACCGGCACGGCGACGCGGCTCAGAAAGGTCGCGGCGACTTCGCCCGTCATCAGCGACAGAGCCAGCCCCTGGAAGATCGGATCGAACAGGATCACGAACGAGCCGACGACGACCGCCGCCGCGGTGAGGAGCATCGGGCGGAAGCGGATGGCCCCGGCCTCGACCACCGCCTCCTCCAGCGGCATCCCCTGGCGCAGGCGCTGCTCGGTGAAGTCCACCAGGATGATGGAGTTGCGCACCATGATCCCGGCTCCGGCGATGAACCCGATCATCGAGGTGGCCGTGAAGAACGCTCCGAAGATCAGATGCCCGGGAAAGATGCCGATGAGCGACAGCGGGATCGGCGCCATGATCACCAGCGGGATGACGAACGACTCGAACCAGCCGACCACCAGGATGTAGATCAGCAGCAGCGCGAGCGCGAAGGCGATGCCGAGATCGCGGAACACCTCGTAGGTGATGTGCCACTCGCCGTCCCACTTCACCGCCAGGCGATCGGTCAGGTCCGGCTGCTTCGTCGAGTAGCGGGCGATCTCGTACCCCTCCGGCACCGGCAGCCGGGCGATCTCGCCGTCCAGGCGCGAGATGGCGTAGACCGGACTTTCCTGCGCCCCCGCGAGATCCCCCAGCACGTAGACGACGCGCTTCAGGTTCTTGTGGAGGATGGCCGGCTGCTCCTCGGAGTCCTCGACGCGGACCAGGTCGCCGACCCGCACGAGGGCGCCGCCCGCGGAGGCGATCCTCAGGTCAAGCGCCGGATCGAGGCTCGCGCGCCGTGCAGCCGGGAACCCGATCCGGATCGGCACCGGCTCCCGCTCCCGCGGCTGGTGCAGGAGCCCGGCCTCCACGCCCCCCACGGCCGCGCCGACGGCGGCGACAATCCGCTCCGGCGCCACGCCGAGAAGCGCCGCCTTCTCGCGATCGACGTCGAGGAAGAGCTTGGGCTGCGGCGCGGTGATCGAGGTGTCCACGTCCACCACGCCCGGGGTGCCTTCGAACAGCCCTTCGATCCGCCGCGCCAGCTCGATCTGCCGCGCGTGGTCCGGCCCGTACACTTCGGCCACGAGCGTCGAGAGCACCGGAGGTCCCGGCGGGATCTCGATCACCTTGGCGCGCGCCCCATGACGCCGCGCCAGGGCCACGATCTCCGGCCGGAGGCGGCGGGCGATGGCGTGCGACTGCTCCTTCCGATCCTCCTTGGGGGCCAGGTTGACCTGGATGTCGGCGCCGTTCGGGCTCTGCCTCAGGAAGTAGTGGCGCACCAGCCCGTTGAAGTTCACCGGGGCGGCTGCCCCGGCGTAGATCTCGTAGTCGCTCACCTCCGGCACGGTGGACAGGAACCGGCCGATGTCCCGCGCCGCCCGCAGCGAGACCTCGACCGGCGCCCCTTCGTCGAGGTCGAGCAGCACCTGGATCTCGCTCTTGTTGTCGAAGGGGAGCATCTTCACCTTCACCGCGCCGAGGGCGACGAGGAGCAGCGCCCCGGCGAACAGCGCCGCCATGCCGGCGAAGAACAGTCCGCGGTGCAGCGGCCGGCGGATGAGCGATGCCATGAAGCTCCGGTACAGGCGATCCAGCCGGCCGCCGCGGTCCGACGCCTCCCGCTCCTCGTGCCGGGCCTCGTGCCGCAGCAGCCGGACCGCCGCCCATGGCGACACGACGAAGGCGACCAGCAGGCTGAAGAGCATCGCCAGCGACGCGCCCACCGGGATCGGGCGCATGTACGGCCCCATCAACCCGCGCACGAAGGCCATCGGCAGGATGGCGGCGATGACCGTGAAGGTGGCGAGGATCGTCGGGTTGCCCACTTCGTCCACCGCGTCCACCGCCAGGCGGAACATCGAACGCCCGTCGCGCATCGCGTGGTGCCGGTGGATGTTCTCCACCACCACGATGGCGTCGTCCACCAGGATGCCGATGGAGAAGATCAGGGCGAAGAGGGTGACGCGGTTGAGGGTGTACCCGGCGACGTAGGTGATGAACAGCGTCAGGGCCAGGGTCACCGGGACGGCGATGCCGATGACCAGGGAGGCGCGCCAGCCCATCGCCACGGCGATGAGGAGCGTGACCGACAGGGTGGCGATGAGGATGTGCTCGATGAGCTCGTTCGACTTGTGCGCCGCGGTCTCTCCGTAGTTGCGCGTCACCGCGATGGCCACGTCGCCGGGCACCAGGGTGCCGCGCAGCCGGTCTTTCGTCTGCAGGACCGTCTTCGCGAGGGCGGTGGCGTTCGCGCCGGGGCGCTTGGCGACGGCGATGGTGACCGCCGGGTCTTCGCGCCCCGGTCCGTCCTCCGGCAGCACGATGCCGCGCGCGGCCGCCGCCGGACCGGTTCCCATGAAGACATAGCGCGACGGCTCCTCCGGGCCGTCCTCGATCGCCGCCACGTCCGACAGGTAGACCGGCCGGCTGGCGCGCACGGCGACGACGATCGTCGCCAGGTCGCGTGCGTCTCTCAGGAAAGGCCCGGTCTCGACCAGCGTCTCGCGGTTGCCCGAGACGATCCGTCCCGACGCCGACTGGGCCGAGGCCGCCCGGATCGCCGGCTCCAGATCGAGGAGAGAGACCCCGCGGGAGGCGAGGCGGGCCGGATCGGGGAGGACCCGCACCTGGCGCCGCTCCCCGCCGATCACCTCGACCTTGGCGACCTCGGGAATCGACTCGATGACCCGCGCCGCCTCGTTGGCGATCTTCCGCAAGGCGAAGCCGTCGAGGCGTCCGGAAGAGAAGGTCAGGGCTAGGAACGGCACGTCGTCGATCGTCCGGAGCGCCACGACCGGCGGCGTGACTCCTTCCGGACGCTCCGGCAGGTGGGCGGCGATCTGGTCGTACACCTTGACCAGGCTCGGCTCGAGCGGCTCGTTGACCTCGAAGCGCACGGTGATCAGCGCCGAGCCGGGAAAGGACGAGCTGTACAGGTATTCGACGCCGGGAATGCCCCACAGCGTCTTCTCCAGGGGCGTGGTCACCCGCTCCTCCACCTCGCGCGGCGGGGCCCCCGGCATCGCCACCATCACGTCCACCATGGGGACGATGATCTGCGGCTCCTCCTCGCGCGGCGTCAGCCCGACGGCCAGGAGCCCGAGCAGGAGCGAGGCGAGAACCGCGAGCGGGGTGAGGCGCGAGGTCAGGAAGGTCGAGGCGAGGCGTCCCGCGATGCCGCCGGGCGAGCGCTGCGGAGTGTCCTCCGCCCCGCTGGTCACGGGTTCGCCTCGACCATCGCTCCGTCCGCGAGCAGGCCGGGATCGAGGACGACCTCCTCTCCGGCGTCCAGGCCGGCGCGCACCACGACCCGATCCCCCGCGGAGTCCCCCGGGCTGATGAAGCGCAGACGGGCGCGGCCGGCCTCGACGACGAAGACGGCGGTCAAGGCCCCCTTCTCGACGAGAGCGGCCTTCGGGACCATGGGGACCGGTTCCTCGTCACCGCGCGGCAGGCGCAGCCGCGCGAACGATCCGGCCCGTGCCGCCGCTCCTTTCGGGAGGTCGGCCTTCACCAGGGAGCGGAGCGACGACGGATCGCCGGCGGGGGCCAGCGCCGACACCCGGCAGACCACCACCTCCCCTCCTTCGAGCACCGCTTCGAGCGATTGGGCCAGCGTCAGCCGTTCGGCCTGCGCCCGCGTCAGGCTCGCCGCGACCCGCAGGAGGCCGGCCCCCTGCATGGACAGGAGCGGCCGTCCCGGCGCGGCCAGATCGCCGGCGTGCGACCACTTGCCCGTGACCACCCCGTCGAACGGCGCCCGGATCTCCACGTACCCCGCCTGAGCCGCGGCGGAGTCGCGCTCGGCCTGGGCCGCGGCGCGGGCCGCCTCGGCCGCCTCCAGCTCCTGCCGCGTCGCGGCGTCCCGGGCGAAGAGCGCCGCCGCCCGCTCGTGCTGCGCCGTCGCGGCCTTGAGCACCGCCTCGGCGGCCTGCAGGCGGGCCCGGAGGTCGCGGCCGTCGAGCGCGATCAGGAGTTCCCCGGCCCGGACCCGGCTCCCTTCCTCGACGTGCACGCTCTCGACGACGGCCGCGACGCGGCTGGCGAGGTCGGCGGCCTGCGCCGCCTCCACCGTTCCCGGCACTTCGATCCACGACGCGCCGCCGGTGGTCACCCGCGCCGTCCGCACCGCGATCGACGGGACCCGCGGCGCCGCGGCGCCGGCCGGCCCGCGCCGGGAGCAGGCCACGGGGGAGGCGACGAGCGCCAGCGCGAGAACGGAGGAGACCATCCGGCCCACGCCGCGCGGCGGATTCACGAACCAAACGCTTCTCATCGGGGAACCTCCAGCCGGCCCGAGGCCCGGCTGAGCCGCACGCGCGAGACCGCCGCATCGAATCGCGCGCCGATCTCGGCAAGGCGCGTCTCGAGGAGCGCCGTCTCCGCATCCAGGAGATCGGTCAGGGGCAGGAGGCCGCCGGCGTACCGCTCGGCGGCGATCCGCCGCGCCTCCTCGGCGGCCGCCAGTCCCTGCCGCGCGATCGCGGCGTTGCGATCCGCGACGTCGGCGTCCCGCCAGGCCTGCTCGACATCGAGGCGGGCGCGATCCTCGGCGACGCGGCTCCACGCCTCCGCCGCCTGCGCGCGCGCCCGGGCGGCGTCGATCCGTGAAGAACGCACGCGGTCGAAGGCCGCCCAGCGGATCTGCAGACCCGCGAAATAGGAACCCTCTCCGCCGTCGAGACCGTTGGCGTGCACGTCATACCGGGCGATGCCGTCCACCTCGGGTCCGCGCGCCGCGGCGGCCGCCCGGTCCTGCGCCTCCGCCGCGGCGCCGGCGCGCCGCGCTGCTTCGATTTCCGGACGTCCGCCCGCGGCCGCCGACGCGTCCAGCCATTCCTGCAGGCCGGTCAGCGGCTCAGCCGGCGCCAGGGGCTCGGCGTCCGCGAGGAGGATCGCGTCGCCGGGCGCCAGGCCCAGCAGGACGCGCAGCCGCGACCGGACGATCTCCAGCCCGGCGTCCGCTCTCTCCAGGTCGCGCTCGCGCGCCAGCCGGTGCACTTCGGCCCTCAAGGGGTCCGATTTCAGCGCGGAGCCCTCCTCGTAGCGCGCCGCCGCCGCCCGCTCGTGACCGCGTGCGTTCACGAGGGCGTCACGGGCGATGCCGACCGTCGCCTGCGCCAGCAGCGCCCCGTCGTAGGCCCGGGTCACCTCCTCCACGAGATCGATCGCGGCCGCGCGCAGGTGCGCCCTGGAGGCGAGCGAGGACTCGTCGGCCGCGTCGATCGCGTGCCGGATCCGTCCCGCCGTGTACAGCGGTGCCTGCACGAGGACGCCGAGACTGGCGTGGTTCAGGGCCTCGGGGTCATTGAGGGCATCGAGGGCGAAATCGTCGGCGGTGAATTCCCCCGCCATCAGCTTGTCGCCGAAGACGGCGACTTGGCCGTCCGTACGGTGCCATTCCGCCGCCGTCAGGAGACGCGGCCATCTCGCGGCCCTGGCCGCATCCAGGTCCGCAGACCACGCATCGGCCTCCGCCCGCGCCGCCGCCAGCGCCGGGTCGCGCTCGAATGCGACACGGACGGCGTCCGGGAGGGTGAGGGGACCCGGCGCGGCGAGCAGTCCCTGCCTCGCGGCCAGGAACAGCGCGGCGATGACGGCGGCAGCAGAGCGTGTTCGGCGCATCCGGGTCCCCCGTGGAAGCGGCCCATTCGAGCCGCCACTCATCAGGACCCGGAGAATCGAAAAAGGTTACAGGCGGGGGGGGCGGTCTCGGGCCTGGCGGAGTGCTTCGACGAGCCGGGTCTTGACGCCTTCGGAGAGCGGCTCGCGCGGCCTGGCGCGGACCAGCTCGACGCTTCTCCGGAGCGTGCGGATGAAGGCCTCGCAGGGGGGACATTCCCCCCGGTGCGCGTCGATCAAAGCGGTCAGCGATGCGGCCAGGTCGCCGTCCAGGTAATCCGAAAGGTGCTTCGCCATGTCCCGGCAGGAAAGGACGTGGTCCGGGGTGCTCACGCGGAGACTCCCTTGAGGTAACCCTCGAGCGACTTCCGCAGCGCCAGGCGAGCCCGGTGCAGGCGGACCTTCGCGAGGGTCTCGCTGATGCCGAGCATGTCCGCCGTCTGGCGCGTGCTGAAGCCTTCCTGGTCCCGCAGCAGCAGCACGATCCGGTAGTCGGACGGAAGCCCGAGGATGGACTCGTCGAGCTTTCCCCGCAGCTCGTCCTGGAGCAGCCGATCCAGCGGGGTCTGCGACCAGTCGGGGATCTGCGGCGGGCCGCCGCCGTCGCCCGGGCCGGGGAGGATCTCCTCCAGGCCGATCTCCCGCTGCGCTCCGAGGCGATCCTGGCGCCGCATCTTCAGGCAGGCGTTCGCCGCCACCCGGAACACCCAGGCCCGCAGCGCCGACGGATCGTGCAGGTCCTTGAGCGAAAGGTAGGCCGTCAGCAAGGTCTCCTCCAGCACCTCGTCGGCGTCGTCCCGGTGGCCGCACATGCGCCGGCCGAAGTTCCGGATGAGCGGGCCGAAGCGCTCGACGAACGGTTCGAACGCTTCGGGTCGGCCGGCGATCAACGCCTCGGCCAGCGCCCGGTCATCGGCCTTCTCCGCCTCGACCGCGGTGACGGGATCCACGCCGGCATGCTAGCACCGGGGCCGCGGGTCGGAGATTCGGCGCGAAGGCCGCGCGCTCAGCGCTCGCGCATTCCGGCGCGCCTCAGGAACCACATCATCGGGCAGGTCCGGCTGAACGCCGACTGCACCAGGTTGATCCCGACGAACGCCGTGAACAGGAAGAAGGCCGGGTGAACGAACCATCCGAGCGCGACGCTCGCCAGGACGAAAGAACCGGCAATGAGCCTGAGAGTCTCCTGAATCGTCATCGGATCCGCCTCCTGACTTCCCAGATGCCTGCCGATGGAAAAAGGTTACAGGCGCGCCGTCTCCCCGCTCGGGGTCCGACTGGCGGGACCGGGTACAATCCCGCGCCACGATGCCCCTGGCTCCAGGATCACGGCTCGGTCCCTACGAGATCATCGCGACACTCGGCGCGGGAGGGATGGGAGAGGTCTACCGCGCGAAGGACACGCGCCTCGACCGCATCGTCGCGGTCAAGGTGCTCCCGGCCCACCTCTCCTCGAAGCCCGAGCTGCGGCAGCGGCTCGAGCGCGAGGCGCGCGCCGTCTCCAGCCTGAGCCATCCGCACATCTGCACCCTCTTCGACGTGGGCCGCCACGAAGTCGATGCGAAGCTGATGTCGGTCGCCGTCGCGCCGGGCCAGACCTTCGACGGCGCGGTCCCGGTGCCCCTGTTCCGTATTCCGGGCGAGCTCCTGAACCTGACGGTCGTGAGCCAGTACGACGTCACCCGCGACGGCGAGCGCTTCCTCATGAACCTCGACACCCCGACCCAGAGCCAGCGGACGATCACCCTCGTCTCCGGCTGGCCGTCGCTTCTCGGCAAGACCCCTGCCGCTCACTGAGGATACCGATGTTCATCGTCGAACTGACCTACAAGGCCCCGCTCGCGGAGATCGACGCGAAGATGCGCCCCCACGTGGCGTTCCTCGACAAGTACTACGCGGCGGGGAACTTCCTGATGTCCGGCCGGCAGATCCCGCGGACGGGAGGAATCATCGTGGCCCTGGCCGAATCGCG
>DASYQE010000164.1:0-12356 GCA_036005805.1 Candidatus Polarisedimenticolia bacterium | reverse complement strand
TGCTCAGCACCGGGCTGACCGGGCTCCAGTTGCCGCCGTCGTCGGTCGAGCGCCACAGGCGCTGCGTCCCGAAGTAGAGCGTGTTCCCCGCCGTCCCCGAGCCCGCGACCTGGATCATCGGTGGGTAGAAGGAACGGGGCTCGGCATCCGGGATGCCGTTCGACACCTCGGTGAAGAAGGCGCCGCCGCTCGTCGAGCGCATCGGGACGACCGTCGTGCTCCCAACGCTGCCTGCGTTCGTGGTGATCCACATCTTCAGCGGGTCGCCGGAGTCCATCACCGAGAAGCCGCCGTCGCCGCAGCACGGCATGTGGTCCCACTGCTTCGCGCCGGTCCACAGGGTGCCGCCGTTGTCCTGCATGCCGCCGAGGATGCGCGGCGTGCGCGGCGAGACCGCGATGCCCTGGAACGCGAGCGCCTGGATCCCCTGGTTCTTTGGAGTCCAGGTGGTCCCCGGGTACTGCCAGACGGCGATGCCGCCGTCGTTGACGTCGTAGCCGCGGAACCCGACCGCGTCGAAGACCACGGCGTGGTGATCGAGGTGGGTCGAACCGCCCAGCGTGTTGGCATCGGCCGCGGACCAGTTCGCGCCGTGATCGATCGACTTGCACAGCCGGACGCCGCCCAGGTAGACGGTCCCCGCGTCGGCCGGGTAGACGGTCAGCGAGTGCGTGTAGCGCGAGTAGGCCGCCGGGCAGTCGGTGCTGTCCGCGATCGCCGGTCCTCCCTGGTACCGCAGCGACCAGTTCAGGCCGGCGTCGGTCGACTCGTACACCGACGGGCGGCACTGCTCGAGGAGCGGGTCGTCGCAGTGTCCGAGGCTGGCATAGAGATGCGAGGTGTTCGAGGGATCGATCGCGACCTCGACATGGTCGAAATCGACCGCCGCGTGATCCGGCAGCCCGTTCGAGATCGGGCACGAGCCGCGCGGGAACCCGGGGCCCAAGGGGCACCAGTCGATCCCGTTGTTCACCGACTTGAACAGCCCCTTGCCCAGGAAGCCGGCGTAGAGGATGTTGTGGTTCGTCGGGTCCATCTCGAGGTCGGTGGGGCGGTCGCCGGTGATACCGGCCACGGTGAGCTTCGTCCAGGTCACGCCGTCGGTTTCCGACTTGTAGAGACCGTAGTCGACGACCGACTTGAAGGCGGTCGGGCCGTTGAAGGAGACGACCACCTGGGGGGCGGTGACGGTCGACTCGGTCGCCGAAGCGGTGACGCCGCTCGACAGCGCGACGAAGATCCGCCGGCTCGTGCCGCCGGTCGTCGGATCGAGGACGACGTTGGAGATGGAGCCGCGCCCGAAGGTGTAGGGCGTCCCGGTCCGGAGCGTCCACTGCATTCCCCCGCCGCCCGAAAGGCTCTGCCGCTGGCCGACGAGCAGCCCGCGTCCGTAGTAGGTGTCGCGCCGGATGGCGTTCTCCCCCGTCCCCGCGTAGACGCGGTCGCACCCCTGGTCGGTGCAATCGGCGAGCGCGATCGACCCGATGGCGAGCGACGCCTGGTCGTCGCTCAGCGCCGTCCAGGTCGCCGCCTGGTCGGTCGAGCGCCACACCCCGCCGTTGGCGGTGCCGATGTAGATCTCGAAGCCGTTGGCCGGGTTCACCGCGACCGAGGTGGCCCGCCCCCCTTCGCCACCGGGGAAGAAGCAGCAGGAAGGCGCCGGTCCGATCGGGAACCAGGTGGTCCCGTTGATGACCGCGCGGGCCGGGCCGGTCGCGAGAAGCGCGAGCCCCAGGCCTGCGAGAACCGAAAGGACGAGACGACCGGCTCGGTGAGTCATGACCACCCCCAAGGGCGCCGTCAGAAAGGGCGCTCGTCTCCGTACACGCAATCGGGCCGGAAAGTGCGACAGGCTTTCTGCCCCCACGCTTGTGGCCCGGCGGGACGCGGGTGTAGGGTTCGACGGGGAGGGAGGGTTCGACCATGACGAGACACCATGTCCGCTTCTCCGCCGCCGTCCTGTGCGTCTGCGCCGCCCTGACGGGTTACCTGGCGCTGGCGGTCGACGAGCCGAAACCGATCGCCGTTCCGGAGAGCGAGAAAGCGAAGAAGAACCCGGTGCCGAACGTTCCCGAGGCGCTGGCATCCGGGAAGAGCCTGTTCCAGAGCCAGTGCTCGATGTGCCACGGGACCAAGGGGGACGGCCGCGGCGACATCGCGGTCACCCAGAAGATGAAGGTGCCCGATTTCACCGACCCGAAGACGCAGGCCCGGCGGACCGACGGCGAGCTCTTCTACATCCTGTCCCAGGGGCACGGCGACATGCCGGCCGAGAAGCGCCTGGCCGATCAGAACAAGTGGGAGATGATCCTCTACCTCCGGACCCTGGTCAGCCCGGCCGCAACGCCGCGCGGCTGAGCGGCCGGCCGGCGGCTCGCGCGTGCGCCTGCATCGCGACGCCATCGTCGCGGGTCCCGGCTTCAACCGCTGGCTCGTTCCTCCGGCCGCGCTGGCGGTGCACCTGTCGATCGGCCAGGCGTACGCCTACAGCGTCTTCAAGCTGCCGCTGACGCGTCTGCTCGGCGTGACCGCGCCGGCGCCGGGGGACTGGTCGCAGACGCAGATCGCCCTCGTGTTCACCGTCTTCATCGTCGTGCTCGGCCTGTCGGCGGCCCTCTTCGGCCGCTGGGTGGAGACGGCCGGCCCGCGCAAGGCGGGACTCGCCGCCGCCTGCTGCTGGGGAGGCGGCTATCTCGTGGCCGCCCTCGGGGTCGCCACGCACCGGCTGTGGCTCGTGTATCTCGGCAACGGTCTCATCGGCGGCTGCGGCCTGGGGCTCGGCTACATCTCGCCGGTCTCCACGCTGCTCAAGTGGTTCCCGGATCGCCGCGGCATGGCCACGGGGCTCGCCATCATGGGATTCGGCGGCGGGGCGATCATCGGCGCGCCGCTCGCGGATCTCCTGATGAAGCGCTTCGCCACGCCTTCGTCCACCGGGGTGTGGCAGACCTTCGTCGCGATGGGGCTCATCTATTTCGTCGCGATGACGTGCGGCGCCCTGGGCTATCGCCTGCCGCCGCCGGGATACCGCCCGCCGGGGGCCGTCGCGACCGTGGCCTCCGCGGCCCCGCGCGACGTGCACGTGCGCGATGCCTGGCGCACGCCGCAGTTCGCGTCCCTGTGGATCGTGCTGTGCGCCAACGTCAGCGCCGGCATCGGCCTGCTGGAGCAGGCGGCGCCGATGATCCAGGAGGTGTTCCGCGTGACCGTGTCGGCGGCGGCCGGCTTCGTCGGGCTCCTGTCGCTGTTCAACATCGCCGGCCGCATCGCCTGGGCGAGCCTCTCGGATCGCATCGGCCGCCGCGCGACCTACACGATCTTCTTTTCGCTCGGCATGCTGTTCTACGCGTCGCTGCCGTTCGCCAGCCGGGCCGGGAGCGTGGGCCTGTTCGTCGCCCTGGTCTGCCTCATCCTGACGATGTACGGCGGCGGGTTCGCGACCATCCCCGCCTATCTCTCCGATCTGTTCGGCACGCAGTTCGTCGGCGCGATCCACGGTCGTCTGTTGACCGCCTGGTCGGTGGCGGGAGTCGTCGGGCCGCTGCTCGTGAATCTCATCCGGCAGCGCCGGATCGACGCGGGAGCCGCCCCCGCCGACGCCTACAACACGACGATGTGGGTGCTCGCGGGGCTGCTCGTCGCGGGGTTCGTCTGCAACCTCATGGTGCGTCCGTTGCGCGATGACCGGGACACGTCGCGCGGCCCGGAAACCCCGGCGCCGGCGCCCGCCGCCACTCCGTCCGTCGTCGCGGCGGCGCCGGGATTCGAGTCCGGACGGTTCTGGCTCGTCGCCGCCTCCTGGACGCTCGTCGGGAGCGCTTTCGCCTGGGGCGTTCTGCAGACGCTCGCCAAGGCGAGCCAGCTGTTCCGCTGATCGCGCCCCAGCCCGGTGGTGCGCGGCGCCGTCCCCCTGCGATCAGGGAACCCGACAGCTCTCCCGTCGGCGGCCACCCCGGCGGGATTTGTACCACGGTGTGGTCCGCGGCGGCCGGAGGGAGGGTGGATGGGGTCGCGGGGGTGTAAACTTTCCGGACTCCCATGGCCGACCATACGCGACGCGTCTACGACTCGATGCTCGACATGCTCTCGAGCGAGGAGAACCCGACCCCGCTCGTCCGCCTCCACAAGGTCGTTCCGTACAAACACACGCAGGTGTACGCCAAGCTGGAGTGGTACAACCCGTTCGGCGCGGTCAAGGACCGCATCGCGGCGAACCTCCTGCAGGACGCCGAGAAGAAGGGCCTCCTGAAGCCGGGGGACAAATCGCTCGTCGAGCCGACCTCGGGCAACACCGGGCTCGGGCTGGCGATGATGGCCAACGCCCGCGGCTACTCCCTGCGCACGCCGTTGTCGAAGAAGATCCCGCTCGAGAAGCGCGCGGTGCTGCGTTTCTTCGGCGCCGACGTCGTCGAGCTCGACGACGAGCTGTGCCCGGCCCCGGGCGCGCCCGAAGGGGCGATCGCCTACGCCCGCCAGACGGCGCGCATGCCGGATTTCCACATGCTCGATCAGTACCGCAACGAGGCGAACCCGGAGAGCCACTTCAAGACCACGGGCCCGGAGATCTGGCGGCAGACGCAGCACAAGGTCACCCACTTCGCCGCGGGCCTGGGGACCTGCGGCACCATTACCGGCACCGGGCGCTTCCTCAAGAAGCAGAATCCCGCCATCCAGGTGCTCGGCGTGCACCCGCAGGAGGGCCATGACATTCCCGGGGTGCGCAGCCTCAAGCAGCTCGTGCAGACCGAGCTGTACGCCCCGAAGGAATACGACGGGTCGATCGACGTCTCGAACGAGGAGGCCTACGCGCTCTGCCACCGCCTGGTGCGCGAGGAGCAGGTGATCGCCGGGCCGTCGTCGGGGATGGCGCTCGCCGGCGCGTTGAAGCTGGTGCCGGATGCGCCGGGGAACCTGCTGGTGGTCATCTTCCCGGACAACATCTTCAAGTACGCGTCGTCGGTGATGCGGCACTTCCCGAAG
The DNA here is from genome assembly GCA_036005805.1 of Candidatus Polarisedimenticolia bacterium. Classification (GTDB taxonomy): domain Bacteria; phylum Acidobacteriota; class Polarisedimenticolia; order Gp22-AA2; family Gp22-AA2; genus DASRAU01. Next base: position 7,376 of record DASYQE010000164.1, on the reverse strand, counting down.
CTGTTCGCGGGAACGGAGGCGGCGGCCGCGGCCCCCGCGCCGGCGGACGCCTTGAACGCGCGCCTGTACGACGAGATGCTGAAGCACGCCAAGATCTCCGCCGACGCCGTCGACGTCGAGACCGCGCGCGCCATGATCCTGGAGGGGGAGACCGCCGTCATCGACGTGCGCAAGCCCGAGCAGTTCGAGCAGGCGCACGTGCCGGGCGCGGTCAACATTCCCCTGGCGGACCTCGGGGCCTCGGTCGAACGGCTGCCGAAGGACCGCGGCCGCGCCATCCTGATGGTGTGCAACCGCGGCAACGCCTCCGCCAACGGCATGCTTTATCTCAAAGCGCTCGGCTACCGGAACGTCAAGAGCCTGAGCGGCGGCACCAACGCCTGGGTCGCGGAAGGACACTCCACCGAGCCCTGAGCCGCACCCGGCCGCGCCGTCGCGAGCGCCCCAGCCACCACGAACCGCTCAGGGCTTCGGCGCGGGCTTCGGGACATTGATTCCCTTCGCGGAGAACCACGGGTGCAGCTCGACCCGCAGGCGCCCGGCCTGCACCGCCGGATCGGTGTCGACCAGCGCCTTCGCCTCCTGAAGCGAACCGACCAGGAAGACGAACATGCCGCGCAGGTCGCCGTCGTCGCTGAACGGACCGGCGAGGATCAGCTTCCCCTCGTCCGCGAGGCGCTTGATGTTGGCGAGGTGCCCTTCCTGGATGCGCCTGTGCTCCGGGGTGTCCTCGGGCGACCACGACGGGCCGCGGTACAGCAGGCCGACGTAATAGGTCGTCATCTCGTATCCCATCGGATCGGCGTGCGGCGCAGCGGGAGCGGCGGCCGGCGCGGGCGGGGCGGGGGCGGCGGACCTCGCCGGCGACGACGCGAGGACCATCAGGGACAGGGCGAGCGCGAGCACCATCGAGCGCATGGAACCTCCATTCCGGGAAGGAATCGGCAGGGACTGTACCCCAAAGCGCCCCCGTGCGCCGCCCCCTTGACGGTCCGAAGGCTGTCTGCATAACATGTGGCTATGACAGATATCAACGCGCGCATGTTCGACCGCGAGCTCAAGAAGGGGAGCGCCGAGCTGCTGCTCCTCTCCCTGCTCGAGGCGCGGCCGCGGCACGGCTACGACATCAGCCGCCTCATCGAGACCCGCTCGCGCGGCGCGGTGCGCTTCCACGTCGCTTCCCTCTACCCGCTTCTGTACCGCCTCGAGCGGCGCGGCTGGATCGCGGGGCGGTGGGTGGAGAAGGCGGGACAGCGGCGCCGGCGCTACTACCGGCTGACGCCCGAGGGGCGCAAGGTGCTGGCGGCGCAGCGCAGCGCCTGGGAGACGTTCGTGGCGGCGATGGCGCGGCTGACGCGGCCGAGCCGGGCGTGATCCGGCCGGCGCGCGGCGGGAACGGAGGAGGCCATGCCCGACTGGCGTGAGGCGGTGCGACAGCGCCTGGAGCGATCGCGGCTGGACCCGTCCCGCCGCGCCGCCGTGGTCGAGGAGCTGGCGCAGCATCTCGAAGACCGCTGCGCCGACCTGCTGGCGGCGGGCGCGTCCCCCGCCGAGGCGGAGCGCCGCACGCGCGCGGAGCTCGACGAGTCCACGGGCCGCGACGAAACCGTGGGAACGCCGGCGGCGCCCCTCGAGCGGATCGGCCGGGGCAATGGAATCGCCGATCTGGGCCGCGATCTGGCGCAGGCCGCGAGGCGGCTCCGCGGCAACGTCGGGTTCGCCGCCGTGGTGGTGATCACCCTGGCGCTCGGCACCGGCGCGAACGCGGCGGTCTTCAGCATCGTCGATGCCGTCCTGCTGCGGCAGCTCCCGTTCCGCGAGCCCGACCGGCTGGTGTCGGTCGCCGCCCGGCACGCCGACCGCGGGCGGTATCCGTTCAACCTCCCGGACTTCCTCGACTATCGTGACCGGAACCGGACGCTCGCCGGGCTCGCCGCCTACGGGAGCTGGAGCATCAACCTCACCGGCACAGGGGATCCGGAGCGGCTCTCCGGACTGCGGGTCTCGGCCGGGCTCTTCGACCTTCTCGGGACGCGGCCCATCGCGGGCCGGGCGCTTCTTCCGGCCGACGACGAGCCGGGTCACCAGCGGGTCGTGGTGCTGACGCACGCCCTCTGGCAGCGGCGCTTCGGTGGCGACCCGGGGATCGTCGGCCGGTCGATCCTGCTGAACGGGGCGGGGTACGAGGTGGTCGGCGTTCTGCCGCCGCAATTCCTCTTCCCGATCCGCGAAGCGGAGCTGGCGGCCCCGCTGGCTCCGCAGGCGGACGCCTCGCGGGCGGTGCGCACCTCGACCAACGCGCTGTTCGCCATCGGCCGCCTCAGGCCCGGAGTGACCCTCGAGCAGGCGGAGACGGACATCGACGCGGTGGCACGGCGGCTGCGCGAAGAGTATCCGGAGGCCAATGCCCACAAGGCGGGGGCGATGGTGACTCCCCTGCGCGACGAGCTCGTCTCCGGCTTCCGGCAGGCGCTGTGGGTGCTGTTCGGCGCGGTCGGTGTCGTGCTCCTCATCGCGAGCGTCAACCTCGCGAGCCTGTCCCTGGCCCGCGCCTCGTCGCGCCATCGCGAGATGGCGGTCCGGGCGGCGCTCGGCGCGTCGCGGGGACGGCTGGTGCGGCAGCTCGGCGCCGAGAGCCTGCTCCTGTCGCTTCTCGGCGGCGCCGCCGGGGTGCTGCTCGCCGGCTTCGGCGTCGATCTCCTCGTCGCTTTGAGCCCGGCGAGCCTGCCGCGCCTGGTGGAGGTGCACCTGGACCGGCGCGTCCTCTTGTTCACGCTGGCGATCGCGCTCCTGTCGGGGATGGTTTTCGGGCTGGGACCGGCGTTGTGGGGATCGCGGCCGGATCTCCAGGAGATGCTGCGAAGCCGGCGCGGCGACGGCGCCGGCCCGGCGCGGCGGCGCGGCCGGAGCGTCCTGGTCGTCGCCGAGATCGCGCTGTCGCTCGTCCTGCTGGCCGGGGCCGGGCTCCTGGTGAAGAGCTTCGTGCGGCTGCAGCGGGTGGATCCCGGCTTCCGCGCCGACCACCTGCTCGTCCTGCGCCTCTCCCTGCCGAAGGACCGCTATCACGGGCGCGTCGCGACCGCCGCCTTCTGCGACACGCTGCGCCCGCGGCTGGTGGCGCTCCCGGGGGTGGAGGCGGCCGGTGTCGTCTCGGCGCTGCCGCTCAGCGGCACGCTCGCCGCCGTCCCGTTCACCATCGACGGGCGCGCCGCGCCCCCCGACGAGCATCTCCAGGTGCATTACCGCCTGGCCGACGCCGGGTCCTTCCGGGCGCTCGGCGTGCCTCTCGTCGCCGGCCGGATGTTCGACGCGCACGACGGCCCGGACGCGCCGCCGGTCGCGCTCGTCAGCCGCGGCCTCGCGCGCCGCTTCTGGCCGGAGGCCGATCCGATCGGCGCGACGCTGCACATCGACGACAACGATTCCGGTCCGCGCCCGGTCACCATCGTCGGAATCGTCGGCGACGTACGACACCTCGGCCTCGACAGCGACCCCGAGCCGCACCTCTACATTCCCGTGTCGCAGGCGCACGAGGATTCGGTCGGGCTGCTGACCGGCAACCAGTACTGGCTGCTGCGCACCTCGGTCGCACCGCAGTCGCTCGTCCGGGCGGCACGGCAGGCCGTCGCCTCCGCCGACGCGGGCGTGCCGGCCACGAACATCCGCACGATGGAGCAGTACCTCGAGGCCTCCGTCGCCCCGCGCCGCTTCAACCTCAGGCTGCTGCTCGCCTTCGCCGCGGCGTCTCTCCTGCTCGCCGCCACCGGGCTCTACGGCGTCATCTCGTACGGCGTGGCGCAGCGCACGCACGAGATCGGCGTGCGCATGACTCTCGGCGCGCTGCGGCGGGATGTCCTGCGCCTGGTCGTCGGGCAGGGAATGGCTCTCGCCGCGGCCGGGGTGGGCCTGGGGCTCGTGGCGTCGCTTCTGCTCACGCGGGTCGCGTCGAGCCTGCTCTTCGGGGTCAGCGCCACCGACCCGGCGACGTTCGCGGGGATCGCCGTCCTGGTTCTGGGGGTCGCGCTGCTGGCGTGCCTTCTCCCGGCGCGGCGCGCGACGCGCGTCGATCCGATCGTGGCGCTGCGCTCCGAGTAGCCGCGCGGCTTGACAGGTCGGGCGGGCCGGGCTACGGTCGCGGCCTCCGGAGGAGAATCTCTTGACCACCCCCGTTTCGAAAGAGACCCGTCACGAAGGATCCTGCCTGTGCGGGCGCGTGCGTTACCGCGTCGACGGACCCGTGGCCAACATGTCCAACTGTCATTGCACCGACTGCCGCAAGCACAGCGGCGCCGCGTTCGTGTCGTTCGTCGAGGCGCCGAAGCAGGCGCTGACCTTCGCGTCAGGACAGGACCAGCTCACGACCCACCAGGCCGAATCCGGCACGAAGCGACAGTTCTGCCGCCACTGCGGGTCGAGCCTCTTCTGCTTCGTCGACACGGACGATCTCGTCGAGATCGACGCGGCCACGCTCGACACGCCTCTGAGCCTGCGCCCGGAGTACCACATCTTCGTGCGCAGCAAGGTCGCGTGGTTCGACATCCAGGACGGCAAGCCGCAGCACCCGACCACCAGCCGGGGCTGATGGGACGGCCGCCGCACGGCCGTTGAACCCCGGACGCCCGGGACGCGTTATGCTACGGGCTCCGATTCCGACCGACCCCGGAGGATGGCGATGATCAGGACCCTGCTGCCGGCCTGCGCCGGGCTGATGCTGCTGTTGACTCCCGCCGCCGGCGCGGCGGACAAGCCCGCGACCGCAGGCGCGGCGCAGACACCCGCAAACGCCGCAGCGGGGGAGGTGACCATGGCCGACAACCCGTTGCTCGCCCCGTGGACCGGCCCCTACGGCGGCGTTCCGGCCTTCGACAAGGTGAAAGTCGCCGACATGAAGCCGGCGCTCGAAACCGCCATGGGGAAGAATCTCGAGGAGCTGGACGTCATCGCGAAGAACCCGGCACCGCCGACCTTCGAGAACACCATCGCCGCGATGGAGAACGCCGGCCGGATGCTCGACCGGGTGATGGCCATCTGGAATCTCTGGGGCGGCAACCTGTCCACGCCGGAGTACCGCAAGGTGCAGGAGGAGATGGCGCCGCGCCTCGCCGAGTTCCGCTCGAAGATCAGCCAGAACGCGCCGCTCTTCGCGCGCGTCAAGGCGGTGTACGACGCCCGTTCCAACGCCTCGCTGCGGCCGGATCAGCAGCGCCTCGTGACCCTCGTCTACGACTCGTTCGCGCGCGACGGCGCGGCGCTGACCGGCGCCGCGAAGGAGCGCCATGCCGCCATCAACGCGCGCCTCGCCGAGCTGTACACGAAGTTCGCGAACAACGTCCTGGCCGACGAGGAGGACGACGTCACCTGGCTCAACAAGGATCAGATCGGCGGGCTGCCCGACTCGCTCGTGAAGTCGGCGGCGGCCGCCGCCGAGGAGAAGGGGCGCAAGGGCGAGTACGCCATCACCAACACCCGCTCCTCGGTCGAGCCGTTCCTGACCTATTCGACGGACCGCGGCCTGCGCGAGCGTGTCTGGCGCACCTTCTATGCGCGCGGCGACAACGGCGACCAGCACGACAACAACGCGGTGATCGTCGAGATCCTGGCGCTGCGGGACGAGCGGGCGAAGCTCCTCGGGTACCCGAACTACGCCGCCTGGCAGCTGCAGAACAAGATGGCCAGGACCCCCGAGCGCGCCATGGCCCTGATGCAGGAGGTCTGGATCGCCGCCATCGGCCGGGTCAAGGAAGAGGTCGCCGACATGCAGGCCGTCGCCGACCGTGAGAAGGCCGGGATCAAGATCGCCGCCTGGGACTACCGCTCCTATGCCGAGAAGGTCCGCCGCGCCAAGTACGACCTCGACTCCGAGGAGGTGAAGCAATACCTCCAGCTGGACCGCCTGCGTGAAGGGATGTTCTACGTCGCCGGCGAGCTCTTCGGCTTCACCTTCACGCCGCTGCCCGACGGCAAGGTGCCGGTCTTCCATCCCGACGTGAAGGTCTGGGAGGTGAAGTCGAAGGCGACCGGCGACCTCGTCGGGGTCTGGTATCTCGATCCCTACGCCCGGCCCGGCAAGCGCTCGGGCGCCTGGGCCACGACCTACCGCGACCACGAGACCTTCGACGGGCTCCAGACGACGCTCGGGTCGAACAACTCGAACTTCGTGAAGGGAGCGCCGGGGGAGCCGGTCCTGGTCTCGTGGACCGACGCCGAGACGCTCTTCCACGAGTTCGGCCACGCGCTGCACTACTTCTCGTCCAACGTCGCCTACCCGACGCTGAACAGCGGCGTGCGCGACTACACCGAGTTCCAGTCGCAGCTCCTCGAGCACTGGCTGCTCACCGACCAGGTGATCGACAAGTTCCTGGTGCACGTGAAGACCGGCAAGCCGATGCCGAAGGAGCTGGTGGCCAAGATCCAGAAGGCGGCGACGTTCAACAAGGGCTTCGAGACGACCGAGTACCTCGCCTCGGCGCTGATGGACATGAAGTACCACACCACCGATCCGAAGGGACTCGACCCCCGGGCCTTCGAGAAGACGACGCTGGCGGCGTTGAAGATGCCGGACGAGATCGTCATGCGGCACCGCTCGACCCAGTTCACCCACGTCTTCTCGGGCGAGGGCTACGCCGCCGGCTACTACGGCTACATCTGGGCCGACGTTCTGACCGCCGACGCGGCCGAGGCGTTCCAGGCGGCGCCTGGCGGCTACTACGACAAGCCGCTGGCGAAGAAGCTGGTGGACAACCTCTTCGCGGTGCGCAACGCCGTCGATCCGGCCGACGCCTACCGCGCCTTCCGCGGGCGCGACGCGCAGATCGCTGCGCTCATGCGCGACCGCGGCTTCCCGGTCCCGGCCGGGGCCCCCGCGAAAGCCAAGTAACCCGCGCGGCGGCTGGCGCACCAGCGCGGCGGCGTTGCGCAGGTGGGTGAGGACGAGGCTCCGACCTCGCCATCGACTCGACCGCCCAGGAGCGCGTTCTCGGCGGCAACGAGGTCCGCACCCAGCGGACGTCGCTGAACGTCCTCGGCGACGGCTACGTCGAGGCCATCGACAGCAACACCCTCGTGGGCATCGCCAACCGCCAGCCCTTCGGGATGCGCGGCCAGGTGATCGTCGTGCCGGTGCTCGAGGCCGGGGGCAAGACGCGGGTCGGGCGGTTCGGCTGGAAGAACCAGCACGCCAGCCTTCTTTCCTTCTCGGCCGACGCGTACCTCAATGAAATGGGGATCACCAGTCCCCTGGCTCCGAAGGAGAACACCTCGAACGGGAAGTCGGTCGCGATCTACGACGAGGTGAGCGATCCGGAGGACACGGGGGAGGACATCGAGGCGTTCGCCCGCTTCATGCGCTCGACCAAGGTGCCGCCCCGCGACGAGGA
>DASYQE010000163.1:0-2701 GCA_036005805.1 Candidatus Polarisedimenticolia bacterium | reverse complement strand
CGAATCGGAGCTCTTCGGCCACGAGAAGGGCGCCTTCACCGGCGCCACCGGCCGGCAGCAGGGGAAGTTCGTGCAGGCCGACGGCGGGACCATCTTCCTCGACGAGATCGGCGACATGAGCGCCCGCACCCAGGCGAAGGTGCTGCGGGTCCTCGAGGGCGGGGAGGTCGAGCCCGTCGGCCTGGCGAAGACGGTGCGCGTGGACGTGCGCGTCATCGCCGCCACCAACAAGGACCTGCCGGTGGAGATCCGCGAGGGACGCTTCCGCGAGGACCTGTTCTTCCGTCTCAACGTCGTGCCAATTGCCTCGCCGTCGCTGCGGGACCGGCGCGAGGACATCCCGGCCCTGGTGGCGCACTTCATCGAGGTGTTCTGCGCCGACAACAACTACCGCCGCCGCACCTTCTCGCCCGAGGCGATGGTCCGCATGCAGGCGCGCCCGTGGCGCGGCAACATCCGCGAGCTGCGCAACTTCGTCGAACGCATCCTGATCATGGCGGAGGGGGAGATCATCGACGAGCGCGACGTCGCCGAGGTGGAGCGGGCCGCCGGAGGCTCGCCGTTCGCGTCCTCCCCGCCCCCCGTCGCGATGCCGGCCGGGGACGGCCACGCGGCCCCGGCGATCCTCGAGGCGACGCGCCCGGCGGCCCCGACCGGCCCCGACCCGGCCCAGTTCGCCACCCTGCAGCAGTACCGCGAGGAGGCGGAGAAGGTCTTCATCCTGCGCAAGCTCCGCGAGTTCCGCTGGAACGTCTCGCGCATGGCCAAGGCGATCGAGACGCCCCGCAGCAACCTCTACAAGAAGCTGGAGCAGTACGGCATCACGCGGGACCAGGTCCAGGAATGATCGCACCGCGCCGCGGCGTGGTGATCCTCGACGGTGTCAGGACCCCCTTCTGCAAGGCGTGGGGTGTGCTCGAGGACGTGCCCGCCGACGAGCTGCAGCGCGCCGCCATGGCCGAGTCGATGGCGCGCGTCGACCTCGATCCCCGCGAGGTGGACGAGGTCGTGGTCGGCAACATCGCCCAGCCCGCCGACACCACGACGCTGGCGCGCGTCGCGGCGCTGCGCGCCGGCGTGCCGGAGTCGGTCCCGGCCGTCACCGTCAACCGCAACTGCGGATCGGGCCTCGAGGCGATCACCACCGCCTGGGAGCGCATCGAGTCGGGGCTCTCCGACGTCGTCGTCGCGGGCGGGGTGGAGTCGATGTCGCGCATCCCGTTCCAGCTGGGGCAGGGATTCACGCGGCGCGTCATGGGGCTCAGGAAGGCGCGCTCGGTGATGGCGCGCGCCGGGGCGCTCCTCGGGTTCAGCCGATCCGACCTGACCCCCCGGTCGGCGCTCGAGGTCGGGCTGCGCGACGCGTGGAGCGGGCTCAACATGGGCGAGACCGCGGAGGTGCTGGCGCGGCGCTTCGGCATCGGCCGCGCCGAGCAGGACGCCTACGCGCTCGAGAGCCACCGCCGCGCCGTGGCGGGGCGGGCGCGCCTGCGCGAGGAGATCCTGCCGTACTTCCCGCCACCGAAGCACGCGCCGCTGCTCGACGACGTCGGGCCGCGCGAGGACCAGTCGCTGGAGGCGCTCGGGAAACTGCGGCCGGTGTTCGACCGGCGCTGGGGGACGGTCACCGCGGGGAACTCCTGCATGCTCACCGACGGCGCGGCCGCGGTCGTGGTGGCCTCCGAGGACAAGGCGCGCGCGCTCGGGACCCCGTATCTCGGGCGCATCCGCGCGTTCGCGTTCGCCGGCCTCGATCCCGAGGTGATGGGGCTGGGACCGGTCTACGCCGCGCGCCTGGCGCTGCAGCGGGCCGGGCTGCGCCTCTGCGACATGCAGCTCGTGGAGATCAACGAGGCGTTCGCCGCGCAGGTCCTGGCGGTGCAGCGCGCCTGCGCCTCCGAGGCGTTCGGCCGCGACCAGCTCGGCCTGAACGGAGCGCTCGGGACCATCGATCCGGAGATCCTCAACGTCAACGGCGGGGCGATCGCCCTCGGGCATCCGGTCGGCTGCTCCGGCGTGCGGCTGGCGTTGACGCTGCTCAAGGAGATGGCGCGCCGGGATCTTTCACTCGGGCTCGCGGCGTTGTGCATCGGAGGCGGCCAGGGGGCCGCGCTCGTCGTGGAGCGCTCGTGAGCGACGGCCGTTCGCAGCCGTTGTCGATCGGGCCGGCGGCGCAGGAGGATCTGCCCCTCGCTGCTCCGCCGCTGCAGCCGCCGGTGCGCCTGGAGACGCACGACGGCGGCATCGCCCACCTCGTCTTCGAGCCGCCTCCGGGGAAGGTGAACATCCTCGGATCCGGGGTCGTCTCGCTGCTGGAGATCCTCCTGGCGCAGGCGGCGGGACAGCAACTGCGCGGGCTCGTGGTGCGCAGCGCCCGGCCGGATCAGTTCATCGCCGGCGCCGACGTCCGCGAGATCCGCGCACTGCGATCGTTCCAGGACGCGGAGGCGGCCTCGCGCCGCGGGCAGCGCCTGTTCGCGACGCTCGAGGCGCTGCCGTTCCCGGTCGTCGCCGCCATCGGCGGGCCCTGCCTCGGCGGCGGGACCGAGCTGGCGCTCGCCTGCCACTACCGTGTCGCCGCCGACACGCCGCGCGTCGAGATCGGCCTGCCGGAGGTGAAGCTCGGCATCCTCCCCGGCTGGGGCGGGACGCAGCGGCTGCCGCGGCTCCTGGGGGTCGCGCCCGCCCTCGACATCATCCT
>DASYQE010000162.1:0-12549 GCA_036005805.1 Candidatus Polarisedimenticolia bacterium | reverse complement strand
CGAGGGTCGGCTGCACCGCCGCCTGGAGATCGGTCCCGTCCAGCACGGAGACCGGCTGGGCGACCGAGGCGGCGCTTTGCACCAGCGGTCCCGCGCTCACCACGACGTCCTCGTGATGGACGGTCAGATCGAGGCGGACCGTGAGGTCGGCCGTCTGCCCGGCTGCGACCGGGGCCGTGACCACGGCGCTGCCGAACTTCGGACTGACGATTTCGATCAGCCAGGTGCCGGGCGGGACCTGGTCGAACTGGAACGTCCCGTCGGTGGAGGCCTCGACACTGCGACGCAGCTCGACGAGGGTTACCTTGGCGCCGGGGGCCGGGCCCCCGCCGCTCTCCTGCACTTTGCCGCGGATCGATCCGGTCCCGGGCTCGGCGGCGGCGCAGGCAGGAACCGGGAGCACTCCGCTTGATAGCAGCGACCACACGACGAACGACACGCCGAAAAACGAACGCACACGGGCGCGACGCGCCCGGACCTGGGTCTCCATGATGACTCTCCCCTGTGAGACAACGCCATGGGAAGGGGCCCTCCGGCGTCCGGCCGCGCGGCACGGCCGCTGCGGATCGGGCGCCCGGGGGCGCACCTTCCCCCCTCTTTGGTTGCGGGACTAGGCCAGGGGGAGAAGCGGCGGGCCGCGCGGCGCCGAGGGCTCGGAGAAGAGCAGCGCGCAGGCGGAAAAGTCCTGCGGGGTGAAGGTCTGGCGGCCGTCGAGACCCGGGTCGATCGGCGTGGAGACGGCCCACGGTGTCGAGAGCGGGGGAGCGATCTTGCAGGCGAGACAGTCGTGCTCGTGCCCTTGCGGGGCCCCGGGTGCCGGGGCGCAGACGTGAAACGCTTCGAGGAGGAAGGCGTGGTCGTGATACGCGCCGGCCACGGCGACGAGCCCGAGGATCGCCGCCAGGAGCGCGCCCGCGAGGCGCGATGCGACGGATTCTCCCGGGGCCAGGCGCTTGCTCATCGGGGTGAGAAGGTACGCCCGGAACGGCCGCGAGGCAAGGCCACCGGTCCGGGCTCATGATGGCGTTCGATCATGCGTCTGCTGACCTGGACTCCTGGTCCGCCGCTTTCGCGCTCCGTGGACGTGTTGTGGGTCTATGAAGCGGGCGGCGGGCCCCACGCGCAGGAGCGGGCGCGCATTCCCGGGCGAGGCTCATCCACACCTCCGCTCCGACCTGCGAGCAGGCCCGCAAAGCCGGAGCGGCGATCCTGTCGGAGCCGGAAAGCGGCGGTCCCGGCCGCCGCCACCGCGCCGAGGATCCCGAAGGACACCGCTGGATGTTCCTCCAGACGATCAGGGCCCGTCGACGATCGTCGCCGTCTTGATCGCGTCGAGCTTGGGGTACTTCGCCAGGTAGGCGTTCCCTTCTTTCTGGATCTTGTCCTGGTCGGGGCCGTGGCCCTTGGGCATCGGCTCGCCGTAGCCGCTGAAGAGCTTGTTGACGACATCCATCCCCTCGACCACCTGGCCGAACGGCGCGAAGCCCTGGTTGTCGAGGACCATGTTCTTGTCGGCGTAGTTGATGAAGACCTGCGTCGTGCGGGTGCCCGGCCCCGAGGTGGCGAAGGAGACGTAGCCGCGTTTGTTGCTCTCTTTCACCGGGTCGTCGGGGATGGTCGCGTTGCGCCACACGGCGCTGATCGCCGGGTCGCCGTGGATGCCCCACTGCGCCATGAAGCCGTACACCACGCGGAAGAACTTGCAGTCGTCGTAGAAGCCGTTCTTCACCAGGTTGAAGAAGCGGTCGGCGCCGTTCGGCGCCCAGGCGCGCGTCACCTCGATGACGAAATCCCCCCGCGTCGTCGTGAACTTCGCCCGGTAGGTCTCGGGCGCCATCTGGTTCATCATGCCGGGCTGCTTGATCTTCTCGTTCGCCGCCGCCGGTGCGGCCGGCGCCGGCGCGGCGGCCTGGAGGCCGACCCCCCTGGCGGCGAGAGATGTTGCGGCGATGAGGGTCAGGGCGACTCCGAGCCACTTCACGGTCCGCATGCGGCCTCTCCTCGGAAAAGGTGCGTGGGATCCTACCCCGATCCCTTAGACTCCGCCGCAACAGGATGATCCGAGTGCGCCCCTGGATCCGGCTGCCGCCGCTCGCCTTCACCGTGGCGGTGGTCCTCGTCTCCTTGAGCCTCCCGTGCCTGCTGACGGCGCGGGATCCCGGGGACGACGCCGTCCGGCGTCTCATGAAGCGCGGGCACGTGAACGGGCTGGCGTTCGCGCTGATCCAGGACGGTGGCCCGACCCGGGTCGAGGCCTACGGCCGGCGCAACGTCGAGCGCGACCTGCCCCTCACGACCGACACCATCATGTACGGCGCGTCGCTGACGAAGACGGCCTTCGCGTACATGCTGCTGCAGCTCGTGGACGAGAAGCGGCTGACGCTCGACACGCCCCTCGCGGAGCTGCTGCCGAAGCCGCTGCCGGAATACGAGTCGTTCAAGGACCTCGCCGGCGACGAGCGCTGGCGGGCGCTGACGCCGCGCATCGTGCTGACGCACACGACCGGGTTCGCGAACTACCGCTGGCTCGAGGACGACAAGAAGCTCCGTTTTCACTGGCAACCCGGAAGCCGCTACGGGTACAGCGGCGCAGGGTTCTACATCCTGCAGCTCGCCATCGAGGAGGGGCTGCACGTCGACGTCGGACAGGAAATGCAGCGGCGGGTCTTCGACCGCTTCGGCATGACGCGCACCAGCATGACGTGGCGCGAGGACTTCCGGGAGAACCTGGCGGACGGCTACACGCTCGAGGGCGAGCTGCGGCCGCACGACCAGCGCCCCCGCCCCGCCGCCGCCGGCTCGATGGACACGACCATCGCCGACCAGGCGAAGCTGTGGGCCGGCATCCTGCGCGGCGACGGACTCAGCGCCGCCTCGCGCGCCGAGCTGACGCGGCCCCAGGTGCCCATCACCTCGGCGCACCAGTTTCCGACGCTGCGCGACTGGACCGACGCCCGCAACGCGAAGATCCGGCTCGCCGCGGGCATCGGCCTCGTCACATTCCAGGACGAGACCGGCCCCGCCTTCTTCAAGGGAGGCCACGACGACGGCACGGGCAACATGGTCGTCTGCCTGGAGACTCCGAACCGCTGCATCGTCCTCCTGTCCAACGACGTCCGCGCCGAGCGCATCTACCCCGAGGTGGCGAAGGCGGTCCTCGGCCACACACGCATGCCCTGGTCCTGGGAATATGAATGGCTCGAGAAGAAGTAGCTTCCCCGGGGCGCGGGGGCGGTCCCGGCCTCCTGTCCCTCCATCAGCGCAGCCGGCTCGCGATCCCGTCATCGGTCTGCCCGACGTTGGGACGTCCCTTCGCGGATCCGAACACCTTTCCTGCTGACCCTGCATGAATGCCACACGAAACGAGGCGTTCCCCCGGATGGGAGCGGCCCAACTCACCTGGAACCTCCGCGAAGCGGCCCCCGTAACACGTGGCATGGATCGTGAAGCAGAGGCGGCAGCGCGGCGGGAAGCGCGAAGGGGAGTGGACCAATGAAGGTGAAAGGTGGACGCGGCGTGGTGTTCGTGAGCCGGGACTCCAGTGGCGCTTACGTGGAACTGCAGACCTCCGGGTCGGGGGTGATGGACCAGCCGGGCGGGGTTCTTCTCACGCGGGACGAGGCGCGCCGCCTGGCGGCGTCGATCCTGTTCGAAGCCGGCAAGGTGCGCCGTCGGCGCGTCGAGGCTGAACCGACCCATCCGCTGCGTCGCACCGCCTGACCCGCCGCGCGCGCCGTCGACCGACCGGCCGGCCGGCGGAGACCGGCGGGTTGAGACGGCTCATTGGTCCTCCTTGCGATCGTTCATGTCCTCGAGCGTCCTGAGAATGCCGTCCGCCCCCGGGTTCACGTCGAGGGGCGAGACGAACGACCAGCGGACGACGCCGCTGCGATCGATCACGAAGAGCGCCCGCTCGCAGGTTCCCTCCTCGGCGCGGTAGACGCCGTAGTGCCGGGCGACCTCGCCCTTGGGCTCGGAGTCGGAGAGCAGCGGGAAGTGCAGGTGGCGCTGTGCCGCGAAGGCGGCGTGCGACCACGGTCCGTCCACCGAGATGCCGATGAGCTGCGCGCCGTGCTCGGCGAACTCGCCGAGCAGCTCGTTGTAGAGCGTCATCTGGTCGCCGCAGACGGGGCTCCAATCGGCGGGATAGAAGGCCAGGACGACCGGCCGGCCTTTGAAATCCGACAACCGGACCATCTCGTCGGGAGCGCTCGGCAGCCTGAAATCGGGCGCATGCGAGCCCGCCGCCAGGGCGGAGTTGCTCATCGTGGTCACCTCCAGTCCGGAGCGGCTCGAGCCCCCCGCGGCGGGCCGTCCGGCCGTTTCGTTGCCGGGATTCTTCCGCGGCTTCGCGGCGATGTCTGTACCGCGGATCGCGTAACTTTGCGGGCCGGCCCGCCCGAAGCCGAGGCCTAGGTCCGCATCATGCCGCCGTCGACGATGAGCTCCGAGCCGACGACGTAGGAGGACTCGGACGACGCCAGGAACAGCACCGCGGCGGCGATCTCGTCCGGCCGGGCGAAGCGCTTCAGCGGGACGAGGCCGGCGACCTGCTCCTTCATCTGGCGCATCTGCTCCTCGGGGAAGCCCATGCGGCCGAAAATCGGAGTTTCCACCGGGCCGGGGCTGATGACGTTGACGCGGATGCCGCGGGGCGCCAGGTCCGACGCCAGGCTCTTCCCGAGGTTCACGATGGCCGCCTTGGTCAGCGCGTAGACGGCTCCGGCCGAGTTGGCGCGGTGCGCATTGATCGAGGCGTTCAGGATGACGGCGCTGTCGCGCGTCAGGAGGGGCAGCGTCTTCTGGATCGTGAAGAACGCTCCCTTCACGTTGGTGTCCACCATCTCGTCGAAGTGGGCCTCGCTCACCGACTCGAAGGCCCCCGGGATGGCGACGCCGTGATTGACGAAGAGAGCGTCGATGCGGCCGAACGTCTCGCGGACGCGATCCCTGAAGGCGGCGATCCCGGCGAGCTTCGACAGGTCCGCCTGGAGCGCGAGCGTGCCGGCGCCGATCTCCTTTTCCGCCGCCCTGAGCGTGTCCTCGCTGCGGCCGGTGATGGCGACCTTCGCCCCTTCGCGCGCGAAAGCCTTCGCCGCGGCCAGCCCGATGCCGCTGTTCCCGCCGGTGATGACCGCGACCTTGTCCTTGAAGCGCTGCGTCATGCGCACCTCTCCCAACCGGTTGCAAAGCGTGGGCCGGACTGTACGTGCGGTCGTCGGGAGGGTCAACCACGAAAAAAGCGGCGGGACCGTTGTCCCGCCGGTACTTCGGTTTTGGGCTGTCGGAGAGGCGAAAGGGGCCCGAGGCGTTCGTGGGCGACCCCCTTTCACCTGCGGGGTGACTTTGTTCGCGAATCTACGAGGCGATCGTGACCGGGAGGTGACGAGCGGGTGTCACCTGGAGGAAGAAGCATGGCGCGCGCCGGACGGGCGGCGCGCGCCACGCCGAGAGTTACGCGCCTCCGAGGTCGAGGTCGCCTTCCTCGTCGTCTTCTTCGTTCTCGTCTTCGGTGTCGTCGTCGCCGGCGTCCTCGTCGTCCTCGAGAAGGTCGTCGTCATCGCGAAGGATCTGCTGGCCGCGCTTTTCCTCGGTCGGGTCGATCTCTTCGCGGCGCTCCTGATCGTCACGCTTCCCCTCGTTGGGCTCCAGCGGCTTCTTGCTTCTCGGCATGTCCGTCTCCTCTCGGGAGTGTGCTTGAACCATCCTTGTCTCGTTCACCGGTCCCATCGACCGGAACGGCAGGTTAAAACGCAGCGGAACTCCTCCCCATCGGTGAAGTTACCGGGTGGGCCTCGGAATTGACCTGATCGGGTAACCTTCGGCCGCGGCGCGTCCCCGGACATCAGGCCCGAAGACGCATTCATCCCGCGGGAGGTATCGATGCACGTGACGACGAGACCAAACGCCATGCTGACGGCCGTGATCCTCGGCGTCGTCGCGCTTGTCGCGGCGGCATTCGGGCAGACACCGCCGGCGCAGCAAACACCGCCGGGGCAGACGCCACCGCCGCCAGGGCAGACGTTCAAGGTCGGGCTCCCCGGAAAAGACTGGACGCTGGCGATGGATCTCCCGGGGTTCCTGCTCGAGCGGCAGGACACGCGTCCCGACGGCGCGACCGCGATGCTGATGGCGCACAACGACGCGACCGGCATGACCGTCTTCGCCTACGTCACCAGGGAGCCGAAGGACCGCAGCGTCGACGAGTGCAAGCGCCACTACTGGGGACTCACGGCGAGCAGCCCGTTCCGCAAGGACGACGTCCACCAGGTGACGAAGGGGGAGATGCTCGCGGTTCACTTCGTCATCCCCGAGCTGCAGGGGCGCCCGATCCGGCAGAAGAATGTCATCGCCTACCTCTATCGCGACGGGACGTGCATGGACGTCCACCTCACCAAGGGGCCCTACGACCGGCAGGCGGATGAGCCCCTCTTCAGCGCGGTGCTCGACTCGATCCGGATCGTCCCCGGGGAGATGCGATAGGATCCGTTCCGTCCGGGATCCCGGAGGAGGCTCGCATGGCTCGTGGTTCCAGCCGCAGAACGCTTCGCTCTTTCCTGGCGGCTCTCTGCTGCGCACTCGTCTTCTCTCCCGGGGAGCTGGTCCTGCTGGCGCAGGAGAACAAGCCGCCGAACCCGCCCGTCACCGAGGACAAGACGCCTCCGCCTCCGCCGAGCGGCGACAAGGCCCCGGCCCAGCAATCCGCCACGGGAGCCCAGGCGGCGCCCGCCGCGGCCGCCGATCAGCCGGTCAAGCTGACCCATGACCAGCTCGACTCGCTGGTGGCGCCGATCGCCCTCTATCCCGACTCGCTGCTCGCCCAGGTGCTCGTCGCCTCGACCTATCCGCTCGAGCTGGTGCAGCTGCAGCAGTGGATGGCGAAGAACAAGGAGCTGAAGGACAAGGCGCTCGCCGATGCCGTCGCCAAACAGCCCTGGGACGCGAGCATCCAGTCGATGGCGGCGATCCCCGACGTCGTCAAGCGGCTGTGCGACGACATCCAGTGGACCACCGACCTGGGCAACGCCTTCCTGGCGCAGCAGGCTGACGTCATGGAGGCCGCGCAGCGCATGCGCAAGAAGGCGCAGGACAAGGGGGCGCTGAAGTCGAACGAGCAGCAGAAGGTGACCGAGAAGAAGGAGGGGGATCCGCCTCAGACGATCATCGTCGTCGAGTCGGCGAATCCCGAGGTCGTGTACGTGCCGTCGTACAGCCCGACCGTCGTGTACGGCGCGCCGATCTATCCGTACCCGCCGATCTACTACCCGCCCTATCCGCCCGGCGCGGCCTTCGTGTCGTTCTCCTTCGGCGTGATGTGGGGGGCGGCGATCTGGGGCGGCTCGTGCTGCGGCTGCGGCTGGGGAGGCGGCGACGTCGACATCAACGTCAACAACAACTTCAACAAGAACGAGATCAACACCGGCGGCAATCGCGGCCAGGGCGGGCAGGGAACCGGCAATCGCGGCCAGGGAACCGGCGGCGCCAGCGCCGGCACAAGCGATCGCGGCGGCGGCGCCGGTGCCGGCAACAAGGCCGGCGGCGCGGGGGGCGGCCAGAAGTGGTCGCACAACCCCTCGCACCGCGGCGGCGCGCCATACGGCGACAAGGCCACCGCCAACAAGTACGGCGGCAACGCGCGCGGCGATTCGCTCCAGTCGCGGCAGAGCAAGGCCGGCGGCGCCGGCGCGGCGGGCAACAACCGCGCCGGCAACTCCGGCAATTTCGGCGGCGGCGCGGGGGGCGGTCTCGGAGGCGGCCCCAGCGCCGGCACGCGCGACGCGGCCGGCCGGGGCGGCAGCGGCGGTGCCGGCGGCGATCGCATCGGTAACCAGAGCATCGGCTCGGGGGGCAGCGGCAGCCGCGGCGGCAGCAGCAGCCGCGGCGGAGGATTCGGCAGCGGCGGCGGCTACAGCGGCGCGGGGGCGCGCGCCAACAGCAGCCGCGGCGCCAGCAGCATGGGGGGCCGTTCCTTCGGGGGAGGAGGCGGCGGTGGCCGCCGGAGGTAACGCGATGAGGCGAGCGACCGTGTCTGCACTCGTCGGGGGACTCTTCGCCGTCTCGTTCGCCGTGGCGCAGTCGACGACTCCGCCGAAGCCCGCGACGACGGCCCCGAAGCCGGCGACGCCGCAGATGACCTTCGCGACGCCGGAGAAGGCGGCCGAGGCGCTCATCGCCGCGGCCGGGGCCTTCGACCTGGAGGGGCTGAAGAAGATCCTGGGTTCGGCTGGCCTCGATCTCGTGGTCAGCGCCGACCATGTGCAGGACGAGAACACCGCCAAAGAGTTCGCCGACCAGGCGCGCCAGAAGCACGCGGTCGTGGTGGACTCGACCAACCCCAAGATCGCCACCCTCAACGTCGGCCCCGACGACTGGCCGACGCCGATCCCGATCGTGCAGACGCCGAGCGGCCAGTGGCGCTTCGACGCGAAGGGCGGCCGCGTGGAGCTGCTGCGGCGCCGGATCGGGCGCAACGAGATCGACGCGATGCGCGTCTGCCGCGGCTTCGTCGAGGCGCAGGACGAGTACGCCCTCACCAAGCACGGCGACTCCAAGGTGAACCAGTACGCCCAGAAGATCGTCAGCACCCCCGGGAAGCAGGACGGCCTGGTGTGGCAGAACGCGAACGGCGCGTGGGAGGGGCCGATCGCCGAGCCGATCGCCAAGGCCATCGCCGAGGGGTACGACAGCCGCCTGGAGCCGTACCACGGCTATCTCTTCAAGATCCTCAAAGGGCAGGGTCCCGCCGCGCCGCTGGGACGCCTGGACTTCGTGGTCAAGGGGGCGATGATCGGTGGCTTCGCGCTTCTGGCCGCTCCCGTCGAGTACGGTTCGACCGGGGTGATGTCGTTCATCGTCAGCCACGACGGCGTGGTCTACGAGAAGGACCTGGGAGAGCAGACGCTCCAGACCTTCAAGTCGATGACCCTGTTCAACCCCGACAAGACCTGGAACCCGGTCGACGTCCCCTGAGAGACGCCCCGCAGATCTCCTGACTCGCCGGCCGCCTCCCCGAGGGCGAGGATGGTGCCGGCATGTCTGCGAACCGGCCCCAGGTCCGCATCGGCATCTCCGGCTGGCGTTACGAGCCGTGGCGGGGCGTCTTCTACCCGAAAGGGCTGCCGCAGCGGCTCGAGCTGCCGTACGCGGCGCACAACTTCAACAGCATCGAGATCAACGGCTCGTTCTACTCGCTGCAGGCGCCGTCGAACTGGAGCGCGTGGTACGCGTCGACGCCGGCCCGCTTCGTGTTCAGCGTCAAGGGGCCGCGCTTCATCACCCACATGCTGAAGCTGAAAGAGGTCGAACAGCCGCTGGCGAACTTCTTCGCCTCGGGGCTCCTGGTGCTGCGCGAGAAGCTGGGGCCGATCCTCTGGCAGTTCGCGCCGTGGCTGAAGTTCCGGCCGAAGCGCTTCGAGAGGTTCTTCGCGATGCTGCCGCACGACACCGAGGCGGCGCTGCGCCTGGCGCGCCGTCGCCACCCGCGCATGCACGGGCGCAGCGTGCTGGCCATCGATGCGGTGCGCTCGGTGCGGCACGCCGTCGAGATCCGCAACGCGTCATTCCTCGACCGGCGCTTCATCGAGCTCCTGCGCGAGCACCGCGTGGCGCTGGTCGTCGCCGAGACCGCCCGCACCTGGCCGATGCCGCGCGACGTGACCGCCGATTTCATGTACCTGCGCCTGCACGGCGACCGGAAGATGTACCAGAGCGGGTACAGCAGCAAGTCCCTCGACCGATGGGCGAAGGCCATTCGCGCCTGGCGCCGGGGCCGCGAGCCGCGGGCGCTTCCGCCGGATGCCGTGCGGGTGTGCGCCGCGGCGCCGGCCCGGCCGCAGGGGCGCGACGTCTTCTGCTACTTCGACAACACCGACGTCAAGCTGCGTGCCCCGGCCGACGCGCGCGGGTTGATGGACCGCCTCGGGCTCGCCCGGGCGTATGATGCCGCGGCGCTGATGGACCTTCTGCGCAGGAGGAACGGCCGATGAATCCGTTCGCGGCGAAACCCCAGATCCGTGCCGCGCACGTCAGCGTCACGACGATCCGCAAGGCGAAGCCCGAGGATCACGAGGCGCTCGTGACTCTCTGGCAGCGTTCGGTGACGGCGACGCACACCTTCCTCACCGAAGTGGACATCGCGGCGCTCCTGCCGGCGGTGCGCGACCAGGTTCTTCCCGCGCTCGACCTCTGGGTGCTGGTGGATGCGGACGGCGTGCTGGCGGGCTTCCTGGGGCTCTCCGGGGACAAGGTCGAGGCGCTGTTCATCGCTCCCGAACGGCTGCGCCGCGGCCATGGCCGGCGGCTCCTCGACCTCGCCCGCCGCCTGCGCTCCGGACCGTTGTCCGCGGACGTCAATGAGCAGAATCCCGAGGCGCTGAAGTTCTGGCAGGCCTGCGGGTTCGAGGTTGCCGGGCGTTCGGAAGTGGACGGCGCCGGCCGCCCGTTCCCGCTGCTGCACCTGAAGGAGACCGGCCGGCGGTGACGTCGGGCGATCCTCAGCGGGGCCGGGGCGACCCTCATCAGGCTCGGCGGCCCGGAACGGGGAGGTGGCCCGGTCACGTTTCGAACCGGGCCTGGGCGATCCTCTTCGGCCGCCTCGTCCTCGGGTTCATCTTCTTCATGGCGGGCACGTGGAAAGTGTTCACGCTCGGCCCGCTCGAGCACGCGCGCAAGTGGTTCACCGGCCCCTACGCCGACTCGTTTCTGCCGATGTGGTCGCTGTGGGCGGTCGGGACGACGATCCCGTTCGTCGAGTTCCTGGCGGGGGCGCTGCTCCTCGTCGGATGGAGGGTGCGCGAGGCGTGCATCGCGCTCGGAGCGGTGCTGGTCATCGTGACCTTCGGGCACCTGCTCGCCGACCCGCTGTACGAGTTCCACACGCACGTTCTTCCGCGCACGGCGCTGCTGCTGTTCGTGCTGGTGATGCCGCGGGGCGAGGACGTGCTCTCGCTCGACGGCTGGCTCCGCCTGCGCCGCTCCTGACGCCGGGTCGGCTCCGGCGGGAGCCGCACCCTCGCTCGTCAGGCCTTCGGCAGCGCGTCCACGACGACCTGGAACCCGCGCGGGTCGGCGTACAGGTGGAGGCTCGTGATGAGCCCCTCCTGGAACAGGAAGACCGCCAGGTTGCTGCCGCAGTACTCCTGCTCGTTCGTCAGCGTCGCGCGGACCTTGTATTCCACGCAGACGGAGCCCATTTCAGGGGACGGGTAGAGGGCGGTGATGTCGTACGTGTACGTCAGGAAGACATCGAAGGTCGACTGGATGGCCGACCGGATCGGTCCCTTCCCTTCGATCAGCGGCGGGAAGCCGTCGGGCGGATAGAAGAAGACGAAGCGGCCCAACTCGTTCCAGAGCTCCTCCCACTGGTCGAAGTCCTTGCGGTGGAGCAGCTCGAAGAAGCGGTTGACGACGTAGACATCGTGCTCGTTCTGTTTCTTCGACGTGTGGTTGCGCACCTGCATCTGGAGATTCTGCCAAGCGCGCGGCCGGATTTCGAGTACGAAAGACTACGCAACTTTCTGTCGGTCGCGCCCCGCCGCGGCCCCCGCCCGGGCCGCGGAAGAGCGGCTCAGCGGATGGCGCGCAGCGACGGGCGCGGCCGCTCCGGCAGATCGCTCCTGTCGCCTGTCGCCCGATCGAGCTTGCCGGCCTGGAACAGCAGGATGGCGGCGAGCCGGCGCGCCTCCAACGGCGTCAGGCGGCCCATCGCGTACGAATCGGGCGTCTCCCCCTTGAGGTGCACTTCAATCCGGGAACGGAAGGGGTCCCGGATCACCAGGATTTCGTTCGTCCCTTCGTCGAGAACCATGGGTTGTCCTCCTTGGGCATGGTCAGCATGGGCCTCGCGCGTGGGGCCGGGGTGACGAAACGGGGTCGATCGTGTGAAGGCCGCCTGAGGCGGCGGGGAAACGCGGAGAATCCGGGCTCCTCAGGCCATCCCATTGACCTGGAGGTTCTCGTACTCCCCGGATGTCATGTCGTAGTCCACCTGGAAGTAGCAGTCGCCCCCGTCGAGAACGGCGACCTGCGAGCAGCGCCAGCCGGGAGTCTCGGGCTTCCAGCAGAGAAAGTTCATGTGGATTTTCCGGTGGGCGTCGACCACGAATCCCGTGTACTGCCTCACAAAGGTGGAGTACTTGACGGCGAGCGCCGGGGCCGCGCCGGCCAGGAACTTCGCCAGCCCATCCTCGGCCCGCAGGACCTCCGCCGTCGTCGGCGTCCAAGAGCCGGTGACCTTCCCCGGACCGCCGACCCAGGCGGTTACGCCGGTCAGGATGACTCCCTGCCCGGCGCCGACCGGGATGACGACGTTTTCGGGGCAGGGGGGCGCGAGCTCGGAAGGAGGCGCGGTCGGCGGCGCCGTCGCGCAGGCGAGACCGAGGGCGCAGGCGATGGCGGCCGGCCAGCGCATGCGCAGCATCCTCGTGGTCGTCAGGCGGAGGGCGCCGGGGTCAGCGCCGGGGCGAAAGGCCCATCAGGGCGCGCACGTCGCGGGGCGGGATGGTGCCGAACGAGAGCATCCGATCGAGGGTCGCCTTGCGCGGCGTGCCG
>DASYQE010000161.1:0-19367 GCA_036005805.1 Candidatus Polarisedimenticolia bacterium | reverse complement strand
TCGCGCACGGGTCGCAGGATCTCTGGACGGCGGTCCTGGCGCGCCCGCGGGTGCCGCTGGTCTACACCCGGCACAACACCAAGCCCGTCGACGATCACGCCTTCAACCGCTGGCTGCTGCGCCGCGTCGATCACCTGATCGTCGTCAGCCGGAGCATCCTGCCGCGCTACGAGCCGTTCTTCGCGCGCGGCGACCTGAGCCGCGATCGCGTCTCGGTGATCCACTCGGCCTACCGTCCCGACCGTTTCCATCCCGGCATCGACCCGTCCCCCTTCCTCGCCTCGATCGGCGCCTCACCGGAGGTCCCGCTCATCGGGGTCGTCGGACGGCTGGTCCCCGACAAGGGGCAGGACGATTTCCTGCGCGCCGCGGCGATCCTGCGCGAGCGCCGGCCGGAGCTCCGCTTCGTGCTCGCGGGCCGCGGCACCGCCGAGACCGCCCTGCGCCACCTCGCCGCCGGACTCGGTGTCGGGAACCAGGTGGGGTTTCTCGGGTTTCGCGACGACGTGCCGGAGATCACCGCCTCGCTCGCGGTGTCGGTCCTGCCGTCGGTCGACTGCGATGCCTCGTCGGCCGCGATCAAGGAGGCGCTCGCCTGCGGCGTCCCGGTGGTCGCGACCGACATCGGGGGCGCGTCGGAGATCCTGCGCGACGGCGAGACCGGCTTCGTCGTCCCGCCGCGCGATCCCGCGCGGCTGGCCGAGGCCATCGAGCGGCTGCTCGCCGACCCGGCGCGCGCCCGCGCCATGGGCCGGCTCGGCGCCCAGGACGTCGCCGCCCGCTTCACGCCCGACCACCTCGTGGACGGCACCCTCGCCGCCTACGAATCCATCCTGGCCTCCGCGCGCCGCGCCGCCGCCTCTTGAACGGCGCTCCCCGCATTCGGTAGCCTTCGCGGCGCCGCGCCGATACGGTGTCCCCGTCCCTGGAGGAGCCATGACCACGACCGTCACCGCCCCGATTCCGGATCGCTCCTGGACGCGCCACCTGATGCTCGCCGTCGCGCTGCTCCTCCTGTTGAGCAGCGTTGCGCATGGGTCCCTCGGTCTTTCGACCGTGCGCGCCGCGCTGGCGCAGACGGCGGCCCCGGCCGACGTGCTCGAGATCGTGACGTTCGGCTGGCTCCTGGGAAGCCTGGCGCAGCTCACCTTCGCCCTGATCGTGCTGATCGCGTGGAGACGGGCGCGCCGGGGCGACGGCAGCGGGCTGGAGGGCGCGTCGCTCGTGGCGGCGGCGTATTTCCTGTTCGGGCTCGGAGCGTTCCTGGCCACCGGGTTCCAGCCTTTCTACCTCATGATGTTCCTCCTCCCGGGCTGCCTGCTGGGCTGGGCGGTGCTCGCCGCGCGGCCGCGGTCCTCCTGATGGCCGAGTTCACCGCCCGCGCCGTCGTCTCCGGGATCCTGCTCGGGCTCGTCTTCGGGGCGGCGAACGCCTACCTCGGGCTGCGGGTCGGACTGACGGTGTCGGCGTCCATCCCGGCGGCGGTGATGACGGTCGCGCTCTTCCGGCTGCTGCGCGCCCGGCCGACCATCCTCGAGGCGAACCTGTCGCAGACCATCGGCTCCGCCTCCACCTCGCTCGCGAGCGGCACCATCTTCACCATCCCGGCGCTCTTCATGTGGGGGTTCGCGCCGCCGTACCTCCAGGTGGTGATCCTGTGCTTCCTCGGCGGCCTGCTGGGGCTGGCGGCGATGATTCCCCTGCGGCGGCTCCTGATCGTCCAGTCGGACCAGGAGCTCCCGTACCCGGAGGGGCGCGCCTGCGCGGAGGTGCTGCGCGCCACCTCCGGATCCGGAGCAGGCGGTCGCGTCATCTTCACCGGCATGGCGCTGGGCGCGGCCGTGAAGCTGGCGCTGTCGCTGCTCTTCCTGTGCCCCTCGAGCGTGGCGCAGGGACTCCCCTTCCTGCCGCGCGCCGAGCTCGCGCTCGAGGTCGCGCCCGCCCTCATCGGCGTCGGCTTCATCCTCGGGTACCGCCAGTCGGCGATCCTGGTGGCCGGATCGATCGTCGCCTCGCTCGCCCTCATCCCGCTCATCGCCTGGTTCGGCGGCGGGCTCGCCGGACCGCTCCCGCCCGAGACGCAGGTGCCGATCGCCTCGATGAGCGCCGCGCAGATCTGGAGCCGCTACGTCCGCTACATCGGGGCCGGAGCCGTGGCGACGGCCGGGCTGCTCACGGTGCTCAGGAACCTGCCGGTGATGGCCGCAGCGGCGCGCGCCGTGGCGCGCGGGCTGGTGCGGCGGAAGACCGGACCCGGCGCGGCCGTGGCGACGCCTCAAACCGACCGCGACCTTCCTCCGGCCTTCATCGCCGCGGCCATCCTCTTCGTGGTCCTCGTGACCGCCTTCGTTCCGGGCGTGTTCGCGGGCGGCATGGGGGCGGGGCCGCGGCTCGCCTGCGCCACCGGGGTGGCGATCTTCGGGCTCCTGTTCGTCGCGGTGGCGGCGCGCATCGTCGGCATCGTCGGAGTGACGTCGCAGCCGACCTCGGGCGTCGCGCTCGTGACGCTCCTCGGGACCGCGACCGTGTTCGCCGCCTGCGGCTGGAACGATGCCGCGGCGCGCGCCGCCGTGCTGACCGTCGGCACCATCGTCGCGGTCGCCGCCTCGAAGGCCGGCGACATCTCGCAGGACCTCAAGACCGGGTGGCTCGTCGGCGCCACCCCGGCGCGCCAGCAGCTCGGCCAGCTGATCGGCGCGGCCTTCGCGTGCTTCGGCGTCGCCGCGACCGTTCTGCTGCTCGGGCGGGTCTACACGTTCGGCTCGCCGGAGGTCCCGGCGCCGCAGGCGACGCTCATGAAGACCATCATCGAAGGGGTGCTGGCGGGGGCGCTTCCCTGGGGACTCGTCCTCTCCGGAGGCGGCATCGCGCTTTCGGCGATCCTGTGCGGCGTGTCGGGGCTCGCCTTCGCCATCGGCGTCTACCTGCCGCTGGCCTCGATGGCGGCGATCTACACCGGCGGCGTCGTGCGGCGCTTCTCCGAGCGCGGCGCCGACCCGACGGCGGCCGCCGGAGGCCCCGCGGAGGCGCGCACCGGGGTCCTGGCCGCGTCGGGTCTCGTCGCCGGAGAAGGGCTCGCCGGCGTGCTGGTCGCGGGCCTCGTCGCCGCGGGCGTCGTGCCGAAATCGCGTCCGCCGCTGCTCGACGGCGACCTCGGCCGCCTCATGGCGCTCGTCCTCGTCGCGGCGATCGCCGTCTTCCTGGTCCGGGCGGCCCGGTCGAAACAGGCGGTCACGACACCGCGGGTGCCCTGAGCGGGTCGCTCTCGAGCGCGTCCTTCCATCGGATGGCACGCCCTTCGGACCGTGTGATAGCCTTCGCGCTCCACCAGTCGCTCAGGAGGTCGCCATGCTCACGGTCGGGGCGCAGGCCCCCGCTTTCACCGTCAAGGACCATCACGGGCGCGACACGAGCCTCGCCGATTTCCGCGGTCGCCATGTGCTCCTGTGGTTCTATCCGAAGGCCGATACCCCTGGATGAACGCTCGAAGGTTGCGGGTTCCGCGACCTGAACGCTCAGTTCCAGGCGAAAGGGGCGGCGATCCTCGGCGTGTCCTTCGACACCGTGCAGGAGAACGCCGATTTCGCGCAGAAGTTCTCGTTCGCCTTCCCGCTCCTGTGCGACACGGAGCGGCAGATCGGCCTGGCCTACGGGGCATGCGACGACAAGACGGATCGCTCGGCGCGGCGGATCTCCTACCTCATCGGACCCGACGGCCGCATCGAGCACGCCTGGCCCAAGGTCGAGCCGAAGAAGCACCCGGCCGAGGTCCTGGCGCTTCTCCCCTGAAACGGTCGCGACAGACCCGATCCCCGCAGAGCCGATTGCATTGAGCGAACTCAAGGACCAGCTCGCCTCGCTGCGCATCGATCGCGACCGGCCGCAGGGCGGCGGCGCCGCGCGCTGGCTCCTGCTCGTCGCGGTGGCGCTGCTGCTCGCGGCCGGCGGCACCTGGTTTCTCCTCGGTGGCGGGCTCGCCGCCGTGCGCGGGGTGGAGATCGAGACGGTGCGGCCCCAGGTGAGGTCGTCGTCCGGCCCCGCACCCGGGACGCCCCTCCTGACCGCCTCCGGCTACGTCGTGCCCCGGCGCAAGGCGGTCGTCAGCGCCAAGATCCAGGGACGCCTGAGCGAGCTCAAGGTCGAGGAAGGCAGCCGCGTCGAGCAGGACGAGATCATCGCGCGCCTCGAGAACGCCGATTACCTGGCGCAGGTCAGCAGCGGCCGCGCCACCGTGCGGCGGGCCGAGGCCGATCTCGCCGAGCAGGAGCGCCAGCTGCGCCTGTCGCAGCAGATGGAGCGCGAGAACGTCGTGTCGCGCGACGTCCGCGAGGCGGCGGAGAGCCGCGTCCGCATGGCGACCGCCGCCGTCGACCAGGCGGAAGCGCTGCTCCAGGTCGCCGATGCGCAGTACCGCAACACCCTCATCCGCGCGCCCTTCAAGGGCGTGGTGCTGAGGAAGATGGCGGAGGTCGGCGAGAGCGTCGCGCCGATTCCCCCGGGGGTGAACATTTCCTCGTCCTCCGGCGCCATCGTCGCCCTCGCCGATCTCGACACGCTCGAAGTGGAGGCCGACGTGAGCGAGTCGAACGTCGCCCGGCTCGGCCCCGACCAGCCGGCCGAGGTCTCGGTCGAAGCCTTCCCCGACAAGACCTACAAGGCGGTGCTGCGGCAGATCATCCCGACCGCCGACCGCACCCGCGCCACCGTGATGGTGAAGGTGACGATCCTCGACAAGGATCCGAACCTCAAGCCCGAGATGAACGCCAAGGTCAACTTCATCGAGAAGGCGAAGGCGGCGGCGCCGGCCGATGCGGCCGCCGAGGCGCCGCCGACCATCACCGTGCCCGACGGAACGATCGTCGACCGCGACGGCGCCACGACGGTGTTCGAGGTGCGCGACGGCAAGGCGCGCGCCCTGTCCGTCGAGACCGCCGGGACGCGCGAGGGGCGGACCGTGGTGCGGCACGGCCTGAGCGGCACCGAGACGCTCGTGGCGAAGCCGCCGGCGACGCTGCGCGACGGGGACAGGATCCGGATTCGTTCGTAAGCGGACGGCGCCGGCCGCGCCGTCGGGAACCAGGGGGAGGAGACACGCATGGCGATGGTGGAGGTCCGCGGTGTCGGCAAGGTGTACCGGCGCGACGCCCAGACGATCACGGTGCTCGACGGGCTCGACCTCGACGTGCAGGAGGGCGAATTCCTCGCTCTGATGGGCCCCTCGGGCTCGGGCAAGACGACGCTCCTCAATCTCATCGCCGGCATCGATCGGCCGACCAGAGGCTCCGTCAAGGTCGCCGGGACGAACGTCGCGGCCCTCTCGGAGGGGGCGCTCGCCCGCTGGCGCAGCCACAACGTCGGCTTCATCTTCCAGTTCTACAACCTGATCCCGGTGCTGACGGCGGAGGAGAACGTCGCGCTGCCGCTGTTGCTCGAGCGCCTGTCGCGCAAGGAGCGCAACGAGCGGGCGATGACCGCCCTCAAGATCGTCGGTCTCGCCGACCGGGCGAAGCACTCGCCGCGCCAGCTCTCCGGCGGCCAGGAGCAGCGGGTCGCCATCGCCCGCGCCATCGTCGGCGACCCCAAGGTGCTGGTCGCCGACGAGCCGACCGGCGACCTCGATGCGAAGAGCGCCGAGGAGATCCTCACCCTCATGGAGACGCTCAACCGCGACTTCAGGAAGACCATCGTCATGGTGACCCACGACCCGCGCGCGGCGCAGCGGGCGAAGCGGCAGCTCCACCTCGACAAGGGCGTCCTGCAGGCCTAGCGCGATGAAATACCTCCCCTACATCCTGAAACACCTCCGGCGCCACTGGTTCCGGAGCCTCCTCACCGTCCTGGCGATGACCTTCTGCATCTTCGTCTTCTGTGTCCTGCAGACATTCCTCGCGGCCGTGAACCAGAACCTCAAGGCGGGCAACTCCTCGCGCCTGGTGACCCGGCACGCGGTCAGCCTCGTCTTCAACATGCCGCAGGCGTACCGGGACCGGATCGCCGGCGTGGCGGGCGTCACCAACGTCGCGATGGAGAACTGGTTCGGCGGGGCGCGCAAGGCCGGCGACTTCAAGGACTTCTTCCCGAACCTCGCCGTCGAGGCGGAGCCGTTCCTGCAGATGTATCCCGAGTACATCCTGACCGACGAGGCCAAACGCTCCTGGCTCGAGGACCAGAGCGGCTGCATCATCGGCCCGAACACCGCGCAGCGTTTCGGCTGGAAGGTCGGCGACGCCTTCCAGCTCGAGTCCTTCATCCCGCCGTACCGCATCGGCAAGCCGTTCGAGTTCACGATCCGCGGCATCTACGCGACCGACGAGAAGCGCTTCCCCGGCACCGACAAGACGGTGATGTTCTTCCACTGGAAATACCTGTTCGAGGCGACCGGGCGCCGCGTCGGCGTCGGGACCTACGTGACCACCATCGCCGACCCGAACCAGGCGGGCACCATCAGCCACGCCATCGACGCCCTGTTCGAGAACAGCGACGCGCAGACCCACACCGAGACCGAGCAGGCGTTCCGCGCCTCCTTCGTCGCGATGGCCGGGAACCTCGCGCTGCTCCTCAATCTCATCGGGCTCGCCGTCATCTTCGTGATCCTGCTCGTGACCGCCAACACCATGAGCATGGCGGTGCGCGAGCGCCGCACCGAGATGGGCGTGCTCAAGACGCTCGGCTTCAGCAGCGGCAAGGTGATGGGGCTGATCCTCGCCGAAGCGGGGCTGCTCGGGGCGATCGGCGGCGCCATCGGCATCTTCTTCAGCACGGGGATGATCAAGGCCCTGCCGTTCCTGCCGTTCATCGGCGACGCGGTGCGCGGCATCGCCGACTTCGGCCTGCCGGGGAGCGTCGCCCTGACCGGCTTCAGCCTGGCGCTGGGGATCGGCCTCATCGCCGGGCTCGCTCCGGCCCTCGCCGCCTACCGCGCCCGCATCACCGATCTCCTGAGGCAGGTCTGATGGCGCTCCCCCTGTCGTACAACCTCCGGAATCTCGTGGTCCGCTGGAAGGTGACGCTCCTGGCCATCACCGGCATCGCGCTCGTGGTCACGGTGCTGGTCACGCTGACGGCCATGTCGCGCGGCTTCCAGCGCGCCCTGGCCGAGACCGGCAGCACCGACAACGGCATCGTCGTGCAGCGCGGATCCGGTTCCGAGCTGACCTCGTTCTTCAGCCGCGAGCAGCGCAACCTCATCGAGGCGGACGAGCGCATCGCCCGCGGGGCCGACGGCAAGCCGCTGGTGTCCCCCGACATCGTCATCGTCGCCAACCTGAAGCGCAAGGCGGACGGCCAGCCGAGCAACGTCACCGTCCGCGGCGTCACACCGCTGGCGTTCGAGGTGCGGCGCGGTCTCCAGGTCGTCGCCGGGAAAAACTTCGCCCCGGGACTGAACCAGGTGATCGTCGGCGAAAAGATTGCGAAGCGCATGGCCGGGCTCGATCTCGGCTCCCACATCACCATCCAGAAGCGCGACTGGGAGGTGGTCGGCTGGTTCACGGCCAACGGCTCCGCCTTCGAGAGCGAGATCTGGGGCGATTACGACGTCATGGGGCCGGCCTTCCTGCGCGGCGGCGGGCAGAACTCGCTGACGGTCCGTCTCAAGGATCCGAAGACGCGCGAGGCGTTCGACCGTGACCTGCAGGCGAACCCGCAGTTCCAGCTCGAGATGAAGGACGAGCGGCAGTACTACGCGGACCAGAGCGGCCCGGTGAGCGGTCCCCTGCTCGTGCTCGCGACCTTCGTTTCGCTGTTCATGGGGATCGGCGCCGTCTTCGGCGCGATCAACACGATGAACGCCATCGTCGCCTCGCGCACGCGCGAGATCGGCACGCTGCGGGCGCTCGGCTTCTCGCGCACCAGCATCCTGGGGGCGTTCCTCATCGAGTCGCTCCTCCTGGCGCTCGCCGGAGGGCTCCTGGGGTGCCTCTTCTCGATCCCCTGGAACGGCTACACCGCCGGCACCGGCCAGACGCAGTCGTTCAGCGAGGTCGCCTTCGCCTTCCGGATCACGCCGGACGCGCTGCTGTCGGGGGTGCTCCTCGCGCTCGGCATGGGGCTCGTCGGCGGTCTGCTGCCGGCGATCCGCGCGGCCCGCCTGCCGATCACCACGGCCCTGCGCGAGGGCTGAGTCCCCGGCAGAAGAGAAAACGGGCCGGGTGGCGCACCCCGCGGGTGCCCCGCCCGGCCCGAGGCATCCCTGACCGGGCCTAGAGGGTCTTGGTGCCCGGCTTCCAGTTGGCGGGGCAGCGCTCGCCGGTCTGCAGCGCCTGGAGCACGCGCACGGTCTCGTCCACGCTGCGGCCGACGTTCAGGTTGTGGATCACGGCATGCTGCACGACGCCCTTCGGGTCGATGATGAACAGGCCGCGCAACGCAATGCCCTTGTCCTCGAGAAGCACGCCGTAGTCGCGGCTGACCGACTTGGTGATATCGGCGGCCAGCGGGAACTGCAGCTCGCCGAGGCCGTTCTGGTTGCGCGGCGTCTTGATCCAGGCGCGGTGCGTGAACTGGGAGTCGATGCTGACCCCGAGGACCTCGGCGCCCGCGTCGCGGAAGCGCTGGTTGGCGTCGGAGAAGGCGATGATCTCGGTCGGGCAGACGAAGGTGAAGTCGAGCGGGTAGAAGAACATCACCAGCCACTTGCCGCGGTAGTCCGCCAGCTTCACCGGCACATTGAGGTTCTCGAGATTCTTGGTCGACTCCATGGTGAAGTCGGGGGCGGGGCTGCCGACCTTGGCGGTCGGGCGAGTCTGTTCCGGGGTCATCGTCTGTCTCCTTCTCCTTGAGTTCCTGAGGTGGTGTGGGAATGGCCCGGATGGGCCGTGGTTTCGAACGTCGCTCCGGCGCCGTCCTGGCAGCCGGAGCAGTAACCGACGATTTCGAGTCGCAGATCGACGGCGTGGAAGTCGGGGCGCTGGTACGGCTCGAGGCGCGGCGCGCCGACCTCGCGCTCGACGTCCTCGATCCTCCCGCAGCGCAGGCAGCGGCGGTGATCGTGGCGATCGATGCGGGCGTCGTAGCGGGCCGTCCCGTCGGGGCCCGCGACGCGCGCGGCCAGCCCCGCTTCGACGAGCAGGTCGAGCGTCGTATAGACGGTGGCGAGGGCCATCCCCGGGCTGCGCTTGCGCGCGACGCGGTGGATCGCCTCGGCCGTCGGGTGATCGAACCGATCCGCCAGGGCGGCGTACACCACCCGTCTCTGCCGGGTCGGCCGCGCGCCATGGCTCCTCAGGGCCGCTTCCAGATGGAGCGCCCGGGAGGCCGTCCCGCCCGCCGGGTGCGAGGAGGCGCTACGGGCACGGGAGGACGGACGAGGAGCCGCGACCTTCGAAGTGCGGGGATGCGACATGACGCGGCGAGTCTAGCCCGCCGGTCGGGACGCGTCAATACTCTTTCTTGTTAATGAAAGAACTACTTTATTTTCCGTATTTTCTGCTGGCTGCTCTGGACGTGGATCCCGGCCGCCCGGGCGACGCCGTCGCGGTACAGGAGCCACAGCGCGAGGGTCTGCTCGAGGAGTTTCCGGAGCCGCGCGGACGCCTGCGGGCTGCGTGCGTGATCGAGGACCATCTTCCAGGCCATGCGGCGGTGACCGCTCTCGACTTTGGCGTGCGCGCGCTTCAGATCCAGGAAGCGCGGGTCCACGCCGTAGTACCTCACGAGGAAATGCTCCCGCAGGCCGGGCTCGGGATCGTGGGCAGAGGCAGGAGCGCCGGCGGGGCCGCTGACCTCGCGGCGATCCTCGCGGCTGCCCTCGATGAAGATGGTGACGACGAGCGCCCCTTCGATCCACGGGCGCCGGGTCGTCACCTGGTCGATGAAGGCGCGGTAGGCCATAGCTTCTGGGATGAGATCGATCGACTCGAACTGTTTCCGCGTGAACCCGAGCCCCTGCATCATCTCGAGGAACAGCTCCGGGTGCGGCTTGCTCTTCGACAACCCTCCCGTCTCCTCTTCGTACAGGTTCTCGGCCAGGTCCTGGCGCACCTCGGGGTGCGGGCAGCGCGCATGGACCCGGCTCAGCAGGACCGGGAAGTCGCGCACGTAGACGACGTGCTCCTGCTGGTAGTGGAGCAGGAGTTGCGGCCGGGTTGCCCGCCCTTCGCTGAAGTGGCTGTACGCCCAGTGGTCCTTCCGGTCCATGACGGAGAGCAGAGATTCGAGGAGGGCTCGATCCATGGCGGTTTTCAGTCTCCTGCCCGCAAAAGGGACGCCTTCAAGATGGCACCGGCCGGGGCCGGGATCAAGTCGGCCGGGACAACCGCCCCGAAAGCCCGTGCGCGCCGCCGGATCCGTGAGATCCGGAGGTTCCCCCCCGGCCGCCCCCGGACGCCTGTTTCCCTCCGCCGGGGGGCGGCGGAGGCGGGGGTTCGGGTGCGGGAGCAGGGGCCGGCTGCGGGGCCTCGGCGGGCGGCGGCTCGGCGTTCTCCTCGGCGGCCTTGCGGCTCTGCTCGTCCTCGGGAGGCGGGATCGCGAACGGGACTTCCTTGGGCTCGGCGGGCTTCTCGACCGGGGGCGGGATCTTCTTCGCCGGGCGCGGCTTCGGCGGGGATTCCTGCCCCGCCGCCGGCAGCGTCATCCCGCCGGGCGGCAGGACCAGCAGCCGCAGCTCCGGGATCAGCGAGCGGTAGACCTCGGCCGCCACGTCGGGGTCGAGGTGGAGCGCGATCTTCAGCCGCGCCTCGTCGCCGCCGCCGGGACCGTGCCAGCGCCGCAGCGCCCCGACGAAGCGGCCCCACATTCCGTCCACGCCGCCGCGCGTCTCGCGGCCGAGCACCTCGATGGCGATGGGCTGCTTGAAGCTCAGGCGGTATTCCCGCGGCGGCTCGGGAGGCAGCGCATTCGCGGCATTCTCATCGTCGGCGCCATCCTCCACCTGCTCCGGCGAGAGCGGTTTCAGACGCGGATCGTTCTCCTTCTCCTGCAGGGTGAAGATGCCGGCGAGGAGCGGCGTTCCCGGCGTGCCCTCGGAGGTCTCGAGGCCTTCCACGGCCAGGTCGGGGATCGGCACCTCGCGCATGGTCATCCCCATCAGGCGATAGCGCAGCGCGCGGCCGCCGAGATCGAGAACGAGGTACGGCTTGCGGGTCGCGGCGAGGGCGAGCTCGCTCTCGAGCACGGCGGCGCGCCGGCGCACGGCGTCGAGATCGGCCCGGGTCGTCCGCGCCGGGGCCTTGTCCGTGCGGCCCGATTGCGCCGCGGCCGCCGACCGGATCCCGGTGGCGGGCGGGAGAGCGAGCGCGGCCGCGACCGCGAGCGCCAAGGCCACGAGCGGACGGACGGAGAGATGACGCCGCATCAGTAGATGTAGACCGGGGTGCCGATGCGCACCTTGTGATAAACGCGATCGAGATCGTCGTCCCCGAGCCGCACGCAGCCGTGCGTCACGCTCAGTCCCAGGGCGCGCTTGTACAGCGTGCCGTGGATGAGATAGCCGTCCCCGAGATCCATGGCGTAGGCGCCGAGCTCGGTCGGGGCGAGCCGCTCCGCGAGCTTGCGCGGGATCGATTCGCCGACCTCGAGGAAGGCCCAGTCCGGCTTGATCCAGACCGGGTCCGGATGCTTGGCCCGGATGAAGAACTCGCCGCGCGGCGTCTCGAACACCCAGCGCCGCTTGCGCTCCGGATCGACGAGCGCGCGGCCCGACCCGGTCGAGCAGACGGCGTTCAGGGTCTCGGCGCCGTTCTCGTACAGCGACAGCCGGTTGCGGCCGGTGTCGATGACGACATAAACGGCGGCTTTCGGCATCAGGGCGTCGAGGCGATGCGCCAGCGTGTCGGTCCGCGACGCGAGGCTCTTCAGCTCCTTCTCGCCGGCCGCGTCGAGCGGGCGCCCGTCGAAAGGAGCCGGAGCGGGGCCGCGGTGCCGTGCGAAGAAGACGACGAGGCCGAGCACGACCAGGATCCCCGCAGCCACGAGCAAGGTTTCACGTCGCCTCATTCGTACTCCCCGTCCGGAATGGTGCCGACGATGGTCACCGGCGTGCCGATCTTCACGTAGCCCACGAGCTCATCCATGTCATCGTTGCTGAGCGCGACGCACCCCTGCGTCCAGTCCTGCTCGCGCCCGCCGGCGCCATGGATCTCGATGTTGCTGCCCGCGCCGCCCCGACGCGGCACGAGCCCCTGCTGCTTGAGCGCCCGGAAGCGCTTCAGGTCCTCCTCGTTCGGGTAATCGAGCATCAGGGCCCGATAGTAACGGG
The DNA here is from genome assembly GCA_036005805.1 of Candidatus Polarisedimenticolia bacterium. Classification (GTDB taxonomy): domain Bacteria; phylum Acidobacteriota; class Polarisedimenticolia; order Gp22-AA2; family Gp22-AA2; genus DASRAU01. The sequence goes on along the minus strand of DASYQE010000161.1, from coordinate 7,171 downwards.
TCTGGCCGGGCGCCCGCACCTCGGTGATCTTGTAACGCCCTTCCGGGGTGAAGGCGTCACCGGCGAACGACTTGTGCTCCATGCCTCCGAGACCGAGATCGACGCGGAAGGACGCCAACTCGTCGTCGCCGCGCACGACCAGGAGCTGCCGGCGGAGCTTGTCCACGAGGATCACGGTCCGCTTCTCGTTCCCACTCTGTGCCAGCGTCGCGCGCAGCCAGCGGCGCCAGGTCGTGGTGCGCGGGCTGGCGCGGTACGCGTCGATGAAGGCGTCCGCATCCTTCACCGCTTCGCCGACGAGCGCCCGGCCCCGGCCGGCGGCGTCCCCCGCCCGCTCGTACTCGCCCTGCTTGAACGAGGCGCGGCCTTCGTTCAGGCTCATGGTGGCGCGCAGCAACCGGCTCTGGATGTCCTCGTCCGGCGTGTGCCGCGCCAGCGCCGTGGCGTGACCGAGCGCGCTCTCCAGGTCGTCGAGCGCCGCGCCGGCGCGCCGTCGGCGTCCCTCCTCGACCGCGGCGGCATGCGCCGCGCAGGACTCCCCCGCTTCGACCGCGGCCGCCACCAGCTGCTCGGCGGCGTGATAGCGCCGCGACCACGAAGCCTTGCGGCGCTGCACGCGAATCTCCGCTTCGGCGCGTGCGAGGGCGGCCTGCGCCTCGGCGCAGATCTGCGGAGCCCGCAGCACGCCGCCGGAGGCCGCCGCCCGCTGCATCGCCTTCTCGGCCGCCTCGAGCTGGCGGAGGGGCGGCTGGCCGCAGGCCGAAGCCAAAAGGCCAATCGCCGCCACGACGGCGAGACGGCGCGCAGCGGTGCCGCGCGGCCTCCGAGACGAGAAGGGCCCGGCCGGTGAGTGACCGGCCGGGCCCCGTGAAATCGACGACGGCGTGGCTACTTCTTCGCGGCCGGCTTGTGCGCCGCGCCCGCCCGCTTCGCCTTCGCCTCCTCGATCTGGGTTGCCATCGAGGTGGCCTGGTCCTTCACGGAGTTGGCGCTCTCGAGCGCCTTCTTGTAGTCCTCGCTGGCGGCGGCGGTCTTCGCCGCCTCGAGCGTGGACTTCAGGGTGCCGAGATCGTTTTCCATCAGCTTGAGGTCGGCCGCGGAGTCCTTGGTCTTCGGAGCCGTCTTCAGCGCCGCCTCGGCCGTCTGGATGGCCGTATCGGCCGCCGCGATCGCCGCTTCGGAGTCGGTCTTGGCCTGCTGCTTGTTGGCCGCCGCCGCTTCCGCCGCCTTCGCCGCGCCGTCCTTCGCCTGCGCGAGGAGCTCCTTCGCCTTGTCGTAGTTCTTCATCCACTTCTGGTTCTGAGCGCTGATCTCGGCCTGCGCCGCGCTCATCGACTCTTCGGCCGCCTTGGCCTCGGTCGGGGCCCAGGTGTCGGCGTTCGCCTGCCGGGCGCGATCCAGCTCCGCCTGTGCAGCGTTCTGCTCGTCCTGCGGCGGCTTGGCACAACCAACCGCCGCGAACAGGACCAGGACAGCCAGGGTGAGAAGCGTGACGCGTTTCATGATCAGGGCTCGCCTCCTTGCAGAAGTGATGATTGAACGAGAGCGTTGTCGACGTCGGCACCGGCCGCTGGCTTCGCCCCTGGAAGCGGCCTCGTACCCGGTTCCGGACCCCAGGAGGGGCGGGAGGATAGCAGATTGACCCAGATGTGCCAACAGCCCCCGGCCGCGGCGGAAAACGGGGGTAGACTCCCCTTCCGCCGGGGGTCCGACCCGGCTCCGGCACGGCATGACGACGAGCCTTCCGAACCTGCACCCGGCCATTGTCCACCTGCCGCTGGCGCTGCTGCCGGCCGCGATCCTGTTCGATCTGCTGGCTTTGGCGCGGCCGACCTGGACGTGGCTCGATCGCGGCGCCGCGCTGCTCCTCCTGCTCGCGGCCCTCGGCGCGGCCGGCGCGGTGGTCGCCGGCGAGCAGGCGGAGGAAGGCCTCGGACCGCAGCCCCCCGCCGTTCACCAGGTGCTCCACGCTCACGAGGACCTGGGGAAGAAGAGCCTGATGGCGATCGGCGCCCTGGCCCTGGCGCGTCTCCTGCTGGCCTACCGCGATCGGGACCGCCCGCGCCTGACCGCCCTGTTCCTGCGCGTCATCCTGTTGTGCGCCGCCGGCGGCGCGCTCTTCCTGCTCGCCCTCGCCGCCGATCGGGGCGGAGCTCTCGTCTACGGTCACGGCGTGGCGGTCGAGCGTCCTGCTCCCTGAACCTCCCGACCGCGCCGTCGCTCAGGGATTGGCGGCGGGGATGACTTCGTACACGTAGTAGGCATGACCGACGATGGCTTTCGGTTCGCGGTGCGCCATCCAGTTCTGCGGGCCGTCGCCGAAGCGCGCCTGCAGCTGCCCGTGGGTGCGCGCCCACAGGTGCGTCGAGATCGCCGAGAGGCCGATGGGCAGCCCGCGCATCAGGTCGTCCGAGCCGAGCCGGTCGAACTCGATCCCGTAGACATCGGGGCGCGCCGTGCCGAAGTACGCGAGCCCGATGCGATGCCCCGGCGCGTTGGCGCGCAGCCACGCGGCCAGCTCCTTCACGCCCTGTCCCCAGTCCACGTTGCTGTCGTCGAGCCACAACGGACCGCAGGCGGTCCCCGCGTCGCGCCCGAGACGCCCCGGGGACGTCATCAGGCAGGCGCTCTCGTTGAAGAAGGTGAGGTGGTCGGGAGAAATTCCCCAGGCGTTGAACCCGAGCCAGGCGCACAGCACCGCGAGCGCACCTTTCTTCAGGGGCGAGGGCGACTCCCACAGCGCCTTCGCCCCGACGCCCCCGGCGAGGTGCAGGAACGGCAGCGCCGGGATCAGATACCGGAAGCCGCGGTTGTGCGACAGGAACGTGTAGAAGAAGAACAGCGCCGCGGGCGGGACCAGGACGAAGGCGCGGTCCATCGCGGTCACCACGCGCCGCCGCAGCAGCACGATGACGCCGGCTATCGCCAGCAGGATCGACGGCAGCGGCTCCTTGAGCATGTAGGCGACGAGGTAATAGGTCCAGAACTGCGGCTTGAAGGTCCCCGCCATGTACGGCCAGTAGTTCGGATCGTGGTCGGCGTTCACCCGCGCCAGGCCGGTGAAGTAGAGCGTCGGCGAACGGAACAGGTACGACGCCCAGACGACGAGTCCGGCGACCACGAGCAGCGCCGCGAGGGCATAGAGGCACCACACCGCCCGCGGCAGGCGATCCTCCCCCGCGTACGGGTCGATGAGGGTGCTCGGACGCCGCTGCACCGCGGCGGGAATCCAGCGGATGGCGGCGAAGACGAGACCGGCCGTCAGCGCCACGAACAGGACCCCGGTGAACTTGGCGGCGAGCGCGACGCCGAGCGCCGCGCCGCAGAGGAAAAGCCTCGCCAGCGTGCGGTGCTGCAGCCATCGCCACAGCGTCCACACCGTCAGGACCGCGCCGAGCGCGAACCCGGTGTCGGTCGTGACGATGACACCGTGCGCCACGATGGCGGGATCCAGCACGAACAGGAAAGTCGCCGCGAGCGCCGCGAATGGTCCGAGCATCTCGCGGCCCCACGCGAAGATTGCGGCGCCGAGCAGGATCGTCAGGAGCAGAAACGGCGCGCGGGCGAGCAGCATGACCCGGTCGGGATCGTTGCCGTAGATGACGCTGCTGCCGACCTCCCACTGCAGGAACGGCACCGGGTCGGGGCCGGCCTCGATCCAGTCCCGCTCCTGGATCGGCCAGGCGATCCCGCCGAGGATGAGCGGCACCGCCGCGATGTCCTTGAGGAGCGGCGGGTGCTGCAGATTGATCTTGAAGTCGCCGGTCTTGAGGTAGGAGAGTCCGGCGCCGATGTGCGCGGGCTCGTCGAACGTGGGCGCCATGCGGGTGACTCCCGGCGCGGCCTGCCAGGCGTACAGGGCCAGCAGGCCGCAGGCGAGAAAGCCGCTCCACTTCACGAGACCACGCTCGGACACGGGGCGGGATGCTAGCACGCCGCGCCGCGGCGTTCGGACGGGCTGGCGCACGGCGCGCTGATGGTATCGTCCGCCTCCATGGTGCGCCCATGACCAAGCCGAAGCCGCCTGCCGCGGCCACGCCCGAAGGCGCCCCGGTCCGGGAATCCCTCGGCGCCCGCATCGAACGCCGCGCGGGGGCGATCGTCTTCGCGCTCCTCGCCCTGCTCGTCCTCCAGGGGGTCGCGTTCATCGCCGAGTCCTCGCAGACGAGCGACGAGGCGGCGCACCTGTCGGCCGGCTACTCCTACCTGACGCGGCTCGATTTCCGCCTGAACCCGGAGCATCCGCCGCTCATCAAGGAGCTGGCGGCGCTGCCGCTTTTGCCGCTCGGCCTCGACTTCCCCGACGATCGGCTCTGGCAGATGGCGGAGGAGTGGAACATCGGCCGGCTGTTCGTGCACGAGAACCGCCTGCCCAACGACACCATCCTGTTCCTCGGCCGCCTGCCGGTTCTCGCCCTGTCGGTCCTGCTGGGATGGGCGCTGTACCGCGTCGGGCGCCGCCTCTTCGGCGCGGCCGGCGGCCTCCTGGCGCTGGCGCTCTACGTGCTCGACCCGAACGTCGTCGCCGCCTCCGGACTGGTGACGACCGACCTGGGGATTACCCTGTTCATCTTCCTCGCCGCGGTCGCGCTGCGCGCCTGGCTCGACGGACCGACCACCCGGCGGCTTCTCATCCTCGGCCTCGCGACCGGCGGCGCTTTCGCCGCGAAGTACACGGCGCTCTGGCTGCCGCCGATCCTGGCCGGTCTCGGGCTCTCGGTGCTGCTGCGCGATCCGGGCCCGGCCGCCGCCTGGCAGACGCCGCGCCTGAAGCGCCTGCTCCGCCTCGTGGTGGCGGCCCCGGTCGTCATCCTGGTCGCCGGCTTCGTGCTGGCGCTGACGTATGGCTTCACGGGGCTGTCGTGGTGGCTCGAGGGATTGAACCGGACGCTGCACCACTCCGCCATCGGGCATCGCGCCTGGCTGATGGGCCAGATCTCCGACACCGGCTGGTGGTACTACTTCCCGCTGGCGTTTCTCTGGAAAACACCGCCGGGGACGCTGCTCATCCTGCTCGCGGCGGTCCTCGCCTTCGCCTTCGGACGGCGGCTCGAGGCCAGAGACGAGTGGTTCCTGCTCGTCCCCGCGGGGATCCTCCTCGTCATCGTCTGCGCGTGGAAGGTGGACATCGGGTTGCGGCACCTGCTGCCGCTCTATCCCTTCCTGTTCCTGTTCGCCGGACGCCTGCTGATGCCGAAACCCGTCGCCGCGTCAGCCCCGGCGCCCGCAACCGCCGTCGCAGGACCGGCCGGCGGCGCGCCGCGCCGGCTGCACTTCGAGGCGATCCTCGTGGCCGCGGGGCTGGCGTGGAACGGCGTCGAGGCGGTGCGCATCACCCCCGACCACCTGGCGTACTTCAACTTCCTCGCCGGCGGGCCGGCGGGCGGGCACCGTTATCTGCTCGACTCGAACTGCGACTGGGGCCAGGCGTCGAAGGCGCTGAAGCGCTATCTCGACGCTCAGGGTGTGCCGATGATCTACTGCGCCTTCACCGGCAACTCCGACCCCTGGTATTACGGCGTGCGCTACCAGTACGCGCCGGGCTCCGGGAACATGCGCAGCTCGAAGGACCGCCCGGCCCGCATGCCGGACGACGCGCCGCGCGAGCTGTTCGCCATCAACGCGATGGTCCTCCACTCGCTGCACTTCAGCGATCACCACCTGTACGACTGGCTGCAGGATCGCAAACCCATCGCGCGCCCGGGCTGGGCCTGGTTCGTCTACGACATCACGAAGGACGCCGACGCCCACGCCATGCTCGCGGCGCTGTGCCTGTCGTTCGGGCTGCTCGATCTGGCGGAGGACCAGGCGCGGCGGACGCTCAGTTTCGCGCCGGGCCATCCGATGGCGGAGAAGGTCCTGCAGGTGGTGGCCGAGCGCCGGGCTTCGCCTCCAGCGACTCCAGCACCCGAATCGCCGCCGCGTCCATGACCTGCCCGGCGGGATCGAGGGTCCGGGCGCGCTGCAGCGCCGCGCGCGCGCCGTCGGCATCGCCCTGCGACGCCAGGAGCAGCCCGAGCGCCTTGAGCGGCACCGGCGAGTCGGGGGCGAGCCGGATCGACTCGCGGTAGGCGCCGGCGGCGTCTTCCTTGTGCCCCGCCCGCTCCAGGGCGCGGCCGAGCCGGTACCTCATGATGGGGTCCTGCGGCCGGCCGGCCACGACGGCGCGCCACGCCTCGGCTGCCTCTTCGTTCCGTCCCGCCGCCTCATGCGCGAGGGCGACGTTGGCCAGCTTCTCCGGGTCGCCGGGGGCGAGCCGGGCGGCCTGGTTCATCGCTGCCAGCGCGCCGGCTGCGTCCCCCGCCTGCAGCCGCACGGCGCCGAGATCGGTCCACGCGGGCGCGCTCGTCCGATCCAGCTCGACCGCGCGCTCGAGCAGGGTGCGCGCCTGCTCGAGCTCCCCCGCCTGCGCCGCCGCATGCCCGGCATTGACCAGGTAGGTGACGTTCCCCGGCTGATCCTGGAGGGCCGCGCGGTATTCCACGCCCGCCTCGCGCCAGCGGCCGGCGCGGCCGAGCACGCCGGCGAGGTTGTAGTGCGCGTCGGCGAAGTGCATCCAGACCTCCACCGCGTGCCGGTAGGCGCGCTCCGCCTCGGCGTCGTCGTGGGCCCGCTCGGAGGCGGCGCCATAGTTGAACCGGGCCCGGACGTTGTCGGGAGAAAGGCGCACGGCCGCCGCCCAGATGGTGCGATCGTCCGCCCAGTCGCGATAACGCCAGGCGCTGCGCACGGCACCCGCCGCAGTCACGAGGACGAGCCCCGCCACGGCCAGCCGCCGCCGCTCGGGCCGCCCGGCGGCCTGTGCCGTGACGAACGCCAGGCCAAAGAGCACGCAGAGACCGGCGGAAGGCAGGTAGAGGAGCCGCTCCGCCAGGATGGTGCCGATCGGCATCAGGAGATTCGCCACCGGCAGGAGCGGCAGCGCCAGCAGGAGCAGCGCGAACGCCACGGCCGGACGCTTTCTCCAGGCCGCCGCGATACCGCCCGCGACCAGGAGCGCGCACAGCGCCCCGAAGAGCGCGCGCGGGTCGAACAGCGAGGCCGCCTCGGGGATCGAGGCGAAGGAGTAGTCGATCGACAGGTTCCAGGGCCAGACGAGCAGCACGGCGTAGCGCGCCAGCGCCGCAAGCGCGGTGAAGAGGGAGCGCGGCCACGGCAGGTGGGCGATCGG
>DASYQE010000160.1:0-3328 GCA_036005805.1 Candidatus Polarisedimenticolia bacterium | reverse complement strand
TGTCTCGCGTCGGGCGCGAGCGCCACCTCCGCGGCCGACGCGGCCCTGCCGGCCGGGCTGTTCTCCTACCTCGTGCGCGCCCGCAATGCGTGCGGCGGCAACCTGGGCGCGCGCTCCGACGGCACGCCGCGCACGGCACCGCTCTGCCCCTGATCAGTTGTCCTGCGCGCCCTGGTCGATCCAGTTCTTGATCGTGTCGATGGTGCCCTGGGACAGCGGCGGTCCCGCCTTGGGCATCTCCTGGTCGTCGATCATGGCCGCCAGCACCGACGCCGAAGAGTTGCCGGGAAGGACGCGCAGGAAGGGCGGGTACTTGCCGGAAGGAACGTTCACGAGGTTGTCGTGCGAGGTCACGGCGTCCGTGAGGACCAGGCCGTAGTTGGCCTCGGTCGCGATGATGTGACAGCCGGCGATGGCGCAGCGCGCCGTGAAGATCGGCTGGACGTCGGTGCGCAGCGACGGTTGCGCCACCGCCTGGTCGCCGGGGCTGCTCCCCACCGTCGGCAGCGGGTTGAGCTCGAGATCGGTGCACGCGGTCGGGCCGCACGCCAGCAGGCCCAGCAGGACGACGACCGCACGACGTCCGGTCATGGCGTCTTCCCCCAGCCCCAGGCCAGAGCGAGCCTCACGGTCGCAAGCGCCTGCGGGGCGTAAAAGACCTCGCCGTCCACGCGCAGCCCGCGCCACGGCTCCCAGCTCACGCCTCCCGAGACGGCGCCCCGATCGAGCCGGGCGACGAGAACCTGGTCGTCCAGGTGGCCGGCAGAGTTGACGAAGTGGGTGTCGAACTGCAGGCGCTCGTGGCTGTAGCCGGCGCTGCCGTACCAGGCCGGCCCACCCCGCCCCAGGTGTGCGCCCGAGATCATGACTTCGACGCCGTAGGTCTCCGGCCGGAAGCGGTCGGAGCTGGGCTGGCCCCCGGCGCAGACGGTGCTCGGGACCGCGTTCGGGTCGTCCTTGACCGCGTCCTCCGAGCAGGTGATCGATCCTTCGATGTCGCCGCGAAAGTAGTGCGCCCGCACCCACCACGAGGGATCGTCCTCGCGCCCGGCGAAGCGCCATGCGGTTCCGAGGGCGAGCATCTGCGGCTTGACGCCGAACACCTCCACCTTGGGGAAGAATCCCGTCTCCAGCAGCCAGTCGGGATGCGGCCGGTAGCGCAGCCGCGGCCGCGGAATGACCGACGTGAAGTTGGTGTTCTCCAGCTTCGACCCGGCGAAGGTGGTCTGCCGCTCCTCTTCGCTCAGGCCCGGGACGTAGGTGATGTCGACTCCGGCCTGGAACAGCCGACCCGGCGGTGCGCCGAGCGGCGTGAAGGCGAGCGCGGCGTCGTAGTAGCCCATGATCTGCGCCTCGTTCGAATCGTCGTCGAGGGGCACGGCCGCGACCGCGGCGGACACGGCGCACGCGCTCACGAGCATCGCCGCGGCGCCGGCACGGAATCGGATCATGGAGGCGGAGGCTAACACCGCGTCCGGCGCGCCGGGCGGCCGATGTAAGATTCGTTTCGTGCGTCTGGTCACATTCTGCGGATCGATCCGGAGCGGATCTCTCAACCGCATGCTCCTCGCGCAGGCGATCGAGGTCCTTCGCCCGCAGGCGGAGCTCGACCAAGCCGAGCTGCGGGACGTGCCGCTGCCGATCTACGACGGCGACATCGAGACCTCGACCGGCGTCCCCGAGCCGGCGCGCCGCCTCGCCGACCGCATCGCCGCGGCGGACGGGCTGGTGATCGCCTCGCCCGAGTACAACAACTCGATCCCGGGCGGACTCAAGAACGCCATCGACTGGATGTCGCGCATCAAGGGGCAGCCGTTCAAGGGGAAGCCGGTGCTGCTGCTCGGCGCCTCCCCGGGTCCCTACGGCGCCGTGCGCTCGCAGGTGGCGCTGCGCCAGGTGCTGACGGCGCTCTTCGCCATCCTCGTGCCGAACCAGGTGCTGGTTCCGCACGCCGACCAGGCGTTCGAGGCGGACGGGCGGCTCAAGGAACCGAAGACGCGCGCCGCGCTCGAGAAAGCCTGCGGCGAGCTGCTGCGCTTCGCCGCCGCCTTCCCGCGGCAGGCGTAGGGTCAGGCTTCCGCGTGCGCGCCGCCGTCATGCCGGCCCCGATTGCGCCGATCGAGGTGCGCGACCTGCCGATCCCGTCCCTCGAAGCGGGAGCCGTCCTGCTCGAGACGATCGCCAGCGAGGTCTGCGGCACCGACGTCCATCTGTGGCACGGTCGGCTCGCCGGGGTTCCGTACCCCATCATCCCCGGTCACGTCTCGGTCGGGCGCATCGCCGCCTTCGGCGGAAGCGACGCCCATCGCCCGGCGGATGTCGAGGGGAAGACGTTCCAGGTCGGCGACGTCGTCACGTTCCTCGACGTGCACGGCACCTGCGGCGCCTGCTGGTACTGCCTCGTCGCCGGCCAGTCCACCCGCTGCCCGAAGCGGCGCGTGTACGGCATCACCATGGGAGTGGCGGATGGCCCGAGCGGCGGCTGGGCCGAGGCGATTCTCCTGAAGCCGGGCACACATCTGATCCGCCTGCCGCAGGGGCTCGAACCCGGGACATTCATCGGCGGCGGCTGCGGCGCGGTGACCGCCTTCCACGCCGTGCGCCGCGCCGGGATGCGGCTCGGCGACGCGGTCGTGGTGCTCGGCGCCGGACCGGTGGGCCTCTCGGCCGCGGCGCTGGCCTCGATCTCCGGGGCCGATCCGGTGGTCGTCATCGGGGCGCCGGCCGATCGGCTGGCGATGGCAGGCCGCATGGGCGCGACCCTCGCCCTCGATCTCGAGGCCCTGCCGCACGCCGCGAGACGCGACGCCGTCCTCGCCTGCACGCAAGGGCACGGGGCCGACGTCGTGATCGAAGCCACCGGGGCGCCGCAGGCGGTCGCCGAAGGGGCGACGCTGTGCCGCGACGGCGGCGTGCTGGTCGTCGCCGGCCACTACACCGACGGCGGCGACATCGCGCTCAACCCGCACGCACACCTCAACCGCCCGCATCTCGAGGTGCGCGGCTGCTGGGGCAGCGACGCTTCGCATTTCCACGGCGCCATCCGGGCGATGGCGCGCCACCAGGGCCGCATCCCCTGGTCGGAGCTGGTCACCCGCTGGTACCCGATCGAAGAGAGCGGCGCCGCGCTTCAGGCGGTCGCGGATCGCAGGTTGTTGAAGGCGGGGATTCGACCGGGTTCCTAGGCGGCTGGTAGCGCTACGGGGATTCGAACCCCGGTCTGATGGCTGAGAACCATCTGTCCTAACCCCTAGACGATAGCGCCATGCCGGCCTGGTTCCGGGACAGGGATTCGAACCCCGATTCCTTGGTCCAGAGCCAAGTGTCC
>DASYQE010000159.1:0-31570 GCA_036005805.1 Candidatus Polarisedimenticolia bacterium | reverse complement strand
CTCCTGCGCCGCATGCGCGACGAGCGCTTCCCGGTCTTCGAGCGGCGCGTCGCGGTGCCGCGCCTGACGCAGGTCCGCCTGACCCTCGCCGCCTGGGTGACCGGGCGCGCCGGCGCCTGACCACGCCCGCCATGGCGCGGCGGCTCGCATGAGGGCGCGGCGCTTCGCGGCGCACGGCGCATGACCGCGCGGAGCGGTTCCCCGGACGTGATTGTCATCGGAGGCGGGTTCGCCGGCCTCGCGGCGGCGACCGCGGTCGCCGAGGCGGGAGGGAAGGCGCTCCTGCTCGAGTCGCGGCCGCACCTCGGCGGGCGGGCGCGCTCCTTCATCGACCCCGACACCGGCAGCATCATCGACAACGGGCAGCATCTGCTCATGGGGTGCTACGCCGAGATGCTGCGCTTCCTCGATCGGATCGGCGCGGGCGATCGCGTGGCGTGGGGGGACGGGCTCGAGGTGCCGTACCTCGATCCCGGTGGACACGCGTCGATTCTGCGCGCCGGGTCGGGACGGGTCGGGGCGCTGACCGGGCTGCTGCGATTCAACGGGCTGCCGTTCGGCGAGCGCCTCGCGGCCGCCCGGGTGCCGATCGCGTCGCGCCGCGAGGACCCCGCCCTCGAAGAGCTGACGGTCTCGCAGTGGCTGGCGCGGCTGGAGCAGTCGCAGGCGGCGCGGCAGCGCCTGTGGGATCCCCTGGCGATCGCGGCATTGAACGAGGCGCCCGAGCGGGCCGCCGCCTCGGGCTTCGCCGCCGCCCTACGGCACGCCTTCTTCAGCGGCCCGCGCGGCATCGCGCTCGGCGCGCCGCGTGTCGGGCTGAGCGATCTCTACGTCGAGCCGGGGACGCATTACCTGCGCGCCCGCGGGTGCGAGGTGCGGCCGCGGGCGCAGGTGCAGCGGCTGCTCGAGTCGGGGACGCGGTGCTCGGGGGTGCTGCTGGCGGGCGGGGAGCGCCTCGAGGCCGATGCGGTCATCGCCGCCGTCCCGCCAAAGGCTTTGCTCGAGTTGCTGCCGCCGGCGCTCGCGGCCGACCGGTTCTTCGCGCGGGTGGGGGAGCTTCGCGACTCGGCCATTCTCTCGGTCTACCTGTGGTTCGGGGCGCCGGTCGTCGAGCGGCCCTATGCGGCGCTCCTCGGCGGCTTCTGGCAGTGGGTCTTCATGCGCGACGGCGTGCGCCCGCCCCCTTCCGCCGAGAAAGGGCCGGCGGCGATGCACGGCGGCACGCACGTCGTCACCCTCGTGCGCAGCGCCGCCTCAGGCGACGCCGACCGGCCCAAGGAGACGCTGGTGAGGCAGGCTCTCGAGGAACTGCGGCGCTACGTTCCGGCCACGGCGCGCCTGACCCCGCGCCACGACCTGGTGATCAAGGAGAAGAGCGCCACCGTGTCACTGACGCCGGGCACGGCGGCCCTGCGCCCGACCACCGTCACGCCGCTCGAGCGCTTCTATCTCGCCGGCGACTGGATCGCCACCGGCATCCCGGCGACCGTCGAGAGCGCGTGTCTTTCCGGCCACGCCGCCGCCCGCGCCGCGGCGCGACACTGATGGCGCCTCCGGCGTCTTGATGAACATGCTGCTCGTCGGAACGGGACTCTGCATCGCGGCCTTCGTCCTCTGGCTCGTCGGGACGCACGTCCGTGAGCGTCCATGGTTCGAGCGCCCCGACTTCGCCCGCTGGCGCGGCTTCGACGCGATCCTGATGCTTCTCCGCTGGGGCCTGTTCGCGTGGGGTTTGTTCCTGGTGATGTCGGTCTCTGAGGCGGCGGCCGCCGTCGCCGTCGGGCTGTTCCTCCTGGGCCTGGGATGGCGGGTCGTCGCCCGCAGTGTCGCACTGCGGCGCCGCGCGATGCGGCGCGCGTTCGAAGAACTGCGCCTGCGCCATCCGGCGGAGCCCGAGCGCGAGCTTCTGGTGCGCCTGGTCGTGTCGACGCACCCCCGCTGGGGCGAGGAGCTGGTGCGCCAGATGGTGCTCGACTACCCGAGCGTGGACCAGATCGCGGTCGTCGTCGCCCGCATGGAGCAGGGCTACCGCGGCTTTCGCTGAGGCTTTCGGCTGCCGCTGGCCCCAGGCCACACCAGTGGGGTGCGGCGAGCGTCGATCGATCTGGCTTGCAGCTCTCGAAGCTGCGTAGAACGGATGACCTCGGGAGGTCCTAGCCGAGCAGGGGGACGATCTGATCCTGGACGACGGTCGTGACCTCGACCGAGCGCTCGTCCATGTAGACGTCGATCTCGCTGCGGATGCCGAAGTCGGCCAGGTAGATGCCGGGCTCGATGGAGAAGCCGGTGCGCGGGATGAGGCGCCGGTCGTCGATGGTCTCGAGCGCGTCGATGTTGCAGCCGTTGCCGTGCACCTCGAAGCCGATGCTGTGGCCGGTGCGGTGCAGGAAGCGTTCGGCGTAGCCGCGCTGGCGGATGTGGTCGCGGGTCACCTCGTCCACCTCCGACCCGTGCACCGACTTGCCACGCGCCACCGTCTCCTTGAGGAACGACACGGCGGCGTCACGCGCGCCGGCGACGATGTCCCACACCTCGCGCTGCTTCTCCGGCACCTTGGGACCGAGGTAGGCCATCCAGGTGATGTCGGCCCAGATGGAGCCTTCCTTCTCCTCGCGGCACCACAGGTCGAGCAACAACAGATCATTCCTGCGGATCGGGGCGCTGCCCTTCGCGGTCGGCTCGTAGTGCGGGTTCCCGGCGTGGGCGTTCACGGCGACGATGGGCGGCTCGGCGAACATCTTCCGCGCCCGGAACTGCTCCATCATGAACTGCTGGATGGCGTACTCGGTCGGCTCCTGGCCTGAGCCGACCCGCGCGGTCACCTCCTGGAAAGTCGCCTGCAGCACCTCGCGCAGCCCCTGGGCCGCGCGGCGGTGCGAGGCGAGCCCTTCGGCCGACCAGCGCGCCTCGCAGTACTGCACGAGGTCGGCGCTCGGAACCACGGTGGGGCCGGCGGCGCGCACCATCTCGATCGTGCCGGCATCCACGCGCGACACGTATGGAATCGCCCCCAGCGGGACGTATTCCATGGCCACGCGGTCGATCCCCCTGAGGATCTCGCGCAGGCGCTCGTTGAGCTCACGGTAGCCGACGAAAGCGATGCGCTTTCCCGGCAGGTCGGTGAACAGGTGCGCTTCGATGGCGTGGTGCAGCCAGACCGGCTCGCCTTGGGCGGGGACGAGGCCGAACCAGCGCCGGGTGACCAGGCGTTCCGGCCCGATTCCCGCGACGTGCCGGGCGATCGGGTTGCTGCCGTGGAAGTCGTACAGGAGCCAGGCGGGGAGCCCCAGCTCCTTCAGGCTGCTCTGGATGGTTTCGAGATTCATGGCGCCGAAGGGTACCACACGGCCCGCGCGGCGCCGGGCCCGGCGCGGGGCCGTCTGCTTCGTTGCCGCTCCTCGGAGATGGTGGGCCTCGCCGTCCTCGCGGCGCCTCGCGGTCGACCCCGCTGCGCGGCGAACGCGACCCATGCGAATACTCGGACAGGCTCCTAGGGGTCGCAGGCGTCTCCGGCGCCGTCGTGGTCGGTGTCGACCTGGTCCGCGTTCGGGACGGCGGGGCAGTTGTCGCAGACATCGCCGCGACCGTCGTGATCGCCTTCGGCCTGGTCCGGGTTGGCGACCAGCGGGCAGTTGTCGTCGCGATTGACGAACAGGTCGCCGTCGGTGTTGATTCCCTGGTACGGGCAGAGGGCCGGGAGGTTGCGCGGCTGGCCGTTCGACATCGTTCCGACCGAGCCCTCGGCGCAGGCGTTCATCCCGTCGACCAGGTAGTAGAAGATTTGCCCCACCGGCGGCACGGCCGAATCGGTGAAGGACCCGGTCGGATTCTCGTTGAGCAGGCAGCTCGACGTCGCCAGGTAGTTGCCCGGTCCGAGCGATCCGGCCGTCCCGCGGTAGATGTTGTAGACCTGCGTCTGCGGGAGGAGCGGCCAGGTGAAGGTGACGGTCGCTCCGCCGGGGGCGGCGGTGATGGTCGGGACCACGCCGGGCGGGTTGATGACCGACGCCAGCAGGGGTGCGCAATCGGCCGCGTCGGCGGCGCCGTCATTGTCGTCATCCGGGTCGAAGCAGTTGTACTGGCCGTCGAGGTCGGTGTCGGCGTCGTTGTCGACGATGCCGTCGCAGTTGTCGTCCGCCCCGTTGCAGATCTCGGCCGTCGGCGTTCCCGGGGTGCAGGTGTTCGAGGCGCCATTGTTGCACATGGCGACGGTGCGTCCGCACGCGCCCACGCCGCAGCTGATGGTCCCTTCGTCGGTCTGCCCGTCGCAGTCGTCGTCGATGTTGTTGCAGGTCTCCGTGAAGGGGTTGCCCGGCGTGCAGATCCCCGGCATCCCGCCGGTGCAGGCGGCGACCGAGCGCTGGCAGGCGCCGAGCCCGCAGGTGATGTTGCCGAGCGCTTCGTCGATCAGGCCATCGCAGTCGTCGTCGAGGATGTTGCAGATCTCGGTCGTCGGGGAGCCGGGGGTGCAGGTTCCCGGGACTCCGGCGGTGCAGGCGGCCACGGTGCGCTGGCAGGCCCCGACCCCGCAGGTGAGATTGCCGAGCTCATCGGTCAGGCCGTCGCAGTCGTCGTCGATGTTGTTGCAGGTCTCGATCGTCGGGGAGCCGGGCGTGCAGGTGCCGGGGACCCCGGCGGTGCAGGCGGCGACGGTTCGCTGGCAGGCGCCCACGCCGCACGTGATATTGCCGAGCACTTCGTCGACCGAGCCGTCGCAGTCATCGTCGCGGTTGTTGCAGATCTCGGTCGACGGCACGCACTGCAGCTCGTAGGCGCCCATGTCGACGACGGCGCTACCATTCGCGTCGCCGTCGGACAGCCGCGCGTTCCCCTGGAGATCGTAGGTGCCGATGCCCGCATTGGTGCCGGTGTCGACCGCCGGGGACGGGAGCTGGAGGCGGAAGTTCTCCGTCATGTTCGTCAGCGAGCCCCAGTTGCTCACCATCTTGTTCAGGGCCGACGCGGACGCGAGCGCCGGGGTGAAGGTCAGTGCGCGGGTGCTGGTGTTGATGGCGGTGATGGTCCGCGCCACGCCGTCGTTGTTGTACTCGAGCTTCTGGTTCACCGCGTAGCGGCTCGGCTCGCGGATGATGACCGTCGTCGTCGTGCCGGCCGCCGTGGTCGTGTCGGCGAACAGGGGCGCGTTGACGAAGTTGGGAGCCAGGCTGATGTTGCCGTTCAGGCCGATCACCTGCGCGGAGGTGAAGTCGCCGTCGACGTTCGACGACGCGGCCGGGAACTTGATGTTGTTCCAGAGGTCGTTGTTGCGCACCACCGGCGAGGAGCGGGAGGAGTACAGCCCGCCGCCCAGCCCGGTGCTGGTCACGGCGTTGCCGCCGAGCAGGTTGTTCTGGAAGGTGATCTGGCCGACGTTGACGTTCAGGTCGGTGATCGCCACGCCGGCGCCGTAGGTGGCGGCCGCGTACCGGCTCGGAATGGTCGTATTCGTCCCGCTGTTTCCGAAGATGGTGTTGTTGTTGATCAGCCCGAACCCGCCGTAGGTCGCGATGCCGCCGCCGATCTGGCCGGCGGAGTTCCCGTAGATCAGGTTGTCCGTGATGTTCAGCGTGCCGTACTGGAACACGGCGCCGCCGCCGAAGCCGGCCCGGTTGCCGATCAGGACGTTGCGGCGCACCACGGTTCCGGGATAGCCGTCCACCCGCATCCCGGCCCCCTTGCCGACGTCACCGCCGGTGATGTTGTTGGTGAACAAGTTTCCTTCGATGACCGGGTTGAAGTTGACCCCGGACTCGGGGCCGAGGACGAAGAGGCCGCCGCCGACCCCGAACGAGGTCGCCTGGGAGGTGCCGGGCCCGGGGCTGGCGTTGTTCCCGGTGATCGTGTTCCCCATGATGACGGCGTTCCCCTGGGCGACGTAGACTCCCCCGCCGAAGTAAATCTTCACGTTTCCGGTGATGGTGTTGCCGGTGATGACGTTGTTGGTGACGACGGCGTCGCCGTAGACGAAAACGCCGCCGCCCGATTTCTGCGTGCCGGAGTTGCGGGGCTCTCCGACCCCTCCGGTGATGGTGCAGCCGTCGATGGAGAAGTCGGTCGGCAGCCGGGGAGTCCCGCCGTCGCTGAACCGGACCGTGCTGCGCGTCCCGCCCCCGTTGATGGTCGCGACCCCTCCCGAGCAGATGACGTGGCAGTTGGGGAAGACGGTGAAGTTCTCGTTGTAGGTGCCGGGGGCCACCTGGATGAAGGCGCCGGTGGCGGTCCCGGCGGCGATCCGGCTGTTGCCATCGGCGAGCCCGGCGGTGATCGTCTTCCAGGGGCTGGCCTGGCTGCCGCAGCCGGTGGTGCACGTGCTGCTGGCTGCGACGTAGATGGTGACGTTGACCGCCGCGAGGACCAGGCGTGCCACCGCGGCCACCGCCGCGAGCGACAGGAGCGCCAGGAGCGACGCCATCACCCGCTGCGGCCGCAGCGACCGAGTGAGGGCGGCCGCGCGCACTTCTCCCCTCCCTCGGGGAGAAGGCTCCCTCCCGAGACCTCGTCTGTCCATGATTCCCCTCAACTGGGCCCGCAGGGCGGCACTTGGCGAGTCGGCGAAACCTGCGGTATTACCGATGTTCGGGAAACAGGAGTGCTTTTACCTCCAACCGCCCGATTGTCAAGCCTTTTCGGCCGGCGAACCGGGAAGTTCCTTCATGGAAAGGGAGGGCGCGGCGGGCGCGGCAGCCTGAGACCAGCGCTCGGGATCCCCCTGGACAGATCCGCTGGAGCTTACGGATCGCAGGCGTCGCCGAGACCGTCGCCGTCGCTGTCCGCCTGCGTCGGGTTGGCGACCGCCGGGCAGTTGTCGCAGACGTCGCCGCGGCCGTCGTGGTCGGCGTCCGCCTGGTTCGGGTTGGGAACCAGGGGGCAGATGTCGTCCCGGTCGAGGATCAGGTCGCCGTCGGTGTCGTGCGTCGTCGGCGCGCAGTGCGACGGCAGGTTGCGCGGCGTCCCGTTGGAGGAGTTGCCCGGCGAGCCCTCGCCGCAGGAGTTCGTGCCGACGATGAGGTAGTAGTAGATCTGGCCCACCGGGGGCACGGCGGCGTCGTTGAAGGTCCCGGACGGGTTCTCCGACGCCAGGCAGACGCTGGTCGGCAGGTAGTTGCCCGGGAAGCTCGGCCCGGCGACGCCGCGGTAGACGTTGTAGACATTCGCCTGCGGCAGCAGCAGCCAGGCGATCATGCCGTTGGGCGAGCCGGTCACCGAGTCGCCGACGGTTCCAGGGATCGTCTGGACCGCCGCCTGGAGCGGAGCGCAGTCCGCCGCGTCGTTCACCCCGTCGTTGTCGTCATCCGGGTCGACGCAGTTGTAGAGGCCGTCCTGGTCGGTGTCGGCGTCGTTGTCGACGATCGAGTCGCAGTTGTCGTCGACCCCGTTGCAGATTTCCGGGCTCGGGCTGCCCGGCGTGCAGACCCCGGGGGAGCCGTTGACACACGCCTGGGCGGTGGCCTGGCAGGCGCCGACGCCGCACGAGATGGTGCCGAGCCCCTCGTCGGTCTGGCCGTCGCAGTCGTCGTCGATGTTGTTGCAGATCTCGGTGGCAGGGGTGCCTGGCGTGCAGACGCCGGCGGACCCGTTGACGCAGGCGTTAACGGTGGCCTGGCAGGCGCCGACGCCGCAGGAGATGGTGCCGAGCCCTTCGTCGGTCTGCCCGTCGCAGTCGTCGTCGAGGTTGTTGCAGACCTCGGTGGCCGGGTTGCCCGGCGTGCAGACGCCGGGGGTGCCGGCGGTGCAGGCGCTGACGCTGCGCTGGCAGGCGCCGGTTCCGCACGTGAGCGCGCCCATGTCGTCGACCGCGCCGTTGCAGTCGTCGTCGATGTTGTTGCAGGTTTCCGCGTGCGGGGAGCCGGGGTTGCAGACCCCGGGAACCCCGTTGACGCACGCCGGAGCGGTGGCCTGGCAGGCGCCGACACCGCACGTGACCGTCCCGAGATTCTCGTCGATCGCCGCGTTGCAGTCGTCGTCGCGGCCGTTGCAGACCTCGATCGCTCCCGGGTGCACGCTGGCGAGCGTGTCGTCGCAGTCGGTCAGCCCGTTGAAGCCGTCGCCGTCGAAGTCCTGGCAGGCGTCCCCCAGGCCGTCGAAGTTGAAGTCGGCCTGGTCGGGGTTGGTGTTGATGGGACAGTTGTCGCAGGCGTCGCCGACGCGGTCGCCGTCGCCGTCCTGCTGGCCGGCGTTCGCCACGGCCGGGCAGTTGTCGTTCAGGTTGATGATGCCGTCGCCGTCGCTGTCGGCGCTCGACGCCGGACAGGGATTGGCGTTGGGGCGGACGGCCGGCGTGCCGCTGAGGCCGGGGTCGGTCGACCCGAGGCCTCCTTCACCGCAGGTGTTGACGCCCGAGACGAGGTAGTAGAACGCCTGGCCGACCGCGGGCGTGCCCGGGTCGACGGCGATGCGGTCCGGGGAGGCGTTCTCGTAGCAGGTGTGGTTGAACGTGAACGCGCCGCCGCTCAGCGTGCCGCGGTACACGTTGTACGCGTTCGCCTGCGGGATGCGGAACCACTGCATCTGCGTCGACGGCTGGCCCGAGCCCTTGATCGTCTGGCCGACGAGCCCCGGAGGCGTCTGCACGCTCGGCACGGTCGGCGCGCAGTCCTGCGCGTTCGGCACGCCGTCGCCGTCGGTGTCGAGCGGGACGATCTCGTAGGCCCCCATGTCCACGATGGCGCTGCCGTTGCCGTCGCCGTCGCCGATGCGCGGGTTGCCCGCGAGGTCGAAGGCGCTGACGCCGGTGTTGATGCCGGTGTCGACGGCGGGGGAGGGAAGTTGGAGGCGGAAGTCCTCGGTCATGTTCGTGACCGCGCCCCAGTTGCTGATCATCTTGTTGGCGGCCGAGGCGGTCGGAAGGGCGGGTCCGATGGTCAGCGTGCGGGTCGAGGCGTTGATCGCCGAGATCGTCCGCACCACGCCGTCGTTGTTGTATTCGATCTTCTGGTTGACCGCGTAGCGGGTCGGCTCGCGGATGATCACCGTGGTCGTCGTGCCGGCGGCCGTCGTCGTGTCGGCGAACAGCGGGGCGTTGACGAAGTTCGGCGACGCGCTGATGTTGCCGTTGACGCCGATCACCTGGGCTTCGGTGTAGTCGCCGGCGACGTTGCTCGACACGGCCGGGAACTTGAGGTTGTTCCAGAGGTCGTTGTTGCGGACGACGGGAGAGGAGTGGAAGGCAAAAAGCCCTCCTGCGAGTCCCGTGCTGGTCACGGCGTTCGCCCCGATCAGATTGTTCTGCACGGTGATCTGGCCGACGTTGATGTTCAGGTCGGTGATCGAAATGCCGGCGCCGTACGTGGCGGCCGAGTACTGGTTCGGGATGGCCGTCGCGGTCCCGCTGTTGCCGAAGATGGTGTTATTGCTGATCAGCCCGTAGGCGCCGTAGGTCGCGATGCCGCCGCCAAACATGCCGGCCGAGTTGCCGTAAATCAGGTTGTCCATCACCTGGAGGGTGCCGTACATGAACACGGCGCCGCCGCCGAACCCGGCCCGGTTCCCCAGGATGATGTTGCGACGGATGACGGTCCCGGGGTTGGCGTCGGCCAACACTCCCGCCCCTTTGCCGATGTCGCCCCCGGTGACGTTTTCTTTGATGAGATTCCCTTCGACGATCGAATTGCCCGGAGAGCCGTTCTTGTGCTCCGTGATGAACACGCCCCCGCCGAGGCCGAACGAAGTCACCTGCGCGGTCCCGGGGCCGGGGGCGGCGGTGTTGAACTGGATGGTGTTCCCCAGGATCGAGGCGTTCCCTTGTGCGACATAGATCCCGCCGCCGAAGAACTCCTTCTGGGTCCCGGTAAGCACATTCCCCGTGATCGTGTTGTTGGTGACGACCCCATCGCCGAAGATGAAGACGCCGCCGCCCGCCATCGCGGTATTGCCGGCCCGTGGTTCTCCGATGCCGCCGGTGATGGTGCAGCCATCGATGGAGAAGTCAGTGGTCGGCCGACCGGTCCCTCCGCTGCTGAGGATGACGGTGCTGCGGTTCAGTCCCGTGCCGTCGATGGTCGTGACCGACGCGCAGATGACGTGGCAGTTCGGGAAGATGGTGAAGCGCTCGGGATAGTTCCCCGCGGCGACCTGGACGATGACGTCGGTGGCGGTACCGGCGATGATGCGGTTGTTCCCGTCGGTCAGGGCGCCGCTGATCGTCTTCCAGGGGCTGGCCTGGCTGCCGCAGCCGGTGGTGCACGTGCTGCCAGCGTTGACGTAAATGGTGACGTCGACGGCGGCGATCACCATCCGGGCGACCGCGGCGACCGCCGCGAGCGACAGCAGCGCCAGGAGCGCCGCCAGCGTCCGCTGCCGCCGGCCCATCTTTCCGGCTGCGACTGCGCGGACCTCTCCCCGCCCGCGGAGAGGAGACTCCCTCCAGAGACCTCCCGACCGTCTGTCCAATGCACCCTCACTGGCCCCGCAGGGCGGCGTATGCGAGATCGGCGAAACCTGCGGACTGTCCGGGAAACAGGTGTGCTTTTACCGCAAACGGCTGGCTTGTCAAGCCTTTTCGCCGGACTAGTTTGTCGATTTCTTCATTGAATGCTAAGACGTCTGGTCCGATACTCCCCGCCGTCATGATTCGCGCGCCCTCGCAACCGGCGCGAAGCATTGGCCGGCCGTGGACGGGGAGCGCCGACCCGGGTGTCGGAACGGTGCCTCAGGGCACGTGGATTCGTCACTCTTTTGGACCTCGACGTTGAACGCTTCGGCCCGTAAATCGATAGGGATCTCGGAGTTGTTGCTTGACGAACCCGGGGTCCCGGCGGTACCCTTCTGCGAAAAGTTCCCGTAGGAGGCTGGAAATTGGCCTTGCAGCCGTCGGCGCGCCTGGTACCTGCGCGCCTTTGCTCTTGACCTCGAAGACTTCGAAGGAGACGACCAAGATGAAACGAACCCTGACCTTGCTGGGGATCGCGCTGTGTGTCGCGAGCCTCGCCCAGGCCGCGCCGGGCAAAGCCCAGCAGGCCGAGACTGTCGGTCAGTTCATCGCCAACCTCGCAGCCGCGGTCACCGGGGAGCCCCAGACCCTCCGCTCCGCCCAGGACACCATGCGCCGGTTGGGGAGCACCGGCGACTTCAACGCCTCCGCTGCCCTGACCGAGGGCTTCGTTGCGCGCATGGCCAATGAGCTGGGCGTGAACATGACTCCGGGGGCGAATGCGTCCACTCCTGTGTCGCCGGCTCGCTCCACGGCCATCGTCGGGCGGCTCGCCGCATATCTCGAGGCCAAGCCGATCTACATGACCGACGGTCTGCCGACCCAGTGCCTGAGCTCCAGCAACCGGGGAGAGTGCGTGAACTGCTGCAAGGAGACGGGGGCGCCGGCGAATCAGTGCGCCCACTTCTGCGTTTCGAACATCCCGTCCCCCCCCAGCGAAGACGAACCGCAGCCCTAATAGGCGGGTAGGCGAAGGTGCATATTCAATATGGCTCTTCCCGTATGCGCTTGATTCAAGACGTGGAATTCAGGTCTCTGCTTTCAGTTTCGTCACAAGATCTTGCTTGACGCGTCGGATGAGTCATCGTAAATTCCGGGCGCTTTCCGCTCGATTTCAAAGATTTCATCTGCATGCAGGCAGAACTGTTCGGGCAAACTTGTATTGACATGCTGGCCGATGGGAGGGAGCGAATCATGAAGACGAAGGCATTGGTGGTCCTGGCCTTGAGCCTGGGACTGGTGGCGGCCGCTTACGCTGCTCCGGCCGCTCCGGCAAAGACCGGCACGACGGTCGGGGAGTTCGCGATCCGCGTCGCGACGGCAATGGGAACCGAGGAGCCGAACGCCAGCAAGGCTGCTGAAGCGATTCGCAGCCGTGGCGTCGACCTGTCGGTCGATCTCAGCGCGACTCTGACCGAGGGGACGGTCGCCCGCATCATGACGGACCTCGGCATGAAGGTGTCGGCCCCGGCCAATCCGAACACGCCCGTGTCGGATGCCAAGGCCGGTTACCTGGCCGGTGTCATCGGCGCGAACGCGGTCACCAGCGGCATCAGCCTCGAGACTGGCCTGCCGACCCAGTGTCTGAGCTCGGTCGACCGCGGGACCTGCGTGGAGTGCTGCAAGGTCGCCACGGGCTGCGGCAAGCCGCCGGCGCCGTTCGACTGCAACGTCTGTGCGAAGTTCTGCCACAACAACGTGCCCCCGGGGCCAAGCGACCAGGAGCCGGCCCCCTAGTCCCATCGAAAGAACAGTTCTGCAGCCCCGGCCGGGCAACCGGCCGGGGCTTTTGTTTTGGGGCCCCGCGGCGGGTTGAGCCGCCGGCCCCGTGCGAGAATGCGCGGCCGATGATCCACACTCCCGCCGTCTCTGATTCGCCCGGGAACCGGGCGGTGACGCCGCGCCCGCCGATGCGCATCGGCACGGTGACGCTCGAGGAGCCGCTCATCCTCGCGCCGATGGCCGGCATCACCGATCAGTATTTCCGCCTCATCCTGAAGCGCGTCGGCGGCGTCGGCCTGGTCACGATGGAGTTCATCTCCTCCGAGGCGCTGACGCGCGGTAGCCAGCGCACGCGGCACATGATGCAGTTCTGCGAGGAGGAGCGGCCGCTCGCCATCCAGATCTACGGCAGCGATCCCTCCCGCATGGCCGAGGCGGCTGCCTTCGTCGAGGCGCTCGGCGGCGACATCGTGGACATCAACATGGGCTGCCCGGCCAACAAGGTGCTGAAGGGTTGCTCCGGGGCGGCGCTGATGGGAGACCTGCCGCTGGCGCGGGCCATCGTCGCGGCCGCCCGCAAGGCCGTCCGCATCCCGCTCACGGTGAAGTTCCGCCTGGGACTCGACTCGACCCGGGCCAACTATCTCGAGCTGGGGAAGATCTGCCAGGAGGAAGGGGCCGACGCGGTCGCGCTGCACGCCCGGACGGCCCGGCAGATGTTCAGCGGCCAGCCGGACCGGGAGCGCATCCGCGATCTCAAACAGAAACTGCGCATCCCCGTGAGCGGCAACGGCGACATCGAGACGCCCGACGACGCACTGGCCCTTTGGCACGACACCGGCTGCGATGGCGTCATGATCGGCCGCGCCGCCATCAAGAACCCGTGGATCTTCCGGCAGATCGCGCAGCGGCGTGCGGGGCGCCCGGCGCACCAGGCGACCCTCGAGGAGCGGCGCGACCTGATCGCCTGGCATTTCGGCCTGCTGCGCGAGCGCGAGACGGAGGAGTTCGCGCTCCACAAGATCCGCACCTTCACCGGCTGGTACACGCACGGCCTGCCGAACGGGCGCGTGCTGAGGCAGAAGATCAACAGTCTGCCGTCCACGGCGCACTTCATGGACGCGCTCGAGCAGTTCTTCGCCGAGGCGATCGCGGCCCCGGCGGAGGCCGCGGGGGCGCCCCTGGTGCCGGGAGCGGTCGCGCCTGCTCTCGGCCTGACCGCGCAGACGGCGTGATGGTGCCGGCGCGCGCCGCTGCGGCGCCCGCCGCTGCGCCGGCGACCTCCATCCTCGTTGCTGTCGCGCTGGCCGCGGCGGTGCTCGCCGGCGGGGCGCTGTCCGCCGCGGAGCGCCACGCCGCAGCGACTCCGGAGCGGCGCGAGGCCCCATCCTCCGAAGCGCCGCCGGCGCGCCCCTTCGACATCCGCTTCGACGAGCAGGTCCTCGAACAGTACCTGGTCTTCCGCGAGCGCGGCGACGCGAGCGCCGACGAGCTGAAACGCTGGGTCCGGCTGCCGGGGAACCTCGAGCTGCTGCGGCAGGGGAGACTCGAAGGCGGGCTGACGCCGGATCTGCTCGAAGAGGCGGCGCGCGTCACCGTGCACGGTCGCGATTTCCCCGGCCCGGCCGTGCTCGGAACCCTGGAAGCCTGGAACCCCGTCGACCTGCGCGTCCTGTTCACCGAGGTGAAGCGGCGCGAGCCGGCCATGGCGGCCGCGGCGGAGGCGGCGGTCGCCCCGTACATCCCGGCGGGGGCCGCGCTTCCGCCACTCCTCGTGAGGTTCCACCTGGGGGGAACCTGGGACGGCCGGACGACCGACGCCGTTTACATCAACCTCGGGCTGTACAACAAGCGCGGCCTCGAGAACCTGCCCGCCCTCGATGCGCTGCTGGTGCACGAGATCTTCCATCGCGCGCACGGCGCCCTCTATCCGGGGGTCGAGGACTGGTCCTCGCGGCAGAGCGCGCTCTTTTCGGTCCTCCTGCGCATGCAGCAGGAGGGGATGGCGCGCCACATCGAGTACCAGTGGCTGCAGGCGCGCGAGGTGCCGGCGGCGCTCGACGATGCGCACCTCCAGATGTATGGGGACGGGCTGCGGCGCGCCCCGGAGCATGCGCGCCTCTTCGCCGACATCCTGGCGGCCATCGATGCGGGGAACCGCGATCGGGCCCGGGTCCTGGCGGCGCAGGGGTTCCAGTCGGGCGGTCCGTTGTATGCGCTCGGCCACCTGATGGCGCGGGAGATCGAGACCCGTTCAGGCCGGCCCGGCCTCGTCGCCACGGTGAAAACCGGTCCGCTGGCCTTCCTCTCCGCCTACCAGGCGGCGGTGCCCGCGGCCGAGCGCATCCTGCCCGCCGAGATCGAGCAGTGGCGCGCCGACCTCGCGATCGGTTACGCGCGCGACCCGATCCTGGCGAGCCGGACGCGGCGGGACGGACTGAAATTCCTCGCCGAGTCGAAGAACAAGGAGGCGGCCGCTGCCTTGAAGCAGGCGGTGGCGCTGGATCCGACCGACGCGATCTCCGCCTACAACCTGGCCTGCGCCGAGTCGATCGCCGGCCACTCGGGCAAGGCGATGAAGTGGCTGCGCGAGGCCTTCGAGCGGGGGTTCGCCGATGCGAAGCACGCCGCCTCGGACGACGATCTGGCGCGGCTGCGCGATCGGAAGGACTTCAAGGACCTGATCGAGGCGCAGCGCCGGGCCGGCAAGACATCCGGCGACACGTCACGCCCCGCGCCGAGGGAGGACGACCTGGAGCTTCCCGGCGCCGTGCAGGACGAGCCCGGCGGCCGCTGACTTCAGCCGCGCAGGCCGCGGCGCCACCAGCGGCGCTTCGGCTTGCCGTCGCCCGCATCACCGCCGCTGCCACCCGCCGACGAATCCGACGGGGCCGAGCGCTCCCCCGCGGGCTCGGGAGCGGCCATGCGCTCGGCGTAACGGGACTCGGACGGCGCTTCGGACGGACGCGGAGACCAGTGTTCGGTCCGCTCGGTGCGCGGCTCGGAGGACTTTCTGTCCTCGGGCCACGAACCGCCCGTCCCGGGCACACCCGCCGCGGGCGCCCCGGCGCTCGCGCCGTTCTCCGGGCGCGCGCCGCGGCCGCGGCCGCGACCACGACGCCGACGCCGACGCTGTCTATTCCGATCGCCGTCCCGACGCGCCTCTGCCGGCCCGCCAACTGGCGACTGTGGTGTCCCGCCTTCGGACCAGGAGACCTCGCCGTTCGACCCGGCCGACCGGGCCTCGGCCTGACCGGAAGGCGCCTCGTAGCCCTCCGGCCCTTCGGAGAAATCGGGACCGGAAGCCTGGGCCGCGGCCGCCGGACGCTCGTCGCGGTGCTGTCTTGGCTCGTGATGCCGATGCTCGGGGTGATCGCGATGCGGCCGTCCTCCGCCGCGTCCCTCTCCGCGTGACGGGGAGCGATCCCCGGTGCCCGCGTCGCTGCGCTGCGCCTGGGCCTCCGCGCCACGATCGCCGCGCGGCCCCGCCTGTTCCGCGCCGCGCTCACCGCGGCCGCGCCCTCGGCGCCGGCGGCGCCGCCCGCGCTCCCCGCGCTCGTCACGAGATCCTTCCCGGCGCGCGTCGCGCCGGACATCATCGCGGCCGCCTTCCCGGCGGCCTTCGTCGCGGCGCGCGTGCGTTGCTTCCTCCGCCGTGTGCCCGGCTCGGCGCTCGACCATCCGGCCGGGCTCGGGACCGCGTTCATGGGCCCGCTCCACCGCCCGCTCGCCGGCGCGCTCGGCGGCCTCGGCCTCCGACAGAATCGGCGGCACTTCGCCCACGACCGGGGTGGCCATCGTCCCTTCGGCCATCGCCTGGTCGACGATGTCGGCAGTCACCATCGGCACCGCTTCCTGCTCTTCGCGGCGCAGCTCCTCGATCTCGAACTGCTCCACCCGCATCTTGTCCTGCGGCACCACCTCGATGCGCATGCGCTGGCGGCTCTCGAGGCGGAAAAGGTCGTCGCGCTTCTCGTTGAGCAGGTAGACCGCGACCTCGTTGGGCAGGTACACCTTGACGCCGGCCAGCCCGCCGCGCGCCACGCGCGCCTGGATCTTCCGGAACGCGGCGCGCGCCGCCGATTCGGGCGTGCGCACCATGCCGTCGCCGGAGCACTGCGGGCAGGGCTTGAACGACGACGCGCTCTTGGTCGTCTTCATGCGCTGCCGCGACACCTCGAGCAGCCCCAGCTTGGAGATGCGGGTGACGTCGTAGCGCGCCTTGTCGCGGGTCATCGACTGTGCGAAGGCCCGCTCCACCTGCCGGATGTGCCGGCTCGACTCCATGTCGATGAAGTCGATGACGATGAGGCCGCCGATGTCCCGCAGCCGCAGCTGCCGGGCGATCTCCTCGGCCGCCTCGAGGTTGGTGCGGGTGGCGGTCTCCTCGCTCGACCCGCCGCGCGACGACCGCGCGGAGTTGACGTCCACCGCGGTCAGCGCTTCGGTCGTGTCGATGGAGATCGACCCGCCGCTCTTGAGATTGACCTCGCGCTTGTAGATCTGCTCGATCTGATCCTCGACGTTGTACTTCGAGAAGATCGGCCGGTCTCCGGTGTAGAGGCGCACGAGGTCGGCCTTCTCCGGCATGTGCGCCTCGAAGAACTTGCGCAGGCGCCGGAACGTCGCCTCGTCGTCGATGAGCACCTCGCTCATGTCGGTCGTGAAGTGGTCGCGCGCGGTGCGGATGACGAGGTCCCGCTCCTGGTAGATGAGGGAGGGGGCCTTGGCGTCCGCGCCGGCCCGCTCGATGTTGCGCCACAGCTCCAGCAGGGCGTCGAGGTCGGCCTGCAGCTCGCGCGGGCTCGTCTCGAGCCCGGCGGTGCGCACGATGACGCCGTAGCCTTCGGGGATCTGCAGCGACTCGAGCACGTTGCGCAGGCGCGCCCGCTGCTCGTCGTCCTCGATCTTGCGCGAGATGCCGGCGGCGTCGGCCCCGGGCATCAGGACCAGGTAGCGCCCCGGCAGCGAGTAGTAGGTGCTCAGCGTCGGGGGCTTGTTGGCGAAGGCGTCCCGCACCACCTGGACGAGGATCTCCATCCCCTTCTCGAGGTGGCGGCTGATGCGCGCGCCGCGTCCCTTGCCGGACCCGCCTTCGAAGCGGGCCGGGTAGATCTTGAAGTTGATCTCGTCGAGCGGCAGGAAGGCGGCCCGGTCGCCGCCATAGTTGACGAAGGAGGCCTCGAGGGCGCTGTTCACCCCTTCGACGACCGCCTTGTAGATGTTGCCTTTGATGTTTTCCCGGGAAAGGGTCTCGATCTCGAAGAGGTCGAGCACTCCGTTGTCGACGACGGCGACGCGGTATTCCTCTTCCGCCGCGACATTGACCAGCATGGATTTCGACATCTGCTGCGTTATCTCCTTGGCACCCTGCACCATCCTCCGACCGTCGGAATGAGGGGGCGGGCGCGTCACGCGGCGGGCTCGACCGGGACTCCGGCGCCATCGGGCGCCCGGGCCTATCTCCAATCGGGAGCACCGCCGACCGGCGGAGTATAGCACCGGTCCCCGGGATCCTCGGGAGGCCGGGGTCAGGCCCCCCCTGAGGCGGACCTCCTGACCCCCACTTCCGAACGGCCCGACGGGTCGGCGGCCTCCCCAGGGTCTAAGGTGGAGATTGAGGATCGGGTGGGGTCCGAAAGGTGGGGGAAGACCGCACTTTCACCTGGAAGGAGCCATCGATGCCCAGAAGAAAGAAAGCCAGCCAGGGGAACGGCAACGGGTCGCACGCAGACACGACCCCCTCCCGGGAACATCTGATCAAGACCAAGGAAGTGGTCATCACTCTCACGCTCGAGGCCCCCCGGGACGTGGTCTTTCGCGCCTGGACCGAGCCGGAGCAGCTCTCGCAGTGGTTCGGTCCGCGCGGCTATTCGGTCCCCAGCCCCGAGATCGAGCCGCGGCCCGAAGGGGCGGTCCGCCTCGACCTGCGCGGACCCGACGGGACGCAGTATCCCAATCGCGGCACCGTGCGGGAGATCGAGGCGCCGGAGCGCTTCGCCTTCGAGACCTCGCTCCCCGACGACAAGGGGTCGCCGATCCTGCACGTTCTCAACACCGTCACGCTCTCCGAGGACCACGGCCGCACCACGCTCACGCTGAAGGCGCACGTCCTCGATGCGACACCGGCGGCGGCGAAGTTCGTCGAGCAGATGCACGCCGGCTGGAGCGAGACGCTCGACCGGCTCTCCGAGCACATCGTCAAGTAGACCGTCCCGCCGGGACGACCGTCCGGGTTAGGATCCCCGCTCGCCGATGCGAATCGGCCATTTCCCGGACCCTTGAACCCCGAATCGTTCGACACCGCGGGCGACGCCACGGCGCGCCCGGAGGCGGCCGCATCCCCGCGCGCGCGCCGGCTGCTGCGCGATCTCGCCGACGCTTTGCGCGGCACGGCGATGGACTACACGCAGGGGAATCTCTGGCGGGCCATCCTGCTCCTGTCCGTCCCGATGATGCTGGAGATGGCGCTCGAGTCCCTCTTCGCCGTCGTGGACGTGTTCTGGGTGTCGCACCTCGGCGCCTCCGCCATCGCCACCGTCGGCCTGACCGAATCGGTCGTCACCCTGGTGTACGCGGTGTCGATCGGGCTGGCGATGGCGACGACGGCCCTCGTGGCGCGGCGCACCGGCGAGAAGGACCGGGTCGGGGCGGCCGACTCCGCCGTGCAGGCCATCTTCGCCGGTATCGCGGCGTCGGTGCCGTTCTCCATCGCGGGCCTGTTCTTCTCGCGCGACATCCTCAGGCTGATGGGCGGCGACCCCTGGGTGGTCGAGCACGGCCACGGCTTCACCCAGGTGCTGCTCGGGACGAACGTCGTCATCGTCCTCATCTTCATCATCAACGCCATCTTCCGCGGGGCGGGGGACGCCGCCATCGCGATGCGCGTGCTGTGGCTTTCGAACGCCATCAACCTCGGGCTGGATCCGCTGCTGATCTTCGGCTGGGGGCCCTTCCCGGAGCTGGGGATCCAGGGGGCGGCGGTGGCGACCAGCATCGGCCGCGGCGTCGGCGTGGCGACGCAGCTTTTCGTGCTGTTCCGCGGCGCCAAGCACATCCGGGTGCTCTGGCCGCAGGTGCGGCTGCACGGCGAGGTGATGGGGCGCCTGGTGCGCACGTCGCTCGGCGGCATCGGCCAGTTCATCATCCAGACGTCGTCGTGGATCGGCCTGGTGCGCATCGCTTCCGAGTTCGGCTCCGACGTCGTGGCCGGCTACACCATCGCCGTGCGCATCTTCGTCTTCACGCTGCTGCCGGCGTGGGGACTGTCGAACGCCGCCGCGACGCTGGTCGGCCAGAACCTCGGCGCGAAGAAGCCGGAGCGGGCGGAGCGCTCGGTGTGGCTCACCGGGTTCCTGAACATGGGCTTTCTCGGGGTGGTGTCGATCGCCTACATCGTCTGGAACGAAGCGCTGATGCGCATCTTCACCCGCGACCCGGCGGTGATTGCGGCCGGCGCCGAGTGCATGCGCATCGTGGCGTACGGTTACGTCGTCTATGCCTGGGGGCAGGTGATGCCGCAGGCCTTCAACGGGGCTGGCGACACCATGACGCCGACGAAGATCAACTTCTTCTGCTTCTGGCTGCTGGAGATTCCCCTGGCGTATGCCCTCGCCCTGCGGCTCGGGATGGGTCAGCGCGGCGTCTGGTGGTCGATCGTCGTCGCCGAGGCGGCGATGGGCGCCTCCAGCATCTATCTCTTCAGCCGCGGCCGCTGGAAGAACGTCAAGGTCTGAGGGCGCGCGGCGCGGAGGGAGTCTTGCGCACGAACGACAGTCCGGCAATGCGTGTTTGCCCGTAGCGGTCGGGTGTTTGCACGGAGCGTCGCGGATGCGGCGGGATGTCGCCGCCGCGTGCGGCGCACGGGGGCGGCGTTCAGATGAAGTTTTTTTCGCCGGGCCAGATCTGCCGCAGCGTGAAGCGCGGACGGCGACAGACGAGGAGCGGGCGGCGGCTCTCGAACGGCATGCAATGCTCGCACGTCGTGACGTCCTCGAGGGTCGCCTCCTCGCAGCGGTCGGGGCGGCGCAGGTCCGCCAGCGCGGCCGTGGGGTCGTTGCTGTTGCCGAAGACGATGAGGACCTGCGTGTCGTCTGGGGGAGGGCCCCAGTACCAGTAATTGTTGTGTCCGCAGGTGGCGCGCGGCAGGCCGTACCGCGCGCCGAAGAAGTCGACGGCGGCCGCCTCGCCGTAGTTGCGCGCGTAGATGGCGGTGTGGCGCTGCTCCTCCGGCGTGAGCGATTGGTAGATGGCGGCCACCTTCGCGACCGTCTCCTCCCAGCCGAACATGTCGGCGTAGTACTGCGGCAGGTCGGCGAGAGCGTTGCGCTCCTGCGCCTTCGGCGTCTGCCCGAGCGCTTTCTGCCAGGCGATGAACTTCTCGACCGGCAGCACCGGGATGGCGAACGGCATCGCCACGAATCCGAAGAGGACGACCGCCGCGACGGTGAGCGGTTTCAACCAGCCGAGCCGGCGCCGCCGCGCCATCACCTCGACGGCGCACCCACCGGCCGCCATGTACGGGAAGTAGATCGGCGTCAGGTAATAGCCTTGGCATTGCCGTGGATCATCACCGCCGCGACGACCGGATACATCACGGCGAACGCCAGCAGCCCGTTCGCACGGCTGCGCCATCCCTGCACGGCGAGGAAGCCGATCCCGAGGAACCACAGAAACGCCTGGCCCAGACCGGTCTCGAGCGGCTGCTGCAGCAGGAACCCGGCGGGGGACAGGGGCGCGTTCTTGTACGTGCTGGCGTTGTGGATGAACTCGGCGGAGGGAAAGCCGTTGCGCCACTCCCACAGCGCGTGCGGCAGCACGAGGAGAGCGGCGACCAGGCCGCCGATCCAGATCCACCGCCCCTTGAGATCCCGCCGCCGCGCGGTGCACACGAGCCCGGCGAGAGTGCCGACGCCGAAGAAGAGCATCGAGTACTTGTTGAGCAGGCCGAGCCCGGCGATGACGCCGTACAGCACCCACAGCCGCTCGCGCCCTTCCTTCAGGATGAGAATCAGGACGTACGCGCCGCACGCCCAGAGGAGCAAGTCGAAGGCGTTCATCGAGAAGTAGCGCCCCGCGTTGCCGAGGACAACCGGCGCGAGCGCCGCCGCCAGCGCCGCCGTCACCTGCGCGAAGCGCCCGCCGCCGAGACGCCGCGCCATCGCCGCGGTCAGGAAGACGAGGACCGAGCCCGTGAGCGCCGCCGGAAACCGGATGGCGTGCAGCGACTCTCCGAACAGCCGCCGCACCACGGCGAGGACGGCGATCGACAGCGGCGGATGATCGACGTAGCCCCAGGCGAGGTGCCTGCTGCACGCGATGTAGTAGAGCTCGTCGCGGAAGTAGCCGTACCGGTCGTGCACCGCCGCCGTGAGCGCCAACCGGAGAAGCGCAATGGCCGCCACGAGCGCGGTGGTGACCGGGTCCACGGTGCGGCTTGCAGGCGAGCGCAGGCTCGAGGCGGCGACGTCTCCGGTCATTGGGCGGCGAATGATAAGACATTGCCAGGGGCCGATGCGTCGAATCGAGGTTGCGCCCCGCCGGGGTCGGTGGTACACATTGGGGGCGCCGCCGAACAATTCGAGGGGAGATGCCACCATGCGTCCCCATTCGTCCCTCCCGAGGCCCCTCCCGTACCTGTTGCCCTTGGTGCTGATTCTTCTGGCTGTTTCCGACGGCGCCGCCGGTTGCTTCCGACGGGGTCGGCGACCTCTGCGACCTGTCGGACGGCCTCATCATGGTGATGATGCGCGATGCCGCCACCGTCGAATGGCAGATGGAGACGGGGACCACGTCATTCAACGTCTACCGGGCGGGGATGCCGGGGCTCGTCGATCCGGACCACGATGGGGCGGCCTCGAGCTACGGCATGTGCCTCGCCTCGACGCTCGCGGGTCCCGCTCTCGCCGATGCAGCCAGCCCCGCGCCGGGCGCCGCCTTCCTCTACCACGTCACCTCGCGCGGTCCCGGTGGAGAATCCGGGCTCGGCAACGCCAGCAGCGGCGCCCCGCGGCCGAACACCTCTCCCTGTCCCTGAGGACGGAAGCGTTGCGGCGACGGACGCTGATGGCCGCGCTCGGTCCCGCCCGCCGGGTGGCCTGAGACCTCAGGGTTTTCCGGTATTGTTGCGCCCGTTTGTAGGGCGTTTACTCTATTGAGGACCCCCGGTCGAAGCGGTCCCAGTTCGAAAACAGTCGAAAGGAGCAAGCATGATCGTGAACGGGATCAGTTCACCCTCGGCGACCGCGCCGAGGTGAAACCTGAAGATCTCCTTCATTTGGCCGAACCGCTGCCGGAACCGACGTTCCTGCTGAAGGAGGATGGGGTCATCCTCGCTGCCAACCCGGCCGTCGAGGCGCGTCTGGGCCTGGTACGCGACGACCTGCGGGGCCGTACGCTCGCCCACTACCTCGAGGACGCGCCCGACAAGATCGGTCTTTTTCTCGAAGCCTGCGCTCGCAGCACCACGCTGACTCTGGGAGGTCTGAACCTGCGGCGCCCCGGGAAGGAGCCGTGCCCCCTTCACGCGGAGGGGGCGCTGGTGCGACCGCGGGGGCGCCGGGGCGATGCCCTGCTCCTCGTGCGCCTGGTCCCGAAAAACTCGAGTGACGGGCAGGTGGGCGCGCTGCACGAGCGCCTCGAGTCCCTGGGGCGGGAGATCGATTTGCGCGAGCGGGCCGAAAGAGACCTGCGCGCCCAGGCCGAGCTGACGCGCACGACGCTCGCAAGCATCGGCGACGCGGTGATCGCCACCGACAAGGACGGACGCATCACCAGCCTGAACCCAGTGGCGGAATCGCTGACCGGCTGGACCGCGCGCGAGGCGCAGGGACGCCCGCTCGATGAGGTCTTCCGGGTGGTGAACGAGACGACCCGCCAGGCGGTCGTGAACCCCGCCGACCGGGCCCTGCGCGAAGGGGTCATCGTCGGTCTCGCGAACCACACCGTCCTGCTGGCGAAAGACGGCCGGGAGACCCCGGTGGACGACAGCGCCGCGCCCATCCGCACCAGGTCGGGGGAGATGATCGGCTGCGTCCTGGTCTTCCGCGACATCACGCAGAGGCGCCGCGCCGAGAACGCGCTCCTGGCCAAGGAGGCCGAGCTGCGGACGATCTTCGATCGCAGTCCTTTCTTCCTGACCCGTTGCAGCCGCGACCTGCGCTACCGGTACGTCAGCCGCGCCTATGCCGAGATGCTCGGGATGAAGGCGGAGGAGATCAACGGCCGCCCCATCGCCGAGGTCATGGGGGAGGAGCGCTTCCGGCAGATCGAGCCGCACATCCGGCACGTGCTGCAGGGGGAGCCGGTGCAGTTCGAGACGCAACTCGCGGTCGCGGCGGGCGTGCGCGACCTGTGGGTCCAGTACATGCCCGACCGCAACGCGGACGGGGACATCCTGGGCTGGGTCGCGTCCATCGTCGATATCACCGAGCGTAAGCAGGCGGAGGTCGCCAACGCCAGGCTGGCGGCGATCATCGAGTCGTCCGACGACGCGATCATCAGCAAGGACCTGAGCGGGGTCATCCAGACCTGGAACTCCGGGGCGGAGCGCGTCTTCGGATACACGGCGGCGGAAGCGACCGGCCGATCGGTCACCATGCTCATTCCGGAGGACCGGCAGAACGAAGAGCCGGGGATCCTGGCGCGCATCCAGCGCGGCGAGCGGGTGGACCACTACGAGACCATCCGCCAGCACAAGGACGGTTCGCTCCTGGACATCTCGTTGTCGGTGTCGCCGGTGATGGACGCCAGCGGCCGCGTCGTCGGCGCCTCGAAGATCGCCCGCGACATCACCCCTCGCAAGCGCGCCCAGCTGGAGGCACAGCGGCGCTCGGAGCAGGTGCGGCGGCTGGCGGAAGCGGCCACGCGCCTCAACACGGTGCACGACGTGCGCTCGATCCTGGGACTCCTGGCCGAGGAGGCGCGCGCGCTCCTCGGCGCGCGTCGCTCGTCGGCGAGCATCACCGCGCACGGCGACCGGACCCGCTCGTTCGTGGTGCAGGCGGAAGCGGAGTCGCACGGGGGCTGGCGGGACGACGGCGACGAGCGGGACCTCTCCGATCTCTATGCACTCGTCTGCCCGCCGAACCGGCCCATGCGCGCCGACCAGCGCCAGCTCCTCACCAACCCGGCGTTCCAGCGGACCGGACAGATCGCGGCGGACGTGCCGGCGGTGCGCAACTGGATCGCCGCTCCGCTGACCGGACTGCCGGAGAGCAACGTCGGCCTGCTGCAGCTGTCGGACAAGGTCGAAGGAGACTTCGACGAGGACGACGAGTCGATGCTGGTGCAGCTCACGCAGATGGCCTGCGTCGCCATCGACAACGCCTGGCTGCTCGATCACCTGCGCGAGGCGAACCGCCGCAAGGACGAGTTCCTGGCGACGCTGGCGCACGAGCTGCGCAACCCGCTGGCGCCGCTGCGGAACGGGCTTCAGGTGATGAAGCTGTCGGGGAACGACACCAAGGCGGTCGCGACCTCGCGCGTCATGATGGAGCGGCAGCTCGAGGCGATGGTGCGGCTCATCGACGACCTGATGGACGTCAACCGCATCAGCCGCGGCAAGATCGAGTTGCGCCGCCAGCCGGTGGACGTGGCGCAGGTGGTGCGCGCCGCGGTCGAGACCAGCGGTCCCCTGATCGAAGCGGCCCGCCACCGGCTGGACGTCGAGCTGCCGAAGAGCCCGCTCGTCGTGGACGCCGACGAGACCCGCCTGGCGCAGGTGCTGTCGAACTTGTTGAACAACGCCGCCAAGTACACCGAGCCGGGCGGGCACATCCGGCTGGCCGCCGCGCGCGAGCGCGGCAAGGCGGTCATCTCGGTGAAGGATACCGGCGTCGGCATCCCCCGGACCATGCTGCCGCGCATCTTCGACTTGTTCACCCAGGTGGACCGGTCGCTGGAGAAATCCCAGGGGGGAGTCGGTATCGGCCTGTCCCTGGTGAAGGGACTGGTCGAGCTGCACGGCGGACAGGTCGAAGCGCGCAGCGACGGCCCCGGGAAGGGGAGCGAGTTCGTCGTGCGCCTGCCGCTGCTCGAGGAGGCGGCCGCCCCGCCGCCGCGCGTCGACAAGGCGATGTCAGGCCAGCTCGGCGGTTACCGGGTGCTCGTCGCCGACGACAACGTGGACAGCGCCACGAGCCTGGCGATGCTGCTGCGCCTGATGGGCAATGAAGTGCACACGGCGCACGACGGCCTGCAGGCCGTCGCCGTCGCGCGCGACCTGCAGCCGGATCTCGCTCTGCTGGACATCGGCATGCCGAAGCTCAACGGCTACGAGACCTGCCAGCGCATCCGCGAACAGTCCGGCGGCCGGAAGGTCCTGCTGGTCGCCCTGACAGGCTGGGGCCAGGACGAAGACATCCGGAGATCCCACCTCGCCGGCTTCGACCGCCACCTCGTGAAGCCGGTCGAGCCCGCCGCGCTCGAAAAGCTCCTTGGCTCGATGGCCACGAAGAGCGCGCCCTGAATCAGTCTTCCTGATATCTCTGCTTCAAGGCTTCCAGAACCGCCGCGTCGGCGAGCGTCGTCACATCGCCGAGGGCGCGGCCTTCGGCGATGTCCCGCAGCAGGCGGCGCATGATCTTTCCCGAGCGGGTCTTGGGCAGCTCGGGGGTGAAGATGATGTCGTCGGGGCGGGCGAGGGCGCCGATCTTCCGGACGACGTGCTGCTTCAGCTCGTTGTTGAGCGCGTCGTCGGCGGAGCGGCCGTCCTTCACGGTCACGAAGGCCGCGAGCGCCTGGCCCTTGAGGTCGTGGCTCTTGCCGACGACGGCGGCCTCCGCCACGGCGGGGTGATCGACGAGGGCGCTCTCGACCTCCATCGTGCCGATGCGGTGCCCGGCGACGTTGAGGACGTCGTCCACGCGGCCCAGGAGCCAGAAGTTGCCGCGCTTGTCGCGGCGGGCGCCATCGCCCGGGAAGTACGTCTTGAGATCCCACTTCGAAAAGTAGGTCTTCACGTAGCGGTCGTAGTCGCCGTAGACGCCCTGCATCATCGCCGGCCAGGGCCGGGTGATGGCGAGGTAGCCGCCGCTGCCGACGGGCACGGGTCGTCCGGCGTCGTCCAGCACGTCGATGTGGAAGCCGGGAAAGGGCTGCGTCGCCGAGCCGGGGACGGTCGTGGTGATCCCGGGCAGGGGCGTGATGGCGATCATCCCGGTTTCGGTCTGCCACCAGGTGTCCACGATGGGGCAGCGGTTGTGCCCGATGGTGTCGTTGTACCAGATCCATGCCTCGGGGTTGATCGGCTCGCCCACCGAGCCGAGCAGCCGCAGCGACGACAGGTCATGCTTGCCGGGCCAGTCGGTCCCCCAGCGCATGAAGGCGCGGATGGCGGTCGGGGCGGTATAGAAGATGGTGACGCCGTGGCGCGCGATCAGGTCCCAGAAGCGGCCGCGGTCGGGCGTGTCGGGGGCCCCTTCGTACATCAGCACGGTGGCGCCGTTCATCAGCGGGCCGTAGACGACGTACGAGTGCCCGGTGACCCAGCCGATGTCGGCGGTGCACCAGTAGACGTCGGTCGGCTTGAGGTCGAAGACCCAGCGCGTGGTCGCGTAGATGCCGACCGCGTAGCCCCCGGTGGCGTGGACGATCCCCTTCGGCTTCCCGGTCGTCCCCGAGGTGTAGAGGATGAACAGCATGTCGGTCGCGTCCATCGAGGCCGGCGGGCAGTCGCTCGAGGCGTCGGCCATCAGGCTGTGCCACCAGAGATCGCGCCCCTGCTCGATGTGGATCGGGAAGCCGCCGCGCCGCACCACGATGACGTGCTTGACCGTCGGCGCGCCCTGCAGCGCGTCGTCGGCGAATCTCTTGAGCGGCACCTGCGAGCCGCGCCGGTAGCCGCCGTCGGCGGTCACGAGCAGCGTCGACTGCGCGTCGTTCATCCGGTCGCGCAGCGCCTCGGCGGAGAAGCCGCCAAAGACGACGCTGTGCACCGCGCCGATGCGGGCGCAGGCGAGCATGGCGATCGCCAGCTCCGGGATCATCGGCAGGTAGAGGGTGATGCGATCCCCCTTGCGGACCCCGAGCCCCTTCAGGACGTTCGCGAAGCGGCAGACCTCGCGATGCAGCTGCGCGTAGGTGAGGGTGCGCTCGTCTCCCGGCTCGCCCTCCCAGATGAGGGCCGCCTTGTTGCGCGTCGCCTGGTCGAGGTGCCGGTCGAGGCAGTTGACGGAGAGGTTGATCTTTCCGCCGGTGAACCAGCGCGCCACCGGCGGCTTCCAGTCGAGCGTCTTCGTGAACGGCTTGTCCCAGTGCAGCTCGCGCGCGATGCCGGCCCAGAACGCCTCGGGGTTGGCGGACGCCTTTTTGTAGATGCCGGGGTCGGTGACATTCGCCTGTCGGCGGAACGAGGCGTTCGGCTTGAAGAACCGCTGCTCGTCGAGCAGCACGTCGATGTCGCGCCCGGCCTCGGCGCCACGGGCGGCGGCGCCGACTCTGGATGCGGCGCCTGGCCGGTTGGCGGCCTTCTTCGCATCGCTCTTCGGGCGTCCCGCCGGCTTTGCCTTCCGCCTCGCGGCCTTGCCGCTCCTCGCCATCGCGCTTCCTCCGGGGCCGGACTCTAGCCCAGCGTCCGAGCGAGCGTCAACGAACGCGAACCCGTGGCGGAGGCTTCCGGTATCATCGGAAACTCCGGGGGGGAGCCGCCATGCCGATCAGCTACACGGTCGATCACGAGCGCCGGCTGGTGCGCGTCGCCGGGGCCGGGGTCTTCTCCGACGACGACGTGTTCGGGTACCAGCGCGAGATCATGGCCCGCCAGGACGTCCTCGGCTACGACGAGCTGGTGGACATGACGAACGTCATCCGGATCGCGCTGCCATCGTTCGAGCGGGTGAAGGACCTGGCGAAGCTGTCGGCGGAGATGGACCCGAAGCACCCGCCGGGACGCTTCGCCATCGTCGCCCCCGGCGACGTCGCCTTCATGCTGGGCCGGCTCTACAAGGGAATCCGCAGCATGATGCCCGGAGCGACGCGCGAGATCAGCGTCTTCCGCACCCACGAGGAGGCGGAGGCGTTCCTGCGCCGCCCCCGCACCCGGTCCGCCGGAGCTTCCGAAGAACCTGGCGACGCCGGATCGGACGGCGGGAAGATCGGGTAGACTCGCCCGGCTTCCGCGAGGTCCCCGAGCATCGTGTCGGTGTTCCACAGTCTCGTCGCGCGCTCCCTTCCGCTCGTTCCCAAGCCCATCGTCCGGCGTGTGTCGCAGCGCTACATCGCGGGGGAGACCCTGCAGGACGCCGTGACCACGGTGCGCGTCCTCAACATGGAAGGGCTCATGGCGACGCTCGACATCCTCGGCGAGAGCGTGCACGAGCGTACCCTCGTCGAGCAGGCGCTGCGCGACTACGTCGCGGCGCTCCACGCCATCCGCGACCACCGGCTCGACTCGAACGTGTCGATCAAGCCGACCAACTTCGGGCTCAAGATCGACTTCGACCTGTGCTACGAGAAGGTGCGCGCGCTCGTGCTCGAAGCGCGCTCGCTCGGCAACTTCGTGCGCATCGACATGGAGGACTCCTCCTGTACGAGCGCCACGCTCGACCTGTACCGGAGGCTCCGCGCCGAGGGGCTGACCAACGTCGGCGTGGTGCTGCAGGCGTACCTGCGCCGCACGTTGTCGGACGCCGCCGCGCTCCCCGAGCAGGCGAACGTGCGGGTCTGCAAAGGCATCTACGTCGAGCCCGCCGACATCGCCTTCAAGGAGCGGACCCTCATCAACCGCAACTTCCGGGAGACGGTCGCGGCCCTCTTCGACCGGGGCGCCTACGTCGGCATCGCCACCCACGACGAGGAGGTGGTGTACGAGGCGCAGAAGCTCATCCGCGAGCGCTCGCTGCAGCCGCCGCAGTATGAGTTCCAGATGCTCCTGGGGGTGACCGAGTCGCTGCGCCGCGTCATCCGCCGCGACGGGCATCGGCTGCGGGTGTACGTGCCGTACGGGCCGCAGTGGTACGCCTACTCGCTGCGGCGCCTCAAGGAGAACCCGCAGATCGCCGGCTACATCCTGGCCGGCATGATCCCCGGCCGGACGTCCTAGCCGGCGGGCGCGGTGCGCGTCCTAGGCGATCGCGCGGCGATCGTCGGCGGTGTTGCGCGAAACTTCCTGAGGGTGGATGGTCCCTTCACGGCCGGTCGAGAGCGGCGCCGCCTGCTGGAAGCTCATGGTGACCGCGGTTCCCTTGTGCGGCGTGCTCTGGATGTCGATGGTCGCGCCCAGACGATCGAGCGTGTCGCGCGTCTCCCACAGTCCGAGGCCCGCGCCCCCCTTGTCGGGCTTGGTGGTGAAGAACGGGTCGAAGACCTTCGCGAGGTGCTCCGGGCGGATGCCGATGCCGACGTCGGAGATGCGGGCGATCACCTTGCTGCCTTCGTGCCAGGTCTTGATCTCGATGGTCCCGCCGCCGAACGGCATCGACTCGACGGCGTTCACCACGACGTTGAGCAGGGCGGTCTGCGTGCGCGTCCCCGGCCCGAACACCGGCGGCAGGTCGCCGTAGAACTCCTTGAAGGCGATCTTCTTTTCCTCGGCCCGGTGCCGGCAGAGATCGATCGCCTCGCGCAGCACGATGTTGAGGTTGAACGGTGCGCGCGACGGCGTCGCCAGGCTGTAGGTGGTGATCGGCTTCATCGCCTCGGCGAAGGCGTTGGCGCGGTCGACGATCGCCTTGGCGGCGACGCGCACGTTCTCGGGAAGCGTCGTGTCAGCGGCCAGGCTGCGCGCCTCCGACTGCAGGGTCCCGAGCGGCCCCTTGAAGGTGGCGCCGGCGGCCTCGAGCCAGACGCCCAGGGAGCGCGACGAGCCCTGCTCCATCAGGTAGTCCTGGGTGAGGCGCAGCTCGGAGCGCAGGCGCAGGATGTAGCGCACCGCCTCGCGCAGGCGCGTGCGGGCCGCCACGAGCACGCCGCCGAGGTAGCCGACGGCGACGATCATCACCGCGGCGACCGTGGCCGGCAGACCCGTGAGGCCAATCAGGGCGATCAGCACCGCCGCCGACGCGACTCCGAACGCGCCGCCGGTCCACGAGGCACGGGCCATCCACGGAAGGGACGATCGGATCATGACGAGGCCCCCTTTCCCCCCGCCGCGGCGCCTGCGGCGTCCTGCGCGGCGCGGGCCTTCTCGATCTCCATGATGCGCTTCGGATTCTTGTTCACGCCGGGCGGAGCGACGTAGAAGTACTCCGTCACCGGCCGGCCGCCGGCGAGGTGCTCTTCGAGGATGCGGGCCGCCTTCTCGAGCGTCACGTGCGAGTACCAGACGTTCTCGGGATAGACGACGACCATCGGTCCGTTGCCGCACTGGTCGAGGCAGCCTGACTTGTTCACGCGCACCGTTTTCTTGAGCCCCCTGGCCTTGACCCCGTCCTTGAGGAACTGGTGCACCTCGACGGAGCCGTCGAAGGGGCAGTAATCGCCCGAGGTGCAGACGAACACGTGCTTCTCGAATTGACCCATCAGTGTCTTTGTCGGCCCAGGAAAGCGGAAATTATCACAGCCGGGGGGCCGGCACCAAGCGTCCGGCGGCCCGGGCGGCTCCGGGGCGTCCGGCGCTCAGACGGCGGCGCCGCGCAGCCCGGCGATTGCCGCGACGACCTCGCCGATCTTGTTGTTCGGCGTCGAGGCGCCGGCGGTCAGGCCGAGGACCACCGGCCCCTTCGGCAGCCACCCCTCGGTCCGGCGCTCGGCCGCCTGACCGAACGGCTTGTGCCGGATACTCGCGGCCGACTCGATGCAGGTCGCGTCCTCGATGTGGAAGGTCGGGACCGTGCGGCCGGCGAGCGCCGTCAGGTGGTTGGTGTTGCTGCTGTTGTAGCCGCCGATGACCACCATCAGGTCGGGCTTCTGCCCCAGAAGCTCAACGACCGCGTCCTGGCGATCCTGCGTGGCGCTGCAGATGGTGTCGAAGGCGCGGAAGTGCTCCTCGATCGCCGGCGCGCCGTAACGATCGGTGAGCGCCCGGCGGATCTCCTCCTGGATCTGCAGCGACTCGGACGACAACATCGTCGTCTGGTTCGCCAGCCCGACCCGCGCCAGGTCGCGGTCAGGATCGAAGCCGGGAGAGCAGGCGGGCGCGAAATCGACCAGGAACGCCTCGCGGTCGCCGCCTGTGCGGATGTAGTCGCAGACCTTCGCCGACTCTCTGCGGTCGCGCACGATGAGGTAACGCCCGCCGGGCTGCCGGGTGGTGCGCGACGCGGTGGCGCGCGTCTCCTCGTGCGCGTATTTGCCGTGGATGATGGCGGTGAAGCCCGAGGCCGAGAAGCGGTCGACGTTTTTCCAGACGTTGAGCACCGAGCCGCAGGTCGTGTCGACCAGGATGCAGCCGCGGTCGCGCAGCGCCTGCATCTCCTGCACCGTGACGCCGAAGGCCGGCAGGATCACCACGTCCTCGCGTTTCACCGCGTCGAGCCCCGG
>DASYQE010000158.1:0-2423 GCA_036005805.1 Candidatus Polarisedimenticolia bacterium | reverse complement strand
GACGGGCGTGATCGCGCGGATCTTCCAGCCGAGGTCGGCCAGCGCCGTGAGGATCTCCTCGCGCGAGACGATCTCGAGCTTCTTGCCGTTCTTCGCGACGAGCTTGGCGGAAAACGGCGGCGGCGCATCGGCCGCGAGCTGCGCGGCGAGCGACCAGTATTCCTTGGTGACGAACGCCTGGATCTGGCGCTCGCGCTCGCAGATGATCCGCAGCGCGACGCTCTGCACGCGGCCCGCCGACAGCCCGCGCCGGACCTTGTCCCAGAGCAGCGGCGAGATCTTGTAGCCGACCAGGCGGTCGAGGATGCGCCGCGCCTGCTGCGCGTCCACCCGGTTGCCGTCGATCTTGCGCGGGTTGTCGATCCCCGCCTGCACGGCGCGCTTGGTGATCTCGTTGAACATCACGCGGTGCAGGTTCTTGTTGGTCTTCTTGAGGATCTCGGCGAGGTGCCAGCAGATCGCTTCGCCTTCCCGATCCGGGTCGGGCGCGAGGTAGACCTTGTCGGCCCCCTGCGCCGCCTTCTTCAGCTCGTCGATGACCTTCTTGCGGCCCGGGAGCACTTCGTAGGTCGGCTTGAAGTCGTTCTTCTCGTCCACCCCGAGGTTGCGCTTCGGCAGATCGCGCACGTGTCCCATCGAAGCCTTGACGGTGAAGTTGCGGCCGAGGAACTTGTTGATCGTTTTCGCCTTGGCCGGCGACTCGACGATGACCAGCGACTTACCCAAGAAGACTCTCCTTCGGCCCCGCAGGGGTCCCTATCGTTGGACAAATATAGGCGGCTGTCAAATCCTGCAAGCCCGGTGCCTATCCGGAGCGCTCCGGAGCCGCCTTCAGAAAGTATCTCGGACCGGGGTGCGCGACCACGATTCCCCGCAGCTCGAGCCCGAGCAGCGCCACGTTCAGCGCCTGCGGCGCGAGCCCGGTAACCTGTCCGATCGCCTCCAGATCCTTGCCGCGTGTGCGGGCGAGCGCCGCAATCACCGCGCGCTCGTCCGGGCTCGTGTCCGCGCTCGCGGTCACTCCCGGCGCCGTGCCGGGGACCCCGGGCGCCGCGCCGCGCGCGGCCGCGACCTGCGCCGCGGTTTCGACGATCATCGGACCGAGATCCTCGAGGACATCCTCCGCGCCGCGGCAGCAGTGCGCGCCGGATCGCAGCAGCGCGTTCGTCCCCTCCGCGTTCGGCTCGCCGACGTTGCCGGGTACCGCGAACACCAGCCGTCCCTCCTCCAGCGCCAGGTTCGCGGTGATGAGCGAACCCGAGTTATGCGTCCCTTCCACGACCACGGTGGCCCAGGCCATCCCGGCGATGATGCGATTGCGCTTCGGAAAATGTCCGCCCAGCGGCGCGACGCCCGGCGGCTGCTCGCTCAGGAGCGTCCCGCGCTCCACGATCGATCGCGCCAGCGCTTCGTGCTCCTCGGGGTAGATGCGATCGAGCCCCGAGCCGAGCACCGCGATCGTCCGCCCTCCTCCTTCGAGGGCTCCCCGGTGCGCCGCCGCGTCGATGCCCCGCGCCAGCCCGCTCACAACGGTGAAGCCGGCCCGTGCGAGATCGACGCCGATCCTTCGCGCCAGCTCCAGCCCGCTCGGGGTTGCCCGGCGCGCCCCGACGACGGCGATCGCCAGCCGGTCGTCGGCCGCGATCCCGCCCCTCATATAAAGGACCCCGGGCGGATCGGCCGTCCCCTTCAGGAGCGGGGGATATCCGGGGTCATCGGGGGTCAGGACCACGACCCCCAGCCGTCGCGCGCGGTCGAAATCGTCCCTGGAAGAGGACGCCATCGAGCACCTCACTGCGACGCGGGAGACGACGACAGTATTAAAAGGATACGGCGCTTGTCAAGGAACGTTCTTTGGGCTAGAAAGGCGCGACTCCGGTTCCCGGTCTGGCGAAAGAGGCCTATCTGACACTGAATATTCGAGTTGCGGGCGCCACCCTGGCGGCCATCCTGGCCCTCGTTCCGGGGGCGTTCCGGTCCTCGCTGGGGGCCGAAAACCCCTATCCGGAGCGGGTTTCAGCCGATCCGCCGACCCCGGCCACCGAGGTTCCGGTGCCTCCGACCCCCCCCTCCAACGCCGAGGCGGCCGCCGAAGCGGGCCCGGATCTCGAAGCGCAGCGGCTGCTGGCCCAGGGGCTGAATCTCGAGGCACGCCGGCACTGGGACGAGGCCGAGGCGCACTACGTCAAGATGGAGAAAGGGCGCATCGCGCCCATCCAGGCGCACCTCGGACGGGCGCGCGTCAAGGCGGCGATCGGCGATCACGAGCAGGCGCGCCTCTTCTACATCGACGTCAACCGGGCCGACCACCAGAACGTCGAGGCCCGCATCGGCGCCGTGCGCGAGGCGCACGCGCTCGGCCTCGATCGCCAGGCGCTGC
Source organism: Candidatus Polarisedimenticolia bacterium (assembly GCA_036005805.1). Classification (GTDB taxonomy): domain Bacteria; phylum Acidobacteriota; class Polarisedimenticolia; order Gp22-AA2; family Gp22-AA2; genus DASRAU01. The sequence goes on along the minus strand of DASYQE010000158.1, from coordinate 43 downwards.
CGCAGTCCGACACCCTCGTCCTCGACCATCCGGAGAGCGCCGA
>DASYQE010000157.1:0-9843 GCA_036005805.1 Candidatus Polarisedimenticolia bacterium | reverse complement strand
TGGTACGCGACCGCCGGCGTGTCGTTCCCGCTGACCAACTCCGACATCTACATCGAGGCGCAGTACCACTGGGTCAACGTCGAGCAGTACTTCGAGACGCTGCCGATCGTCATCGGCTGGAGGTTCTAGCGCCTCGCCGTTTCCCGGGGAACAACGAAAGGAGCACCATGACCCCACGAGCGCTCGCGCTCTCCATCCCGCTTCTCGCGGCCCTGCTCGTCGCCGCCCCGGCCGCGGCCCAGACCCCGACCGACGAGAAAGAGCTCACCAAGTCGGTCATCACGACCGAGCGCCAGGCGATCATCGCCGCCAACTTGAATCTCACGGAAGATCAGGCCAAAGTCTTCTGGCCCCTGTTCCGCGAGTACGGGACCGAGATGGACGCGATCACCGATCGCAAGATCCACCTCATCGAGGATTACGCCCGCAAGTACGTCGGGCTCACCGACGAGGAGGCCTCGTCGCTCATGAGCGACTACTTCGAAGTGCAGAAGGACGAGCTGAAGACCAAGCAGAAGTGGTTCGCGAAGATGAAGAAGGACCTGCCGATCAAGACGGTGACGCGCTTTTTCCAGATCGAATACAAGCTCGACGCCATCGTACGGGCCGAAACGACGCGCGTCCTGCCCCTGGTGCAGGTGCAGCCGGCCGCGAACCGCTGATCGTTTCCGTTCGATGCAAGGAGAGATGGCCATGAGACGTGCTTCGGGCGTGGTGTTTGTCGCGGCGATCCTGATCCTTCTCGGAGGCGGGGCGGCTCTTGCCGACGACCTGACCGGGGCGCAGCAGATCCTGTGCACCGCGGTGCAGGCGACCAAGTGCGCCGAGGAAGGGGATTGCTACCAGGACCTCCCCTGGAACCTCAACGTGCCGCAGTTCATCCAGGTCGACCTGACCGCCAAGCGGCTGTCGACGACCAAGGCGAGCGGCGAGAACCGATCCACGCCCATCGAATCCCTCAAGCGTGCGGGAGGGGTAATCGTGCTGCAGGGATTCGAGGGGGGACGGGCCTTCTCCTTCGTCATCAGCGAGCAGACCGGGATGCTGTCGGCCGCGGTGGCGGCCGAAGGCAAGGCGGTGGTGGTGTTCGGGGCGTGCACGATCAACCCGGCCGGCCCGGGACGCTGAGCGGGTGGGCAGGAGCACAATAGGACATGGAAGGAGAAGCACGATGAACAGGACCTTGACCTTGATGTCCGGCGCGCTGGCGCTGGCTTCGACCCTGGCGCTGGCTCAGACCCCCGCTCCCGCCCCGGCCCCCGCGCCGGCGCAGAAGACGATCGCCGCGACCATGAACGTCTACGTTTTCCCGACCACCGGGCAGGACGCCGCCCAGCAGTCGAAGGACGAGGCGGAGTGCTATTCGTGGGCGAACCAGAACACCGGCACCGACCCGTTCCAGCTCCAGAAGCAGGCGCAGGCCCAGGCCCAGCAGACCGAGGCGCAGAAGCAGCAGGCCGCCAAGGCGGGCGGCGGAGCCGGTATGGCCGGTGCGGTGAAAGGGGCCGCGGCGGGGGCGCTCATCGGCGAGATCGCCAACGACGACGCCGGCCAGGGCGCCGCCTACGGCGCGGCGGCGGGGGTCGTCGCCGGCCGCAGCAAGGCCCGCCGGGGGAAGAAGGAGGCCACCGCCCAGGCCGAGCAGCAGGGTCAGCAGGCGCAGGCCGCGACCGCCGAGCAGATGGACAACTTCAAGAAGGCCTTCACCGTCTGCCTGGAAGCCAAGAAATACATGGTGAAGTACTAGTGCGCCGCGCGTCGTTCCTGGTTGCCGCGTTGTGCGCCTTGACGCTCCTGGCGGCCCCGGTCTTCGCACCGGCCGCGTGGGCCCAGGGGAAGGACGGGGAGATCTGGATCGGCTCCTACCATCCGGATCCCTCCGGCCTGGACGATGACATCTCCTTCGGCCTGCGCAGCCTCGTCCGCGCTCCGGACGGGCTGGGGTTCGGAGGCGAGATCGGCTACGTGAGCATCTCGGGAGAGGCGACCAGCGGGGGCGTGACCGGGGATCTCGACTGGGACGCCTTCTTCCTCGACGGCCTCTTCGACCTGCCGTTCGGGCATTCGAAGAAGGTGGTGCCTTCGTTCACGTTCGGAGCCGGGCTGGTCTTCGCCAATGTCGACAGCTCGGTCGAAGGACGGCTCGGCAGCATCGAGGTGGACGACCTCGACGGGACCAGCTTCACCCTGCAGGCGGGCCTGGGCATCAAGTTCGTCGTCGGGGATCACTTCTACCTGAGGCCTGCGGCCCGGATACGCTGGTTCGAGGCGCGCGGCGGCGACGACCTCGACACCGAGTACATCATCGGCTTCGGGCGCACTTTCTGATCCGCGTGCCTGCCCGGTTCAGTCCTTCCGGGAGTCCCGGCTCATCAGCTCCTGCGACACCAGCCGGGCGATGAGGATGGCGGGGAAGAGCTGGCCGGTGAGCGCCTCGAGGGCCGCCAGCGACCGGGCCATCGGATGCAGCGGCGTGATGTCGCCGTACCCCACGGTCGTCAGCGTGACCAGGCTGAAGTAGTACAGCTCGGGACGTCCGATCCGATCGAAGTTCGAGGACGAGTAGGCTCCCGGGTCGACGATGGCGTTGAACCGCGCCGCCTCCCCGAACGCGATGCCGATCAGGAGGTAGACGACGATCGACCCCACCACGCGGTGGATGGTGATCGGACCGTCCTTGAAGACCCGCAGCATCACGAACGTCGCGAGGCTCAGCGCGAACAGGCAGGAGGACAGGGCGGCCAGGGCGCCGGACGTCGCGCCGGGACGGAAGTACTCCAGCCAGCCGAGGACGATCGGGATCGCCGTCAGGATCACGATGCCGATGCGCACGCGGCGGCGGTTCGAGAGGACCCAGGCGCCGTACGCGAACATCGTGGAGACGCAGACGCGCAGCATCGTCCCGCCGCCCTGCTGCTGCTCGGCGATCGGCGCGACGATGAACGAGATGACGAGGATGAACGCGAGCAGGACGCTGAGGCCGCGGTCCTCCTCCCAGAAACGGTGCAGGCGCTCCTTGGGGGACAGCCGGGGGAATCGCTTCACGCCCCGATGTTATGATCCCCGGCGTCCCGTCTGCACGACCATGACATCCCGACGACGGACCGCGGCGGCCATCGGGCTCGCGCTCTTCGCGCTGGCGGGTGCGGCGCTCCCGGCGCTGCTCGCGCCGGCGGCGTGGGCGGAGGTGCCGGTGCTCGCCGATCGCTGGAGCGGACCGGGCTCCGTCCGTCCCCCGTTCAAGAAGCTCCTGGTCGTCGGCATCACGCGCAACGCGCCGGCGCGGCGCCGCTACGAGGATCTGTTCGTCAGCCAGATCCGCGGCCGCGAGCTGCAGGGGATCACCTCCTACCCGATCGTGCCCGACCTCGAGCACCCCGCGGATCGCGACAAGGTGCTGGAGACGCTTTTGGCCGGCGGCGTCGACGGCGTCATCACCGCCCGGCTGGTGTCCCTCGACGATCGGGACGAGAAGGAGTGGGCGGAGGCGTGGCGCAGGGAGGTCGAGGCGGTCGTGCCGATCCGCGCCTACGTCCAGGATTCGCTCAACAGCCTCCCGCCGGAAGGCTCCCTCTACGGCGTCGAGTTCGCGCTGTGGGGCGTGGACAGCGGCCAGCGCCTGTGGGCGGGGCGCAGCCACCCGGTGAAGATCAAGAAGATCCGCAAGGACGCGAATCTCCTCGTCCAGGACGTGATGACGCAGCTCATCTTCGAGAACCGCCTCTAGGCGGGCAGGAAGTAGAAGGCCACGCCGAGGATGCCGTAGAGGCCGAGGAGCTGCAGCCCCTCGAACCAGTTGGTCTCCCCGTTCGACACCGCCTGGGTGATGAGCAGCGCCGACAGCACCACCGCCAGCACCTCCGGCAGCGTGAAGGTCAGGTCCATCGGCTGCGGCGCGATGAGATAGGACACCAGCACCAGGAAGGGCGCGACGAACAGCGCGATCTGCGTGCTGCTGCCGATGGCGATGCCGACGCTCAGATCCATGCGGTTCTTCAGCGCCATGAGAATCGCGGTGGAGTGCTCGGCGGCATTGCCGACGATGGCGACGACGATCACCCCGACGAACACCTCCGACATGCCGAGGGTGCGCGCCGCGCCTTCCACCGACCCGACGAGGATCTCGCTCATCCAGGCGATGAGGGCGCTGACGCCGAGGAGCACGCCGACCGAGCGGCCCACGCCCCAGTGGGCGCCGCCCGGCGTGTGCTCGAGCAGATCCTCCTCGCAGCGGTCCGCGGTGAACAGGGCCCGGTGGGTGCGCAGCGAGAACAGGAGCCCACACAGGTAGACCGCCAGCAGCACGACGGCGATCCCGAGACTCATCCGATGCTCCTGCTGCTGCGACATCTCGCCGCGCACCAGGGCGTGGAACCCGGCCGGGATAATGAACGCGAAGGCGGCGACGCTCAGGGTCGAGGTCTGCGCCAGCGCCCCGGCCGCCTTGAAGCGCTGCACCGGGTGCTTGAGCCCGCCGGCGAGAAACGCCGCGCCGAGCACCAGCAGCACGTTGCCGATGATCGACCCGGTCAGAGACGCCTTCACCACCTCCGCGTGACCGGCGCGCAGCGCCACGACGGCGATGATGAGCTCGGCGAGATTGCCGAACGTGGCGTTGAGGAACCCGCCGACCCCTTCGCCGGCGCGTGTCGCCAGGTGCTCGGTCGCCAGGCCCAGCAGGCCCGCGAGGGGGACGATGGCGAGACACGCCGCCGAGAAGATCAGCACCTGCGATTCCGGGCGGGTGAACTCGGCCCACAGGGTGATCGGGATGAACACCAGGAGCCACTGCAGCGACGGCTTCGGCCAGCGTCGGGTCCGGGGCATCGGGGCGGGATTCTACTTCGACCGGCTATTGCAGCTCGAAGGTGGCCCTGGCGCCGCCGGTCGGATCGCTCTTCGTTGCGAGCCGGGCGGCGTCGATGCCGGCGGCGACGAGGGCGTCGCGCACCGCCGCGGCGCGGGCCTCGGCGAGCGCCTGAAGGTCGGCCGGCGGCACCTCCAGCCGCGGCAGCAGGCGCGCTTCGATCTCCTCGGGCGTCTCGGGCCTGGTCTCGCCGGCGGCCTCCGGGTGGGCCTCGAGGAAATCCTTCCAGGCGGCCTTGAGGTACTTCTCCGTTTCGCCGGTCTCGACCACCACCTGCTCCACCGGCGTCGTGTCGCGCGCCGCCTTGCGGAGCGATTTCCACTTGGCGGCCCGGACGAGGTTGTCGAGCTTGCGCCGGCGCAGCGCCTCGTAGTCCGACCCGGGGCCTCCTCCCGGCTCCGGCGCCACCCGGCCGGTGATCGCCAGCATCAGCCCGGGCCTGTCGGTCAGCCCCTTCGAGAGCGTCTCCAGCCGCGGCTTCTCGCCGTCGCCGATCGCCGCCGAGCCGGGGGCGAACTCGATCAGGCTGATGTCGATGTCCTTCCCCCCCGAGAAGGCGCGCGCCAAAAGCGTGAACGGAGCGGTCACCAGCTTCGAGAAGACATTCACCACGGCGCGCAGGATGACGCGGCCGAGCTTGAACTTCGGATCGTCGAGGCTCCCCTTCACCGGCACGTCCAGCTCGATGACGCCGTGCCGGTCGCGCAGCAGCGCCAGCCCCAGGCGCACCGGCAGGTGCGTCGCGTCGGGGCTGTCCGTCCTGGCGCCGAGCAGGAACGGATCGGCGGTGAAGACATTGGTCCCCTCGAGGGCTCGATCGGCCAGCACGTACTTCATGTCGAGGCTGAGCTTCGCCCGGTCGAGGTCGTAGCCGAGATAGCGCGCCGCATAGGTCGCGAGCGGAGCGAGGTCGATGCCCTTCGCGGTGAGGGCGAGGTCGGTGGAGACGTCGGCGCCGAGCGGATCGACCTGGCCGTCCACCTGCACCGGCGCCGTGTCGCCGACGAGCCCCTGGAGGTGGACGCCGGCGCTCACTCCCGGCTTCGATGACAGGCCGGTCAGGGTGCCTTCGAGCTTCTGCAGCAGCAGCTCCCCGGGCGGCGTCATGGTCCGATCGATGAACCTGATGGCGCTGTCCTTGAGGAGCGCCTTCGTGATGCGCGTGTCCCCCTCGTCCGCCGCGGCCGGGGAAGCCTGCGCGGCCGGCGCCGGGGGCGGCGCCGGCGCTTCCGCCTCCTGTCCCTCTTCCTCGGGCGGCGCGGGCGCGGGCGGCGGCAGCCGCAGGACGGTGGCGAGATTGGCGATGCCGTCGGGCGCGATGGAGAGAGTCCCGCGCGCGCCGGTGATCGCGATGTTGGCGATGCGCAGCCGGTCGCGCTCGTAGACGTAGTCGACCTTGTCCATCCGGACGCTCTTCCAGTTCAGGAACTCCTGCTTGTCGCGGCCGTCCACCGAGGTGAAATCGTCCATGCGGACGTCCCCCTGGAAGGCGATCTTCGGGTGCGCGCTGTCCAGAAGGTCGGCGTGGAACCGCCCGTCGGCGTAGACGGTGCCGCGCCCCACCCGGAGATCGAGGGCCGGTTCGACGTACGGGTCCACCGGCACGACGTCGAGCTGGTCGAGCTTCACGTTGAACCGGCCGTTCAGCCCGACGAGCGAGAGATCGCCGTCGGCGTGCACGGTGCCGGGACCGCCGTTCCAGCGCAGGTCGAGCGTCGTCTTCGCGGTGGTCCCCGGGATGTTGTCGACCCCGTGGCCGCTCAGGGCGATCTGATCGAGGTGCACACGCACCGGCCGCGGCGGCGACAGATCCTCCGCCTCGAGCGTGTAGTCGGCGAAGGTGAGCTCTCCGATGCGCGCCGCGGCGGCCGGCGGCGCCGGCGGGGACGACTTCGGCTCCGAGGCGGCGAGGGTCTTCGAGCCCTGCGCGCCCCCCGCCTCGGGCGCCTCGAAGAAGGGGAGGATCATGTCGAGGAGGTTGACGCGCCCCTCCTTCGACTTGCGCATGATGACGCGGCCGCCGCGCGTGACCAGCTTCGCGATCGTCGCCTCTCCCGTCAGCAGATTGATGTCCCCGCCTTCGGCCTGGGTGAGCGGCGCGTCGAAGGCGATCTCCTCCTTGCCGTGTTCCGACAGCTTGAGATCGCGCAGGGTGACGGCGCCGCCCAGGATCCTCAGGGCCTTCTGGTTCGGCCCCCAGACGACCTGGTAGCCGGACTTGAGGTCGGCGTCGCCCCCGCGGATGTCGAAGGGGATCACGCCGCGGTAGTAGGGCTGGTACTTCGACAGGGTCACCTTGGTGAGACTGACCTCGCCGTCGGAACGCAGGGGATCCAGGCCGAAATGGCCGGTCCACGAGAACGACTCCGCCATCTCGGTGGCCCCGGTGAAGGTGTAGGCGTTGTTCTCGCCCCGCCGCGTCGTGAAATCGCGCAGCTCGATGCGCAGCGGCCCGAGCGTCGTCGTGAAGGTCGTCGGCCCCGATCGATCGACGAACGAGAGGGACGTGTCTTCGATCCCCAGCCGGTGGATGGTGACGACCGGGGGCGGCCCGGGGGGCGGCGCGTTCGGGTCCGGTGCGCTGAATGCCTGGATGATGTCGTCGATGTTGAGCGCGCCGCCCGGCAGCAGGGCGAGACGTCCGGCGGCCCCGGCCAGGTGGATCTCGTGGAAGATCCACTCGCGGCGCCACGGCGACTTCACAGGGTCGAAGTTGACCAGGAGCTTCTCCCAGCGCAGAAGGGGCGTGCCGTCCTTGTCCGTCACCTCGAGCCCGAGCGCCGTCACGGTCAGGGTGAAAGGATTGAGGCGCAGGCGGCGCAGGGTGACCTGGCGGGAGAGCCGGGCCGCCGCCTCACGCTCGATCGGGCCGCGCAGGGCCCGGGGCAGGACCAGGAAGCCGACCGCGACGTAGAGGGCCACGGCCGCCGCCGCGACCACGACGGTCCGGACCAGCCAGCGGGGGGGGCGCATGAGGTTCACCGGGCGCCGAATTATATCGACCCCCGACCCCCCGGCGGGTTTATCATCGGGCCATCCTTGTCAGGAGGCTTCGTCATGCGCCCTTCGGGAAGCGCCCTCACCGCCCTCGTCCTGTCGTTCGCGACCGCCGGAACCGTCCTGGCCGGGGCCATCACCGTGCAGGGCTATCTCGACTTCAAGAAGCCGGGCTACATCATCGTGGACGGCCAGCGGCTGCAGGTGACCGAGAAGACGAAGATCAGCGCCGGAAAATTCAAGAAGGCGGCCGATATCCCGATCGGATACCACGTCAAGGCGAAGGGAAGCCGCAGCCCGGAGGGGACGATCGTCCTGGGCACCATCGAGGCGGTCAAGAACGGATCGGAGTTTTTGGAGAGCGACGTCATCGCCGGCACCAACCAGGCCGAGAAGCAGTACGTCTCCGCCAAAAAGGTCTCGGATGCCGGCCCGGACGGCAAGGAGCAGGTGGTCGGCAAGCTGATCGACGGCGGGCCCGAGGTCGATCGCTGCCGGAAGATCGTCGATCGCCTTTTGCCGTCCTACGTCGACCCGTCCAAGGTGCGCGTCTACGTCGTGGACAACCCGGAGTGGAACGCCATGGCGATGGCGAACTTCTCCATCTACACCTTCTCCGGTCTCATGAAGGACATGGACGACGACGAGCTGGCCATCGTGCTCGGGCACGAGCTGGCCCATGCCACCTACGAGCACAGCCGCCGCCAGGCCAAGGCCGGCATGGCCTCGGGCGTCGCGGGCCAGGCGGCGAACATGGCCTCGGGACTCATCAAGAACGATCTCGGCAAGATGGCCGCGCAGCAGGCGACGGCGCTCGGCACCACGACCTTCGGGAACTCGTTCAGCCGCGACTACGAGGACGAGGCCGACCGCGTCGGGCTGCGCTACGTGTACGAGGCCGGCTACGACTACCGCAAGGCCCCGGCGCTGTGGAACCGCTTCGCCCAGAAGTACGGCGACCAGAGCAAGGTCGAGAACTTCTTCTTCGGCAACCACTCCCTGTCGGCGGAGCGCGCCAAGAACCTCCAGAAGGAGATCGACCGCAACTACAAAGACCCGAAGCTCGATCCGCCCACGAAGGCCGCCAGCGCGGCTCCCGCCGCCCGCTGACGAGTGGGATCAGGCCGCGCTCAGCACCATTGCGGATCGCGCCCGGAGGGGGCGCTTGCACTATGATGCGCGCGGCGGAAGGCCTGACCGCCGCCCGGAGGAATCGACTCATGATGCAGGAACCGGTGGTGCCGCGTCGCGCGATGGGGCGACGTGTGGGCGGGACCCTGCTGTTCGCGGCGCTGGTCGGTCTGGCGGGGACGGGACAGGCGCGCGCCGAGATGCCCGGCGATGTTCCGGACAAGGTCCGGATCGCGGTCGGGGGCATCTTTGCCGATGCCTACACCGACGCGGCCCTCGGCTCGACGACGGCCGGGGTCGGTGCCACCATCAACTTCGAGGACATCTTCGACCTGCCTGAAAGCAAGAAGGCCGCCCGCTTCGAGCTGAACTGGCGGATCAACAAGCGCCAGTTCCTCGACTTCGGCTACCTCGAGCTGAACCGCTCCGGCTCCAAGGTCCTGACGGAGGATGTCGAGTGGGGGGACTTCATCTACGAGGCGAACGGCAAGGTGACCGCCAGTTTCGACACCAACTTCCCCTATGTCGCGTGGCGCTATGCGTTTCTCGATCTCCCGCAGGTGAGGATCTCCGGCTCCGCCGGCATCGACTACCTGTCGATCGGGGCCGAGCTCGATGCTTCGGGGAACGTCACCGACATCAATGGCACCCCGGTCAGCGGGGACGTCAATGAGAAGGTCAGCGTCAGCGCCCCGGTGCCGCAGTTCGGCCTGCAGATCGACTGGGCCCTGACGAAAAAGCTCGCGGTCCTGCTCTACAACCGCCAGATCTACGTCAACTTCGCGGGGATCAACGGCGGCATCGGCGAAACCGCCGCGCGGCTGCAGTGGTGGTACGTGAAGCACGCC
>DASYQE010000156.1:0-24547 GCA_036005805.1 Candidatus Polarisedimenticolia bacterium | reverse complement strand
GCGGCGCTCCTGGCTCGCCGCGGGCCAGAGCGCTTTCGGGTCGTAGTACGCCTCGAAGGCGGGAACTCCCTCGGGCAGGCGCACCCACGGCAGTTTCGAGCGCGTGTAGATGTGCACGTCCGGAGCGACGGCGGACGGGGTCTCGAGAGTTCCGCCGCGCACGAACAGGATGGCCGATCGGCCGCCGTAAACGCTCCAGACGGCGACGCGGCACCGGGGACAACGGAAGATGGAGTTGGGGGTGCCCCCGTTGGGCGGCATCTCGGTCGGCTCGGGCCGGCCGCCCGGCAGCGCGACGCGCGACGCCTCGATGAGCAGGTTGATGACGAAGGCGGAGCCGGTGTGCTTCTGGCAGTTCAGGCAGTGGCAGCAGTGGACGAACAGCGGCGGCGCGTCCAGCCGGTAGCGCACCTCGCCGCAGGCGCACCCTCCTTCGAGCGTTGCGTGCATCGCGATCTCCCGGAAAGAAAGGCGGAGCGAATCGCGATTCTAGCCCGGGTGTCTCACCGGCCTGCACGCAAAAAAAGGGCCCGCCGCCGTGAATGCAGGTCACGACGACGGGCTTTGGTGGAGGGAGGTCATGGGCGTCCGGACCGGGGCCGAAGCGCCCGGCCGGACGCGATGTCAGTGGTGCGCTCCCGTGGCTCCCTCCTGCAGCCGCTCCGCCTCCTTGAGGTGGAAGGCGACCCGCTCGCGCGTCGCCTGCAGGTGCTGCTTCACCTCGGGGTTCTGCGCCATGCGGATGAAATCGTCGAGCTTGTCGAGAGCCGCCCGGTGCCCGTTGACCATCTCGCTCAGGAAGGAGCGCTCGAATTCGCCGCCAGAGACGTCGTCGAGCCGGTCGAGCATCTGCTCTCCCTGGGTGTGGATGCTGTCGACCGGATCGCCTTTCTTGAGGTCGAGGTTCAGCTTGTCGGCGAGCTTCTCGGTGTCGTTGATGTTCTTGCCGTGGTCCTCGCGGAGCATCTTGGCATAGCTCTCGACAGCCCCTTCGACGTCCTTCTTCTCGGCCAGCTGCGCGGCGTGCACCTCGTTCTCGTCGATGGCCACCAGTTGCGCCAGGATCTCGCCGTCGTTGCCGTACTTGCCGTTGAGGGTCTTGTCGTTGGCACGGACGTGGGTCGCAAACGTCCCGGCGACGGCGAACAGCATGGCCGCAAAGGCCAGAGTACCGGCGCGGAAAGTCGGGGTCTCTCTCATCGGTTGGTCTCCTCCAATCTTCACCAACAGGGTAACGGCCCCCCGGGCGGGGACAAGGGGCAAAAATCCCGACGGTTCTGTCCGGAGATTCGCTGAGCGTCGCGGGCCCCGTCCCGGCCTATCGTCGAGGCGGTCGAGATTCACGCCTCGTATCGGGAGGAATTCGCAATGGATGCCCGACGTTCCCGCATGCATGTCCGAAGTTCGGCCCTCGCCGTGGCGTTGCTGGGCCTGGCGGCGCTCGCCGCCTGCAGCGACAGCAAGCCGCGTTCTCCGGGCGCCGGCACCCCCGGCGTCACCGGCACCACCAACACGTCCCCGTCCCTCGAGGGGTCGTGGGTCCTCACCTCGACTCCGCTGAGCAGCACCTGCGGCACGCTGAACACGATGTTCGAAGGGACCGCCGTGCTGACCATCGTGCAGGCCGGCAACGCCTTCGACTTCACGATGACCGACGACTGCAACAACCCCATCCCCGGCGGCACCGGGACGATCGACCCGACCGGCACCGTGCAGTTCGGAAACGAGGGAAGCCGGACGGTCAGCTCCACCTGCACGGTGAACCTGACCCAGGACTGGACCGGGATCACGCGCATGCCGTCCGACACGTTCTCCGGCGGCAATGTCATGAACCTGTCCCCGATGACCGGCGCGAGCACCTGCAACGCGACCCTGCCCTGCACGGTCAACGGCTCGTTCAACGCGAGCCGCTGTCCCGCGTCCGGCTGCCAGGTGACCTGCACGCCCTAGGACGCCCCTTTCGACCCGTCCCGGCCCGGGATCCGGGCTAGACTGTCGCCACGCGAACACGCGAGACGACGGAGGACGACATGGAGAAGGGGAGCTACGCCACCCGGGCGTGCGGCGCCGCGAGCGCCACGTCGGCGCTTCTGCCGATGACCATCCGGCGCCGCGAGCCGGGACCGCAGGACGTGCAGATGGACGTCCTTTTTTGCGGTGTCTGTCATTCTGATTTGCACCAGGTGCGCAACGAGTGGCAGAGCGCCATGCCCACCGTCTATCCGTGCGTTCCCGGGCACGAGATCGTCGGCCGCGTCGCAGCAACCGGCGCCTCGGTCACGAAGTTCAAGGCCGGGGACCTGGCCGCCGTCGGCTGCATGGTCGATTCGTGCCGCGTCTGCGACGAGTGCCGCGCCGGGACCGAGCAGTACTGCAAGACTCTCCCCACCTTCACCTACAACTTCGAGGACAAGCACCTCGGCGGCGTCACCTGCGGCGGCTATTCGAAGAGCCTCGTCGTGGACGAGAACTACGTGCTGCGGGTGCCGAAGGGGCTCGACCCGGCCGCGGCGGCGCCGCTCCTGTGCGCCGGCATCACGACGTACTCGCCGCTCAGGCACTGGAACGTGGGCCAGGGGACGAAGGTCGGCATCGTGGGCCTCGGCGGCCTGGGGCACATGGCGGTCAAGCTCGCCGCCGCCTTCGGCGCCGAGGTCACCCTGTTCACGACCTCCCCGGGGAAATCGGCCGACGCCAGGCGCCTGGGCGCGCAGGACGTCGTGGTGACGCGCGACAACGACGCCGAGCTGCTCAAGCGGGCGGCGACCTACGACTTCATCCTCGACACCGTCTCGGCGAAGCACGATCTCAACATGTTCCTCGAGCTGCTCAGGAAGGACGGCACGATGACGCTTCTCGGCGCGCCGCAGGATCCGGCGGCGCTCGGCGTCTTCAGTCTCCTGTTCAAGCGCCGCCGCCTCGCCGGCTCGGCCATCGGTGGCATCCGCGAGACCCAGGAGATGCTCGACTTCTGCGCCTCGAAGGGGATCGCCTCCGACATCGAGACGATCCGCGCGCAGCAGATCAACGACGCCTACGCGCGGCTGCTCAAGGGCGACGTCAAGTACCGCTTCGTCATCGACATGGCCACGCTCGACTGATGCGCCGCGGCCCGATGGTCGTCGGCGCCGGCGCGGCGCTCCTGTGGCTCGCGTCGGCGGCCGGAGCGGCCGCGCCCGCGGCCAAACCGGCGACCGCACCTCCGGCGCCCGCGGAGACCTCCGGTCCGGCGGAGGCGGCGGTGGAGCGGCATTCGCCGAAGACCGGCGCGCCGTCGCTCGGGCCGGACAAGGCCTCGAACACGCTGGTGTTCTTCACCGACTACCAGTGCCCCGTGTGCCCGCGCGCGGCGCGCGAGCTCGACAAGCTGGTGGCTGACTTCAAGGGGGAGCTGCGCGTCGAGGTGCGGAACAACCCGCTCATCATCCACAAGGATGCGTTCGACGCCGCGGCGGCGGCGAAGGCGGCGCAGCGCCAGGGGAAGTTCTGGGAGTACCACGCGGCGCTCGTCAGCGGCGGCTCCCGCGACCGGATTGGTCTGATGCGTCTCGCGCAGGAGATCGGGCTGGATGAAGCCGCCTTCGCGCGCGACTTCGACGATGCGAAGCTGCGCGACGAGATCGGCGCCGATATGAAGACGGCAGCCGATGCGAAATCCCTCGGCACCCCCGGCTTCCTGATCAACGGCCACGTCGAGACCGGGTGGGCTTCGCTCCCCTGGCTCGAGCAGATCGTCCGTCAGAACTGGAAGTGACCGCGCGCTACGGGCAGGCGTCGCGCAGGAAGCTGGTCGCGGTGATGCCGGGGCGGGTTTCCGCGCCGCTCGCATCCACCGCGGTGACGACGTAGGCGAAGAAGCCTCCGACGGGCGGGGTGTCCGGGTCGCCGCCCGGCCATTGCGGCGACGCGCTGGTGAAGCGGCAGTGGAACACGCCGCCCGGCGCGCCGCGCCAGACGCGGTAGAACGACACCGGCCGCATGCTGGCGAAAGCGAGATCCCCCCAGGTCCAGGCCTGAGGTCCGAGCATCAGCGGCGCCGCGTCCCCCGGCGCCGACACCTCGAGATCGACGAAGCGCGGACCGATGCGGCGCACCACGCCGTCACGGTCCACGATGTACAACTCGCCCTGGGCGTCCTGGCCGAAGCTGGTCAGGCTGTTGCCGAGGGTCGCGCCGGGATCGAGCGCGGCGGTGCGGTCGGTCGCCTCGAGCACCGCGCCCCCCGAGAAGCGGAACGACCGGACGAAGCCCGAGCAGTAGTCGCCGTAGAAGTAGGTCCCGGCCCAGTCGGGCATCTGGCAGCCGCGGTAGACGGCGCCCCCGGTGATCGAGCAGCCCTGGCTGTGCGAATACTCGAGGACCGGCAGCAGGAGCGTGGGATCGCCGCAGCTCGGCACGCCGGAGCAGGTCACGGGAGAGGGGTTGCAGTTGCCGCTGCCGGACGAGAAGCAGTGCAGTCCCTCCATCGACCGCCACCCGAGGTTGGCCCCCGGCTGCGCCGCAGGCGCCAGGACGTCCACCTCCTCCCAGCAGTCCTGCCCGACGTCGGCGATGTAGAGATTCCCGTTCGCCGGATCGAACGCCGATCGCCACGGGTTGCGCAGGCCGTCGATCCAGATCTCGCCGCACGCCGTCGCGCCGATCGCCGCGAAGGGATTGCCCGAGGGAATGCGGTAGCCGGCGCCGGCCCCGCCGCAATCGGGAGGCAGGCTCGTCGGATCGATCCCGGAGACGTCGAGGCGCAGCATTTTCCCGAGGAGCGTCGTCCGGCTCTGGCCGTTGCCGCAGCTGCCGTGCTGGTCGCCGGCGCCGCCGCCGTCGCCGGTCGCGACGTCCAGGAAGCCGTCGGCACCGAAGAAGAGCTGCCCGCCGTTGTGGTTCGACTGCGGCTGCGGAAAGACGAGCAGCCGCTCCTCCGAATCGGGATCGGCGGCGTCGGGATCGCCGGCGACGACGGAGAAACGGGAGACGACCGTGGACCACGGCCCGTTGATGGTCCCCTCGGTGTAGTTCACGTAGAAGAGCCCGCTGGCGCCGTAGTCGGGATCGAATGCCAGGCCGAGCAGTCCCATCTCGTTGAGGCTCGAGGCGGCCTGGACGCGATCGGTGATGTCGAGGAAGGTTTCGACCGTTCCTGCGGGGTCGCCGCGCCGGTGGATGCGGATGAGGCCGTTCTGCTCGACGATGAACAGCCGATCGCGATCGCCCGGCGGGGCGGTGACGAGCAGGGGCCTTCCGGTCAGCCCGGTGACGACCGGGAACGAGGCGAGCTGCGCGTTCGGCACCGCCGCCGTCCCGGAGCAGACGTCCTGCGCACGCGCGGCGGAGGCTGCCGGGCCTGAAACCGCCAGCAGCGCGAGGACCAGGCGCGGCGCCGCGGCCATCACGGGCCGCATCGCGGTTCGGGCCGCGCCGGTCACAGCGACGTCTCCGCGCGCAGGTCGCAGCCGGACGCATCGGCGGCGCTCACCGCGAAATCGAGCCGGGCGCCATCCCCCCAGGCCCAGGCCGAGGTCAGGACGCCGCCCTCGACCTCGAACCGGAACCGCCGCGGCCCGGCGGCTCCCTCGCCGGGAAAGGTCGCGAGCCGAAGCGGACCGTAGGTGCGCGCATCGAGGCGGGGCAGCGGCAGGCCGCCGCCCGCGAGCGCCGCGTTCCAGAGCGCCAGCAGGGCGGCGCGGTCGGAGCCCGACAGCCGCACGACCGCCGGACCGGCCCGGGGAACGGTGATGTCGATCGCCTCGCGCCCCGCATCGAAGCGGAGCAGTGGCTCGGCGGGGAAAGCCGGCAGGAGCAGCCGCGCCTCCTGCCGCGCGGGTGCGAGAAGGTCGGAGGACCCGCTCACTTCCAGCCGCCAGGGGGCCGGGGTCGGACCCGCCGCCGAAGGGAGCCGCGAGGCGACCAGACGGGCCGCGAGGTCGCCGCCTCCGCAGACGACGAAGGCGTTGCGGATCGGCGGCGCGATCGGCGTGCCGTCGGCGCGCACCACCTGGACATCGTACGGCCCGGGGGTGAACCCGGCGGGGATCTCCACGCGCAGCCCGTCCGTCGCGTCGGGCGCGGCGGGCGGCAGGCCGGGATTCAGGCGCACGGCGCGCACGCCGCGCGGCCCGTCGGCGACGAGCAGGGTCCCCGCAGACGACAGCGCCGCCGCGACGCCCGTGGCGATCCCGGGCGTGTCGTAGGCGCCGACGAGGACCGGCGACAGCGGGGTGGTCACGTCGTATTCCAGCAGCCCCTCGAACCCGTCGGCGACCAGCAGCCGCTTCTCGAGCCACGTGACGCCGGAGGCGGCGCCGGGGGTGAAGATCGTGCGACCCAGCCGCGGGGTCGCCGGGTTCGAGACGTCGATCACCTGCACGCCGCGGTTCAGATCCGCGACGTACGCGAAGCCGTCCGCCACCGCCACGCCGTACGCGCGCCCCGGCGTGTCGAGCCGGGACACGAGCCGCGGGGCGGCGGGGGACGACACGTCGACGATCACGAGACCGCGGAAATCGTCGGCCACGTAGGCGAGCGATCCCGAGACGGCGACCCCGCGCGCCGTCCCGGCCGTGTCGAGCGAGCCGAGCAGCGCCGGGGCGGCCGGGTCGGTCCAGTCGACGATCGCCAGTCCCTGCGACCCGTCCGCGACGAACGCCAGGTCGCCCGCCGCCGTCACTCCGAGCGCCTCGCCGGGCGTGTCCACCGAGCCGGCGAGGATCGGATGAGCCGGATCGGCGGCGTCGATGATCGCGACACCCGCCTCGGAGAGCGCCGCGAGGACGTGCCGCGAGGCGATCGCCACACCGGCGGCCGCCGCCGGGGTCGGTACGCGGCCGGTCACGGAGCCTGGGCCGGTCGCGTCGAGAAGCACGATCCCCGCGGCGCCGTTGGCCGCGGCCGCAAGCGCGCCGTCGGCCACCACCGCCGTCGTCGCGCCGGGAAGATCGACGCCCCCGGCCAGCGGCGGCGCCGCGGGGCGGCGGGTGTCGAGGATCTGCAGCCCGTTGAGCAGGTCCGCCACGTAGGCGCGCCCGGGTCCGGCCGCGACGTCGAAGAAGTAGGCGCTGTTGCCGGGAAGAGTGCCGCTGCCGATGACGCCCGGGTGGCGCGGGTCGCTGACGTTCACGAGCTGCAGCCCCGCGGCGCCCGCGGCCACGGCGAGCGTGGATCCGTCGCGCGCCAGGCCGGAGGCGATGTCCGGCAGCGGCAGCTCCGCGACAAGCGCCGGTCGCCCCGGATCGGCGAGGTCGAAAACCAGGAGCCCCCGCGTCGTGTCGGTGGCGAAGACGGCGCCGTCGCCGGTCGCGACGGAGAGCAGATCGGCGCCGGCGGGGTCCCACGAGCCGACCTCCGCCGGAGCGGCGGGATCCCGGACGTCGATGACGCGCAGCCCGCCGGCCCCGTCGGCGACGAGGGCCCGGCCGTTCTCGACGACCACGTCGTGCGCCAGGCCGTGCGAGTCGATGCGGGCCGCCTCGAACGGCGCGGCCGGATCCGACACGTCCACGATGCGCAGCCCCTCGGCCCCGCCGGCGACGTAGGCGTGCGTGCCGTCGAGCGCCATCGCCTGCGGGTCGGTGAACGTGTAGAAGCTGCCGAGCCGCAGCGCGCCGCCCGGGGCATCGAGGTCGGCGATGTGCAGGCCGCCGAGGAAGGTGTACGGGTTGAGGAAGGCGATGTAGCCGAGAGAGCCCCGGGTGGCGACGCCGATGCCGCTGTCGCCGGTCTCGAAGCCGCCCGCTCGCACCGGGTGAGCCGGATCGCCGACGTCGATGAGCTGCAGCCCGCCGGCCTTGCTGGAGTGGCTGTAGAAGCCGATTGACACCCGATCGCCGCGCGCCTGGACCGACCGGCTCCCCTCCGGCAGCGGGTACGCCCCGGCGAGGAACGGCCCGCCGCCGTAGAGCGCGACGCGCGCCCCCGGCTCGAAGGCGGCGCCGCGGATGGTCACCACCGTCGGCGCGCCGGAGGCGCCGCGCGGCGGGGTCACGGTGAGGGTGCCCGGCTCGTCCGACCGGGCGATCGCCGCGGCGAGGAGCAGCATCGTTCCCCCCGCGGCGACCGCGAACCGGCCGCCCCGGGACCTCATCGGGCGCGGCTCACGCGAGGATCCCGAGCTCCGTGAGCCCGAGCCCGCTGTATCCGGGGAAGATGGTGTCGACCTTCGCCGGGTCGGCCCCCATGTGGTCGCGCAGGATCTCCCAGAAGATCGCCCGGTAGTCGGTGCGGTGCGTGAGGTAGCGGCCGTCCTTGGCGAACATGACGCCCGCCGGCCACGTGGCGGGAGCGCAGTTGTACACGCCGCCCACGACCGACCCGCCGGCGGCGAACAGGCACGACGCGACGGCATGGTCGGTGCCGACGCTGCCGTTCTCCTTGGAGGTGCGGCCGAACTCCGACAGGGTGACCACGACGGTGTCGTTCCAGACCGAAGGGTACCCGCGCGGGTCGACGGCCGCTCCCGACAGGACGACGTGCAGCGAGCGCAGGCCGTAGGCGAGCCGCGCCAGCAGGTCGGCCTGCGTCCCGCTCGCCGCGCCCTGCGAGTTGTGGGTGTCGAAGCTCCCCAGCTCGGTCCCGGCGACGCGCGTGCCGTTGTTGTTGACCGCGTCGGATTCGAGCATCGCCAGCGCGCAGATCTTGAGCGAGCGGAAGAAGCCGTAGGCCGACGAGGGGAACGGCCCCGGCGCCGTCGGAGGGTTGGTGGCGTCGCTCACGGGGAACAGGGAGAAGCCGGTGTTCGGGTCCTTCGGGTCCCAGGTCGCCTGGCTCCAGGAGCGGTACTCGTCGAGCGTGTCGGTCAGCTTGACGTCCGTCTGCGACAGCAGCGGCCGGTACGCCTCGAGCCCGTTGAGGTTCTGGTACGCGGCCTCCCAGGCGTTGGCGAGCTTGGTCTTCTTCGGATCGGCGGGGATGAAGTCGAAGGAGTTGGGGTTGGCGATGTTGACGAACGGCTCGTCGCCGCGCATCAGCAACGGCTGGTTCGCCTGCACCGACAGCGCCGGCAGGCGCACCCCGGCCGAGACCGCGTTCTCTTCGATGTAGCGGTACAGCCAGCCTTCGAAGAGCTGCGTCTGCAGCGGGTTGCCGTTCTCCCAGACGCGCTGGTCGTCGAAGTGGGACATGGTGTTGTTCGGGTAGCCGACGCGGTGCACGACCGCCAGGTCGCCCGCGTTGAACACCGGCATCAGCGCCGACATCGCCGGGTGCAGCCGCGCGAAGCCGTTGCCGAGATCGAGCGACGACGTGTTCGGGATGAACAGGGTCGGCCGGTTGACCGCGTTGTAGTCCGCGTCGCCGGCGGGAATGACGGTGTTGAGCCCGTCGTTGCCGCCGCGCAGGAAGATGAAGATCAGCCGGCGGTTCGAGAAGGGGCCGGCGGTCGCCGCCAGGGCCTGGCGGAGGAAGGGGCCCGGGAGGAGCGAGGTGACTCCGATCCCGGCCAGGGTCAGCCCGGCGCCGCGCAGGAAAGAACGGCGGTTGCAGTCGCAGTCCGCGTGTCGGCTCATCGTGCGCCTCCTACTGCTCGAGGAACTGGGCCAGGCCCATCAGGTATGCGGCGGTCTCGCGGATCCGCGAGTCGGTATACGTGGCGACGACGCCGCTGTCGTTGGTGTTGAGGTAGTCGATGGCGCGCTGCCGGTCCGCGGCGGTGATCGCGCCGCCCAGAAGGACGCCGGACAGGAAGTCGACGATCGCCGGCGCATTGTTCGGGGACGCGGCGGTGGACACGCCGTTGGCGTTCAGGAGCCCGATCACGTCGGCGCCGAAGGTCGACGCGGTGTGCGTCGCCATGTCGTACCCGAAGTTCTGCCGCTCCAGCAGGTTGTTGGTGTCGAGCCAGTCCGCGCCGATCTCGCTGAACCCGGTGGGCACCGGGTCCTGGTGGAACAGCTCGGACATGCGGTTGAGGTAGCTGCGGACCGAGGTCTGCCCGTCGGTCAGGCCGCGCAGGGCGCGCATCCCCGTCACGACGTGCTCGAACGGCGTCTTGATCTTGCCGTGGGCGTGGGCCGGGTCGCGGAAGGCCGCCTGGGCGAGCACCGCCCGAAGCACCTCGCGCAGGTCGCCGACCCCGTGCGGGTTGGCGGGGTTGTTCCAGGCGGCGACGACGGCGTCGATCATCGCCTGGGTCGGCTGCTCGTCCACGAAACGCTGCAGGAGCTTCTTCGAGACGAACTGCGCGGTCGACGGATGGGCGCAGATGGCGTCGTAGGCGAGCGAGGCGTCGTTGATGCCCGCCGCCGGGTTCGCCGCCGTCGAGGGGATGATCCTCTGGTACGGCGTGCCGGCGAACAGCGTCTTCTGCGACGTGTCGTGGCGCGAGGTGCGGAAGTTCACCACCCAGAGGCCCGGCGGCTCGGTTGCGGTGCCATAGGTGTTGCTGGGGATGCACGCGGCCAGGGGATCCGCCGCGACCGACGCGTCCTTCTTGCAGACGTTCCAGCCGGTGAAGACACGGGCGAGCTGCACGATGTCCGCCTGCGTGTAGCCGCCGTTCACACCCATGGTGTGCAGCTCGAGCAGCTCGCGCCCGTAGTTCTCGTTCGGCGCCGTGGCGACGTTGTTGACGGTGTCGAGGTAGATGATCATCGCCCGCCCCAGCCCGCTCGCCTCGACGATGTCGCGGAAGGTGCCGTTGAAGGCCAGGTCGCGGAAGGTGTTCTCCATCTCGTAGTGCAGCCCGGCCGACTCGCTGTCCTGCTTCGCCGGGAACAGCGCGTTGTAGAAGTTGAACCAGTCGTACGACTCGTTGTGATCGGTGTTGAAGTGGTTGTCCCAGAACATCGTCACCTGCTGCTCCAGCTGCCGCCGCGCGTAGACGGCGTTGACGATGTCGAGCGCCAGCAGCTCGTTGATGTTGTCGGGCGGGGCGAGCGTGGCGGTGCGGCTGGTCAGGGCGGTGTTGGTCGACTCGTCGATCGCAGCGGGATTGAGCTGCTCGTCGAGGTAGCCCTGGATCCCGAGCGTGGCGATGCGGGCGCGGCTGTACTCGTCGCCGCCGTAACCGAGGCGATCGAGCGCGTGGCGGGCCATGACGCCGTCACAGGTGCCGCGCAGCGGGCGCGCGGCGCCGGAGGTGCCGGTGCCGGGCGTCCCCTCGCCGCCGGACGATTCGGCCGTGACGAGGTAGAAGAAGGCTTCGCCCGGGGACGGGTCACCTGCCGTCGTGAACGCGGTGCCGGTGATCTCGTCGCCGTTGCACTCCGCGCCGTCGCCGCGCGGCAGCCACGAGATCAGGCCGCGGTAGACGTTGTAGTCGGTGGCTCCGGTGACGGCCGTCCAGGTGATCTGCGAGGAACTGCCGACCTGCACTCCAGCCACTTCTCCGGGGGGCGCCGCCACGGCCATCCCGATCCCGCTCAGGAAGACGAGGCAGGCGCCCGTGCTCCGCTCGGCATTGCGCCAGCGCATGGGCTCTCCTGTCCTGTCCGGGAGGGGGACTGGAGCCCTCTAAGTACGACGTGATCGGCTCATTGCAAAGCAGAAAAGCGCGGCGCGGATCGTCCCCGGACAGGAAGGCGCATGCGTCCGTGTGTATGTTTTTTTCGCGTCAGCCGATGACGCCCGGCTCGCTCAGGCCGAGGCCGGTGTAGCCGGGGAAGACCGTGTCGGCGGTGGCGGGATCGGCGCCCATGTGGTCGCGCAGGATCTCCCAGAACAGCGCGCGGTAATCGGTGCGCAGGCTGACGTAGCGTCCGTCCTTCGCGAACAGCGTCCCGGGAGGCCATGTGGAGGCATCGCAGTTGTAGACGCCGCCGTTCACCGCGCCGCCGGCGACGAAGAGGCACGACGCGGCCGCGTGGTCCGTGCCGCCACTGCCGTTCTCATTCGAGGTGCGGCCGAACTCCGAGAGGGTGCAGACGACCGTGTCGTTCCAGACGCCGCGGTAGCCGCGCGGATCCAACGCGGCCCCGGACAGGACGACCTGCAGCGATCGCAGGCCGTACGCCAGCACCGACAGGAGCGAAGCCTGCATGCCGACCGTCGCTCCCTGGGTGTTGTGGCTGTCGAAGCCGTTGAGCTCGGTCCCGGCCACGCGCGTGCCGTTGTTGTTGATCGCGTCCGACTCCAGGAGAGACAGCGCGCAGATCTTGAGCGAGCGGAAGAAGGCGAAGGACGACGAGGGGAACGGCCCCGGCGCCGTCGGAGGATTGCTGGCGCTGTCCACCGGGAAGAGCGGGAACCCGGTGTTCGGGTCCTTCGGGTTCCACGTCTGCTGGCTCCAGGAGCGGTACTCGTCGAGCACGCCGGCGAGCTTGACGCTGGTTTCCGACAGGAGCGGCCGGTACGCCTCGACCCCCATGAGGTCCGCGTATTCCCCGCTCCAGCCGCCGCCGACCTTGGTCTTCTTCGGTTCGGAGAGCGTGTAGTCGAACCCGTCCGGGACGGCGATGTTGACGAAGGGCTGGTCGCCGCGCAGCAGCACCGGCCGGTTCGCCTGCACCGACAGCGCCGGCAGCTGCACGCCCTGCGCCACCGCGTTCTCGAGGATGTACCGGTACAGCCACCCTTCGAACAGCTTCGTCTGCGCCGGGTTGCCGCTCTCCCAGACCCGCTGGCCGTCGAAGTGCGACATGCTGTTGGCGGGGACGCCGACGCGGTGGAGGATGGCCAGGTCGCCCGAGGCGAACACCGGCATCAGCGCCGACATCGCCGGGTGCAGGCGCGCGAAGCCGTTGCCGAGATCGAGCGACAGGCCGTTGGGGATGTACAGGCTCGGCCGGGTCACCGCGTTGTAGTCGGGATCCCCCGCGGGGATCAGGGTGTTGACCCCGTCGTTGCCGCCGCGCAGGAAGATGAAGAGCAGCTTCTTGTTGGCGTAGGGGCCGGCGGTCGCCGCCATCGCCTGGCGGAGGAAAGGGCCGGGGAGCAGCGAGGAGACCCCGATCCCCGCCAGGGTCAATCCGGCGCCGCGCAGGAACGAGCGGCGGCTGCAGTCGCAATCGGTCTCGCGGGCCATCGATCCCTCCTACTGCTCCAGGAACTGGGCGAAGCCCAGCAGGTATCCGGCGGTCTCGCGGATCCGGCCGTCGTCGTAAGGGGACGGCAGGCCGTTGTCGTCCGTGTTCAGATAGTCGATGGCGCGCTGGCGCTCCGCGGCGCTCAGCGTGCTCCCGAAGAACATCGACGACAGGTCGTCCACGATGGCCGCGGCGTTGTTCGGCTGCGCGGCGGTCACAACACCGTGGTCGTGCAGCATCCCGATCACGTCCGCCGCGAAGGACGGCGAGGCGGCCGCCGTCATGCCGAAGTTGCGCCGCTCCAGCAGGTTGTTGGTGTCGAGCCAGTCGCCGCCGATCTCCGAGTACCCGGTCGGGACGGGATTGCGATGGAACAGCTCCGACATGCGCGTCAGGTACCCCTCCACGATCGAGGTGCCGTCGGTCGAGGCGCGCACGGCGCGCAGCGCCGAGACCACGTGCTCGAACGGCGTCTTGATCTTGCCGCCGACGCGCGCCGGGTCGCGGAACGCCGTCTGCGCCAGGACGGCGCGCAGCACCTCGCGCAGGTCCCCGGCGCCGTGCGGGTTCGCGGGGTTGTTCCACGCGGCGACGACGGCGTCGATCATCGCGGTCGTCGGCTGCTCATCCACGAAGCGCTGCAAGAGCTTCTTCGCGATGAACCGCGGGGTGGAGGGATGGGCGGCGATGGCGTCGAAGGCGAGCCGCGCGTCGTTCACGCCCGCGGCGCGGTTGAAGGCGGTGGACGGGATGACGGCCTGGTACGGCGTCCCCGCGAACAGGATCTTCTCCGAGCTGTCGTGGTGCACCGGCTCGAAGCTGGCCACCCAGACGCCGGGGGGCTCGCTCGCCGTGCCGTAGATGTTGCTGGCGATGCAGGTGGACAGCGGATCGGACGCGACCGAGACGTCCTTCTTGCAGACGTTCCAGCCCGAAAACACCTTCGCGAGCTGCACGATGTCCTGCTGGGTGTAGCCGCCGTCCACCCCCATGGTGTGCAGCTCCAGGAGCTCGCGGGCGTAATTCTCGTTGGGCGTGCCGGCCACGTTGCTGACCGAGTCGAGGTAGATGATCATCGCGGCCCCCAGGCCGCTCGCCTCGAGGATCTGCCGGAACGTCCCGTTGAAGGCCAGGCTCCGGAAGTTCTTCTGTGCCTGGTAGAGCAGGTTGGCGGCCTCGAAGTTCTGCTTGGACTCGAAGGTCCCGTCGTAGAACCCGAAGAAATCGGTGGTCTCGTTGACGCAGGTGTTGAAGTGGTTGTCCCAGAACATCGTCACCTGCTGCTCGAGCTGGCGCCGCGAGTACACGGCGTTCACGACGTCGAGCGCGTTGAGCTCGCTGACCCCGTCCGGCGGGACGAGCGGCGCACGCCGGGACAGGAGCGCGGTGTTGTCCGACTCGTCGATGGAGGCGGGGTTGAGCTGCTCGTCGATGTAACCCTGGAGGCCGAGGGCTGCGATGCGGGCGCGCGACCAGTCGCTCTCGCCGAAGCCGATGCGCTCGAGCACGTGGTGGCGCAGCAGGCCGTCGCACGTGCCGCGCAGGGGCCGCGCCCGGCCGCCGGTGCCGGTTCCGATCGTCCCTTCGCCGCCGGCGTCCGACTCCGCGGTCACGAGGTAGTAGAAGGCGTCGCCGACCGGCGGGTTCTCGGTGGTCTTGAGCGACCGGTTGGGCACGCGGCCGTGGCATTCCGCGCCATCGCCCTGGTGGAGCGAGGAGACGAGACCGCGGTAGACGTTGTAGGACGTGGCGCTCGTGACCGAGGTCCAGAGGAAGACCGAGGCGGGCGCGGCCGCGATCCGGCTGACCTCGCCGGGGGCCGCGGCCCCGGCCGTTGGCGGCGCGGCGGATGCCGTTCCGATTCCGAAGAGCAACGCGAGGCTCAGGACGCCGGGGAGGCGCACGCCTCTCAACCGCAACATGGACTTCTCCTGTTGTCTGGGAGGGACGACAGGCTCTCTCATACGGCGGAAACCGTCCCCTGCAAAGCAGAAAATGTCCGGAAGCGAGGGGATTCTAGCCCGGATTTCCCGCCAGGGCACGTCGCGAGGGCGCGGGGACGGTGCCTGAGGTCACGCTCGCGCGGCCCAGGAATAGCCGAGCTTGGCCAGGGGCAGCGAGCGGATCCGCAGGCCGGTGGCCCCGAAGATCGCGTTCGTCACCGCCGGGATGACCGGCGGCAGGACCGGCTCTCCGAGCCCGGTCGGCGGGTGATCCGTCTCCACGAAATGGGCGTCGACGCTGTCGGGAACCGCCGAGATGCGCGCCGGGGTGTACTCGTGCAGGTTGCTCTGCACCGCCCTGCCGCGATCGAAGGTGATCTCGAAGTCCATCAGGTGGCTGAGCCCGTCCACGACCGATCCCTGGACCTGCTGGATCGCCCCGCTCGGGTTGACGATGGGCCGGCCGACGTCGGTGGCGGTGAAGACCTTCTCCACGCGGACCCCGCTGTTGGCGTCCACGCGCACCTGCGCCACGACGGCGCTGTAGCCGTAATGACAGAAGTGCCCGCCCAGACCGAGCGCCGTGCCCTTCGGCAGGGCCCGCCTGCCCCAGCCGCTGCGCTCCGCGACCGCCTTGTACACGCCCTGCATCCGCTTCGGGTCGAAGCGGGCCAGGGGATTGCCGCCTGCGGGCGCGGGCGCAATCTCCTTCTCGAGCATCGCGATCCGCACCTGCAACGGGTCCTTCCCGGCGGCGTGCGCCAGCTCGTCGATGAAGGACTGCACGACGAAGCAGATGGCGTTGTCCCCGGGAGCGCGCAGGGCGCCGGTCGGCACGCCGAGCGGCTGCACCGAGGAGACGAGCGCGTAGTGAGGGACGAAGCGGGCGGGGAAGTCGCGCTCCGACATGGACGCGCCGCGCACGAACTTCTCCCCCTCGCCGAACGACACGAAGTGATCGCGCCACGCGACGATGCGCCCGGCGGCGTCGATGCCGCCGCGCAGCGCGTGGAAGCCGCCCGGCCGGTAGAAGTCGTGCCGGAGGTCGTCCTCGCGGGTCCACAGGAGCTTCACCGGAACCCCCGCCTTCTTCGCGATGGCGGCCGCCTCCACCATGTAGTCGTTCTCGAGGCGGCGGCCGAAGCAGGCGCCGATGCGCGTCAGGTGGACGGTGATGTCGCGCTCGGCGATGCCGAGCGTCTGCGCCACGAGCTCCCGGCCGGACCCGGGCGTCTGCGTCGGCGCCCAGATCTCCATGCGCGTGCCGTCGAAGCGCGCGGTGCAGTTCATCGGCTCCGCCGAGGCATGGGCCAGGAAGGGGTAGTCGTACCTCGCCTCGACGACTTTCGCCGCCGCCTTGAACCCGGCCTCGAGGTCGCCGTCGTTCCGCAGGGTGCGGGCCGGCGGCTGCTTCCACAGATCCTCGGCGCGCTGCGCGAAGCCGGCGCTGCTCTGGCTTGCGGTCGCGCCTTCGTCCCACTTGACCTCGAGCCTGGCACGCGCCTGCTGCGCCGCCCAGACGCTGTCGGCGACGATGGCGACGCCGCCCAGGAGGCCCGACAGCGCCGATCCTCCTTCGAGGACGAAAGCGTGCCGCACACCGGGCAGCTGCACCACGTCGTTCAGGTTCGCGGTGATCACCTTGCCGCCGTACACCGGGCATTTTTCGTAGACCGCGTGCAGCATCCCCGGCACCTCGACGTCGATCCCGAAGAGCGGCAGGCCCCTCGTGAGCGCCAGGTTGTCGGGGCC
Organism: Candidatus Polarisedimenticolia bacterium; assembly: GCA_036005805.1. Taxonomy (GTDB): domain Bacteria; phylum Acidobacteriota; class Polarisedimenticolia; order Gp22-AA2; family Gp22-AA2; genus DASRAU01. The sequence goes on along the minus strand of DASYQE010000156.1, from coordinate 7,902 downwards.
GGGGAGCGGCTTGCCGATGATCCGGAACTGCTTCGGGTCCTTGAGCGTCAAGGTCTGCGGATCGGGGGGCGGAAGGGTCGCTGCCTTCGTGGCGAGCGCGCCATAGCCGAGCGACCGCTTCGAAGCCGCGTGCAGGACCTTCCCCGGCGAGGTGGTGCACTCGGAGGCCGGCACGTTCCACTCCTTCGCGGCGGCGGCGACGAGCAGGGCCCGGGCCCCCGCACCCACCTGGCGCATCGGCAGCCACTGGTTCGGAATCGCGATGCTGCCGCCGGCGAACTGTTCGCCGTACTTCGTCTCGTCGAGATCGGCCTGCTCGATGCGCACGTCCTTCCAGTCGGCGTCGAGCTCCTCCGCGATGAGCATCGGGAGGGAGACCTTCACGGCCTGCCCGACCTCCGGGTTCTTGGCGGTGATGGTGATGACGCCGTCGGCGCCGATGCGCACGAACGCGTCCGGTGTGAGCGACGGCGCCTCGTCTTCGGCGGCGGCGCGGGTTCCGAACGACAGGCCGATCAGGACTCCGCCCCCCGCCACCGCGCTGACGCGGAGGAAGGTGCGGCGATCGAGAGGCAACGCGGGGCCGGTCCGGGTGCGGTCCATGGCGGCTTCTCCTACGCCTTCGTCGCGCCGGCGGCCTTGCGGATCGCCTCGCGGATGCGCAGGTAGGTGCCGCAGCGGCACAGGTTGCCGTCCATCGCCGTGTCGATCTGCGCGTCGGTCGGCTTCGCCGTCTTCGCCAGGAGCGCGGCGGCCGACATGATCTGGCCCGCCTGGCAGTAGCCGCACTGGGCGACGTCGATGTCCCTCCAGGCCTTCTGCACCGGGTGCGACCCGTCGGCGGACAGCCCTTCGATGGTGGTGATCTTCTTCCCCGCGACGCTGCCGATCGGGGTCACGCAGGAGCGGACGGCCGTGCCGTCGACGTGCAGCGTGCACATGCCGCAGACCGACATGCCGCAGCCGAACTTGGTCCCCTTCAGATCGAGCAGATCGCGGACCACCCAGAGGAGGGGCATCTCCGCGGGGGCGTCGACCGTGGTCGGACGCCCGTTCACGGTCAGCTGGATTTTCATCGGCTTCTCCCGTCCCGGACCGCGGCGATTCTACATAAAAAAACGGGGCGTCCCGAAGGACGCCCCGTCATGGCCTGAAAGCGGTCGTCTTACTTGGACGACGCCTTTTCCATCTTGATGTCGCTGATCGACTCGTGCTCGCCCTTCTCGTTGTCGGTGCAGACCACCGTGACGGTCTGTCCCGGCTGCACGGACTTGATCTTGTTGATCGCCTGCCCGGTCACCGGAACGGTCTTTTCCGCTCCGTCCGGTCCCTTGATCGTCATGGTCTTGCCGTCCGCGTTCACGGAGACGACGGTGACCTGGACGTCGTGGGTCTTCTTCGCGCCGCCGGCAAAGGCCGACGACATGGGCGCCGCGACCATCGCGACGATTGCAAGCACGGTGCACAGCCGCACAAGCGTCTTCATTCTCGAACCCTCCTCTTGGACCGCCGGCCCTCGACGAGGGCCGGTCGCGTCGATGAAGTGCCGTATGGTATGCCCGTCGCTCCGGTTTGCCCACCCGGTTCTACAATCGCTCGCACGGAATTGAAATCGCTTAGGATTCGCTGAATGCCGACCCGATCCGGCCCCGCACCCACCGTCCTGTTCCTCGGCGAGGAGATCCCGCCCTGCCCGGGCGGCGTGGCGCAGTGGGGATCGTGGATGGCGCGCCAGCTCTCGCGCCGCGGCCTGCGGGTCGTGTACGCGGCGCGGCGCGATTTCATGCACGACGATCCGAAGTTCTACGCAGACGGATATACCGCGCACCCGATCGAGTCGACCCGCTGGAAGCAGCGCAAGGAAGTGCACATCCTGAAGGCGCTCTGGGAGTGCCGGCGTTTGTACCGTCCGCGCGCCGTCGTTGCGCTCAATTGCAAGGTGGCGCGCGTCCCGCTGTTGATGCGTCCCTGGGCCGGCTGGAAGGTCGCGATCGCCGCCCACGGCATGGAGATCACCAAGAACGGCCACCGGCCGCGCCGGCAGACCGGCCTGCGCTGGGCCTTCGGCTCCGCCGATCTCGCCGTCGCCGTCAGCCGCTTCACCCGCGACCGGATCCTCGACGCGGGGGTCGCCCCCGGCCAGGTGCGGGTCATCCCGTGCGGCGTCAGCCCCGACGTGTTCCGTCCGCGTGACGTCGCCGCGGCGCGCCGCCGCTTCGGCTTCGGGACGCGGCCGGTGATCCTGACCCTGGCGCGCCTGGTCTCGCGCAAGGGGCACGACCTGGTGATCCGCGCGCTGCCGGCCCTGCGCCGCCAGGTTCCCGACCTGCTGTACGTCGTCGCCGGGCCGCCGAATCCTCCGTATGAAGAGCGGCTGCGTTCGCTGGCGCGCGCGCACGGCGTCGGGGAGACGGTGCGCTTCCTCGGCTATGTCGAGGAGGCGGCGCTGCCGGACCTGTACGCTGCGGCCGATGTCTATGCGATGCCGAGCCGGCACGACGCGGCGGGCGGGAATTTCGAGGGCTTCGGCATCAGCTATCTCGAGGCGAACGCCTGCGGCGTTCCCGTGGTCGGCGCCGACACGGGAGGAGTGGCCGATGCCATCGTGGACGGCGTGACCGGTTCTCTCATCGCGACGGAGGATGTCGCGGCGCTCACCGATCGCCTGCTGCGGCTGCTCTCGGACCCGGCCGCGGCGCGACGGATGGGGGAGGCGGGACGGAAGCGCGTCCTGGCGGAATTCACCTGGGAGCGGATTGCCGCGCAGTTCCTCGCGGCGCTCGAGGAGAAGACCGGGCCGCTCGCGCGCCCGTCGCCGCTCGAGTGGCCGGCCCCGGCGATGTCGGATACGCTGCGTCGCGACGCTCCTCCGGCGGCCTCATCGAGGTGAATCATGGCGACGATGCGCGCAGTGCAGGTGTCACGGCCCGGCGGTCCCTTCGAGATCGTCGAACGCCCCGTCCCCGATCCGCCCCCGGGGACGGTGCGGATCCGCGTCCAGGCGTGCGGCATCTGCCACAGCGATGCGCTGACGAAGGAAGGAACCTGGCCGGGGATCCAGTACCCGCGCCTCCCCGGGCACGAGATCGCCGGCGTGGTCGACGCGGTCGGCCGCGGCACGCCGCGCCTGAAAGAGGGACAGCGGGTCGGCGTCGGCTGGAGCGGCGGCTACTGCGGGCACTGCGAGCCCTGCCGCCGGGGCGTGCCGATCGCGTGCGTCACGCAGCAGATCACCGGCATCACGCGTGACGGCGGCTACGGCGACTACCTGATCGCCGCGGAGAACGCCGTCGCCGTCTTCCCGGCCGATCTTCCGGCCGTGGACGCGGCCCCGCTCCTGTGCGCCGGCATCACGACCTTCAATGCGCTGCGCCACAGCGGCGCGCGCGCAGGCGACGTGGTGGCCGTGCTCGGCGTCGGCGGCCTCGGCCATCTCGGCGTGCAGTACGCGGCGAAGATGGGCTTCCGGACGGTCGCCATCGCCCGCGGCGCCGACAAGCGGCCGCTGGCGCTGAAGCTCGGGGCGACCGACTACATCGACAGCCAGGCGGAGGACCCGGCCGCCGCCCTCCTGAAGAGAGGGGGCGCGCAGGTCATCCTGGCGACCGCCACGAGCGGCGAGGCCATGGCGGCGGTGCAGGGCGGTCTCGCCCTCGACGGCCGGCTCCTCATCGTCGGCGCGGCGCAAAGCCTGAACGCCAACCCGCTGCTGCTTCTGGGCGGGAGACGATCGATCCGCGGCTGGGCCTCGGGGACGAGCATCGACAGCGAGGACACGCTCGCCTTCAGCGCGCTGCAGGGCGTGCGCTCGATGAACGAGGTCTTTCCGCTGGAGAAGGCGACGGAAGCCTACGAACGGATGATGAGCGGCAAGGCCCGTTTCCGCGTCGTGCTCAACCTCGAGCGGGAGGCAGCTTCGCAAGCGCCGTCTTCCCGGCGCTGAGGAGGGGCTGCAGCCCGGAGGGACGGCGCTCGAGGATCGGCAGGCCGTCCTCCAGGAGATGGCGGGCCTCCCGCCCGTCGCCGCGATCCGCGAGACCGCAGCCGAGGGCGGTCATCGCCTCCGCCGTGCGCCGGTCGCCGGGCACGAAGAGCCGGCCGCGGATCTGAAGCCCCTCGCGCAGGTAGGGCAGCGCCTCGTCCGGCCGCCGCAGGGCGAGGAGCGTCCGGCCCAGTCCCACCAGCGAATCAGAGGTCGGGGGCGCCGGCCTCGAGTAGATCGTCCGGTCGGCCGAGAGCGTCTTCGTGAAGAGGGCGAGGCTCTCGTCGAGGCGCCCCTGCTCGCGCCGCAGCGAGGCGATCGCCTCCTCCACCGCGACGGCGCTGAAGTGGGTCTCGCCCAGGGCCTTCCGCCGCGCCGCCAGGCACTGCTGCAGCAATCCTTCCGCCTCGTCGAAGCGGCCGCGGCGCACGAGCAGGTTGCCGAGGGCGTAGCGGCTCTGCGCGGTCATGAGGTGGTCCTCGCCGAGCTTCGCGACGCGCAGGTCCAGCACCTCCCGCAGGGCGCGCTCGGCCCCTTCCTCGTCCCCGGACTCTCCCTGGACCATGCCGAGCCCGTTGCGCGCGACCAGGAGGTTCGGATGATCCCTGGCGAGCGTCTTTCCCCAGACGACGATCGCCTCTTCGTAGTCGCGCCGGGCGGCGGGGAGATCGCCGCGGCGCAATTCGAGGTAGGCGATGTTGTTGAGGGATTTCGCGACGTCGGGGCCGTCGGGGCCCTGGGCGCGCCGCCGGATGTCGAGCCCCTCGCGCAGCGTCGTCCCGGCCTCCTCGAGCTGCCCCTGGTCGCGCAGCAGGTTGCCGAGGACGTCGAGCGACATCGCCACCTGCAGGTTCTCCGGCCCGAGCGAGCGGCGGCGATCCGCCAGGACCTTCCTCACGAGCGGCTCGGCCTCGTCGAACCGCCCCACGGCGGCGAGGATGCCGCCGAGGTTGTGGCGGACGATCTGCGTGTCGTAGTCGGTGTCGGAGGTGCGCCCCTCGCGGATGCGCAGCGCTTCGCGGAAGACCGGCTCCGCCTCGGGATAGCGGCCCCGGCTGTACAGCAGCGTCCCCAGGTCGCTCAGGTTCATCGCGACCTCGAGGTGGTTCTCCCCGAGCGCGCGCCGGTTGATGGCGAGCGCCCGGCGATCGAATGCCTCCGCCTCGTCGTATTCGCCTTTCGCGACCAGCACCTCGCTGAGACCGGCCAGGATCGGCGCGACGGCGGCATCGTCGCGGCCGCGGAGCCGCTCGGTGATCGCCAGCGCCTCGCGCAGGGTGCGCTCGGCGTCGTCGTACTTCCCCAGCTGGATGAGCAGGCCGCCGATTTCGTTCAGCGTCGCGGCCGCCTGGACGCTCTCGGCGCCGTACAGGCGGCGGTCGAGCTCCAGGGCGCCGTCCAGGAGGGGGCGGGCGCGATCGAAGAGCTCGAGCGTCAGGTCGATGCGGCCGAGCATCAGCATCATCTCCGCCTGGATCTCCGGCTGCGACCGCAGCTCCTCCTCGACGCGGTGCGCCGCCCGGTCGACCAGGTCGCGCGCCAGCAGGTTCTCCTCGGGTCCGTGGTGCGGGTCCGTTCCCTCGAAGAGCCTCAGCGTGAAGTCCTTCACCTCGCGCGCCTTGGCCGCCTCGCGGCGCGCCTGCCGCGCCTGCCACAGGGTCCCCGCCATCCCGGCCGCGAGCGACACGGCCACGAGCACGGCGGCGGCGGTGCCGACGCGGTGGCGCGACAGGAACTTGGCGGAGCGGTAGCCCCAGGTGTCGCGTCGGGCGCGGATCGGCAGGCCGCGCCGGTGCCGATCGAGATCCTCCGACAGCGCCTCGACCGTGCGGTAGCGGCGGGCCGGGTCCGGCTGCAGCGCCTTCAGCACGATGGTGTCGAGATCCCCGCGGAGACGGCGCCTCAGCCGCGTCGATCGCGCGTCGGTTCCGTCCACCGCTCTCGACGGAGGAGGAGCCGGGGCGCCGGTGGTCTCCGCGGCGTGGGAGTCCGGCTCGCCCGCGGCCGGCCGCACCGGGCGGCGCCCGACCAGGAGCTCGTGCAGCACGACCCCCAGGCTGTAGACGTCGGCGGCCGTCGTCAGCGGCGCGTCCAGCGCCTGCTCCGGCGCCGCGTATTCCGGCGTCATGGGGCGAAGGCCCGCGCGCGTCAGGGTCCGCTCGCGCTCTTCCCCTTCTTCGGCGAGGAGCTTGGCGATGCCGAAATCGAGCAGCTTCACCTGCCCCTGGGCATCGACCAGGATGTTCGACGGCTTCAGGTCGCGGTGGATCACCAGGTTCCGGTGCGCGTACTGCACCGTCTCGCAGACGTCGGCGAACAGCCGCAGGCGCTCGTCGAGCGGGGCGTCGTGCGCCGCGCACCAGGCGGTGATCGGCACGCCCTCGACGTGCTCCATGACGAGCCAGGGGCGGCCGTCGGGTGAGACTCCGCCGTCGAGCAGGTGGGCGATGTGCGGGTGTTCGAGACGCGCCAGGATCTGGCGCTCACGCCGGAAGCGCTCCAGGATCTCGTCGGTGTCGAGGCCGCGCCGGACGAGCTTCAGGGCCACCTGCTTTTCGAACTGGCCATCGGCGCGGTCCGCCAGGTAGACGACCCCCATTCCCCCGTGTCCGATGCGGCGGAGCAACCGGTAGGGACCGAGCGTGTCGTGCGCGGTCTCCTCCGGTGGGAGGGCGCCGCCGGGTTCCGAGAGGGTGTCGATCCCGCTGACCGGCGATCCCTCCAGAAAGTCCCCCGCCTGCTCGCCGCGGGCGAGCAGGGCGATCACCTCGTCCCGGAGGACGGGATCGGAGGCGCAGGCGCGCTCCACGTGGGCCCGCCGCGCCTCCGCCGGCTGCTCGAGCGCCTCGTCCAGGACCCTCGAGATGCGTCGCCAGCGCTCCGGCGTCGGCGGCGTCGTCATGGCGACGGCGTCCCGTCCATCTCGTGGATCAGGAAGGCGCGGGCCTTGAACCAGTCCCGCTTGACGGTGGCCAGCGAGATCGACAGCGCCCCGGCCGTCTCCTCGAGCGTGAGCCCGGCGAAGTAGCGGAGCTCGACCAGCCGCACGAGCCGCGGGTCGAGCCCTTCGAGCCGCACGAGCGCGCGGTCGAGGGCGAGATGATCCACGCGCTGCGCGGGATCCGCCAGGACGCTGTCGTCGAACGTGATCCGCTCCGCGTCGCCGCCGCGCTTCCGCGCCGCCCGCTCGCGGGCGTGATCCACGACCAGCCGCCGCATCACCTTGGCGGCCACGGCGAAGAAGTGGCCGCGGTTCTCGTAGGAGGCGCGCGTCTGGTCCACCAGGCGCAGGTAGGCCTCGTGCACCAGGGCGGTCGTCCGCATCGTCTCCCCGCGGCCGCGGCCCCCCCGGCGGCGCGCCAGCGCGCGCAGCTCCTGGTAGACGAGAGGGAAGAGACGGTCGACGGCGCCGGGATCCCCCTGTCCCCAGGCGCTGAGGATCCCGGTGATGTCCTCGGATGGTACTTCCCGTTTCACGGTGGGACCTCCCGGAACGGTGCGGCCACGAACGGAGCGGTGCCATCACCCTAGCGCAGGCGCTTCCGGCAGATCAACCCCGTCCGGCCTCGATCCCGGGGCCGATGGTCCTGCACCATGAGCCGAAAGCCGGCCGGTTTCCGTAGTGGGGATCATGGGGAGGAAGACCATGATCCAGGTCCCGTTCGTGAAACCAGCCCGTCCGATGTTTCTCTTCGCCGCGCCGGGCCGCCTCGCGCTGGCGCTGGTTTCGCTTGCCGCCATGCTCGCGGCGTTGGCGCCGGCCCGCGCGGCGGCGCCGATCCCGCTGGTGAACTACCAGGGGGTGCTGCGCAGCGCCTCCGGCCAGCCGCTCGACGGGGACTACGACATGGTCTTCCGCTTCATGAGCGCCGCCTCCGCCGGCGACGAGATCCTCGTGGACGACTGGAGCCAGGGGGTCG
>DASYQE010000155.1:0-3828 GCA_036005805.1 Candidatus Polarisedimenticolia bacterium | reverse complement strand
TATCACTGCTTCCTGGTGCACCCGCAGCTCAACCGCATCTCCCATTACCGCAGCGGGGAGATCGACCTCATCAACCAGGCAACCGTCGGCGGCTACATGGAGCTGCGCGAGCCCGAGTTCAACACCATGTCGGTGGACGGGACGACGAGCCGCCGGCTGTTCCCCGGGATCCTCCCGGAGGATCAGCGGCGCATCCACTACTACATCCTCTATCCCAACCTGTTCCTGAGCCTGCACCCGGACTACGTCATGACGCACGTCCTGTGGCCGAAAGACCCGGGACACACCGAGATCGTCTGCGAGTTTCTGTTCGCGGCCGACGAGGTGGCGCGTCCCGGCTTCGACCCGAAGGACGCCGTCGATTTCTGGGACGAGACCAACCGGCAGGACTGGAAGGTGTGCGAGCGCACCCAGCTCGGCGTGCAGTCGGCGGCTTACGATCGCGGGCGCCTCAGCAAGCTCGAGTGGATGACCCACACCTTCGATCGGTTCGTCGCCGATCGGCTCACCGGGTCCGCGTAACTCCCGGCCGGATCGGCACCCCGCTCTCACGAGCGGGTCTCACAGCATGTTGAGCTGGAGCCGGGCGGCCTCGGTCATCATCTCGGGGCCCCAGGCGGGGTCCCAGGTGACCTCGACCTTCGCTTCGGTGACGCCCGGGATCGAGCGGATGCGGGATTCGACGTCGGGAGGCAGGGATCCGGCGACGGGGCACATGGGAGACGTCAGGGTCATGCGCACGTCCACCTTCCCGTCGGCCGTGACGTCGATGTCGTAGATGAGCCCGAGCTCGTAGATGTTGACCGGGATCTCCGGGTCGTAGCAGGAGCGGAGCTGATCGATCACCAGCTCCTCGAGCTCGCGCTCGCGCGGGTCGAGGCGCAGGTTCGGCTGCGCATGGGCCGGTCCCTTGAACGGCCGCGCCGGCGCCGCTTCTCCCGAGGCGGCGTCGAGGCGCGCGGGATCTCCCTGAAGCCGGCTGTCCGGTTCGTCGCTCATTCGGTGCTCACCGTCTGGGCGCCGGCCAGGGCCGCGCGCAGCGTGTGCCAGGCCAGGGTCGCGCACTTCACCCGCACAGGGTAGTCGCGGACGCCGGCGAAGACCACGAGCTTGCCGAGGCGCGGGTCGTCGGCGTCCACCGGCTGCTCCCCCGTCACCAGGCCGTGGAAGAGATCGAAGAGGGTCTGCGCCTCCGTCTCGGATTTTCCCTTGACCGCCTCGGTCATCATCGACGCCGACGCCTTGGAGATGGCGCAGCCCGTGCCGACGAACCCCACGTCGGCGAGACGTCCGCCCTCCCGGTCCACCCAGAGGGTGAGGCGATCGCCGCACAGCGGGTTGTGACCCTCGGCCCTGACCGCGTGGCCTTCGAGGGCATGGAAGTTCCGCGGCCGCTGGTTGTGATCGAGGATCACCTGCTGGTAGAGATCCTGGAGCTCGCTCACCGGCCGAACACCTCGTTCACCTGGTGGAGGCCTTGGACCAGCGCCTCGATCTCCTCGCGCGTGTTGTAGAAGGACAGCGAGGCGCGCGCCGTCGCCGGCACGCCGAAGCGATCCATCAGCGGCTGCGCGCAGTGATGACCGGCGCGGATGGCGACGCCCTGCAGGTCCACGATGGTGCCGATGTCGTGCGGGTGGACGCCTTCCATCGTGAAGGAGATGACCGACACCCGCGGCGCCTCGCGCGCCAGGATGCGCACGCCCGGCACGGCGGCGACCATCTCGGTCGCCTCGGCCAGGAGCGCCGTCTCGTACGCCTCGATCGGAGCCCAGCCCAGGGAGGCGACGTAATCGAGCGCCGCGGCGAGCCCGACCGCTCCGGCGATGTCGGGCGTCCCCGCCTCGAACTTCCATGGCAGGCGGTTCCAGGTGGTCTTCTCGAAGGAGACGGAGGCGATCATGTCGCCTCCCCCCTGCCACGGGTCCATCGCCTCGAGCAGCTCGGCGCGTCCGTAGAGCGCGCCGATGCCGGTCGGGCCGTAGGCCTTGTGGCCCGAGAACGCGTAGAAGTCGCAGCCGATGGCCCGGACGTCCACCGGCAGGTGCGGCACCGCCTGCGCCCCGTCGAGCAGCACCGGCACCTTCTTCGCGTGCGCCAGCTCGACGATCCGCTTCACCGGGTTCAACGTGCCGAGGGCGTTGCTGACGTGCGCCAGCGCCAGCAGGCGCGTCTTCGGGCCGAGCAGCCGGTCGAGCGCCGCGAGGTCCAGCTCTCCCCCGTCGGTGATCGGCACGACCCGGAGCTCCGCCCCGGTCTGGCCGCAGACGATCTGCCACGGCACGATGTCGGAGTGGTGCTCCATCGCGGTGATGAGGATCTCGTCGCCCGGCTTCAGGCGCGGCCGCGCCCAGGCCTGGGCCACCAGGTTGATCCCCTCGGTCGTGCCGCGCACGAAGAGGATCTCCCGATCCTCGGCGGCCCCGAGGGTCCGGCGCACGGTGGCGCGCGCCCCCTCGTAGGCGGCGGTCGCCCGCTCGCTCAGCTCGTGCAGGCCGCGGTGGACGTTGGCGTTCGTCTGGGTGTAGTAGCGCGAGATGGCATCGATGACGGCGCGCGGCTTCTGCGCGGTCGCGGCGTTGTCGAGGTACGCGAGCGGCTTTCCGTCCCGCACGGTCTGCCGCAGGATGGGAAAGTCCTCGCGCACGGCGGGAACGTCGAGCTCGGCCGCGGCCGCCGCGGTCCTGACGGTGAGCCTCGCGTCGATCGGCGGCGCCGCCGGTGCGGCGGCGGGATCGCGCGTCACGTCGGGCTGGCCGTTCATGGGCGGGCCCGCCGCGTGAACAGCAGGCACTCGAGCCCGGCGCGCACCGGCTCGATGCGGATGCGCCCCAGAACGTCGGCGATGAAGGCCCGGATGAGGAGGCTGCGCGCCGTCTCCTCGGACAGCGCGCGCGAGCGCAGGTAGAACAGCGCCTCCTCCTCGATCTGGCCGATGGTGGCGGCGTGGCTGCACTTCACGTCGTCGGCGAGGATCTGCAGCGTCGGCTTGCTGTCGGCCAGCGCATCCTCGGACAACAGCAGATTGCGATTGACCTGGCGCGCGTCGGTTTTCTGCGCGTCCTGGCGCACGATGACGGTGCCGTCGAAGATGCCGCGGGCGTGGCCGTCGAGCACCCCCTTGTAGAGCTGGCGGCTGGTGCCGCGCGGCCGCGCGTGGTCGACGATCGTGTGGCTGTCGCAGTGCTGCTTTCCGGCCAGCACGTACAGGCCGTCGAGGGTGCAGTCGGCCCCTTCTCCCGCGAGCGTCGCGACGATGTCCTGGCGGACGAGACCTCCGCCGAGCGAGACCGCCTGCTGGCTGAGCGAGGCCGATCGACTGAGCGACGCCTCGACGTGCCCGACATGGATCCCGGAGGGCTGCTCGCGCTCGAGGCGCACGTGCTGCAGCACGGCGTTGTCGCCGGTGACGATCTCGGTCACCGCGTTCGTGAAGGTTGTCCCGCCTTCGAGACCGGCGTACGACTCGATGACCGACGCCTGCGCCCCCGCCTCGACGACGACCAGGTTGCGCGGATGCGACATCGAAGGCCCGCCGTCGGAGCGCGACACGAACAGGACGTGGATCGGCTCCGGCACGAGGGTGCCGCGCGGCACGTGCAGGAAGAGCCCGTCGTCCATCAGCGCCGTGTTGAGGTCGGTGAGAGACCGGCCGCGCGCCCCCGCCTGCCGCCCGAGGTGCGGCTCGACCAGGTCACGGTGGGCGGAGGCCGCCTCGGAGAGGCTCGAGAGCCGCACGCCGTCCGGGAGCCGCCCGATCCGCGACAGCCCGGGCGCGAAGCGGCCGTTCAGGAAGACGAGATGCGTGCAGTCCCAGGGCTCGAAGGT
>DASYQE010000154.1:0-2827 GCA_036005805.1 Candidatus Polarisedimenticolia bacterium | reverse complement strand
GGAGCGCCGCGGCCCCGGCGTCGTCGATGCCGGGCTGGCGCGGGCGACGGGCCGCCGGCGCGACGGCGGCCTCTTCAAGGTCCCGACCCTGAGGAACATCGCGCTGACCGCGCCGTACATGCACGACGGGCGGATCGCGACGCTCGCGGGGGTGCTGGACCACTACGCGCGCCATCCGGCCGCGCATGCGGAAGACGGCGTGGCGGTGGCGCCGCTGACGCCGGAGGAGCGCGACGACCTGGTGGCCTTCCTGGAAAGCCTGACGGACGAGACCTTCGTCTCGGACCCGGCTTTCGCCGCTCGCTAAGGCTGCGCGGCCCCCGGCGCGGGGGCGCGGCCGCCGCCGGAGGCGACCGGCTGGCTGCCTCCGAGCAGGCTGTGGTTGCGGCTGTAGCCGAAGTAGATGAACAGCCCGATGATGAGCCAGCCGATGAGCCGCATCCAGTTGGTCCAGCCGAGGCCGTAGATCATCGAGCCGCAGACCAGGATGCCGAGGATCGGCACCAGCGGCACCAGCGGCGTCTTGAAGTCGCGGTGCCGGTTCGGCTCGCGCACCCGCAGGATCCAGATGCCGGCGCAGACCAGGATGAAGGCGAAGAGGGTCCCGATGCTGGTCATCTCGCCGACGATGTCGCCGGGGATGAAGCCCGCGAACAGCCCCGTCACCACCAGGAAGATCAGGTTCGACTTGTACGGGGTGCGGTACTTCGGGTGCACGTCGCTGAAGACCGGCGGCACCAGGCCGTCGCGGCTCATCGAGTAGAAGACGCGCGACTGGCCGAGCAGCATCACCAGGATGACCGAGGAGAAGCCGGCCAGGATGGCGACCGTGACCAGGTTGGCCAGCCACTGGTAGCCCGGCATGTAGGTCGAGATGGCGTACGCCACCGACGCCTCGCCCCCCTTGCCCCGGAAGTCCGCCACCGGCGCCAGGCCGCTGAGCACGTGCGCGAACAGGATGTAGAGAATGGTGCAGACGACGAGCGACCCGAGAATCCCGATCGGCATGTCCTTCTTCGGGTTGCGCGCCTCCTGGGCGGCGGTCGAGACGGCGTCGAAGCCGATGAAGGCGAAGAACACGACGCCGGCGGCGCCCAGGATGCCCATGATGCCGCCGTAGTGGTGCGCCACGCCCTCGGCGTTGGTGTACATCGTCGCCTCGGGGATGTAGACCGCGTGGTTGGCCGGGTTGATGTACCCCCAGCCGAGCACGATCACCATGATGACGATGGTCACCTTGGTGACGACGATGATCCCGTTCACGAACGCCGACTCGCGCGTCCCGCGGATGAGCAGCCACGTCAGCAGGCTCAGGATGACGAGCGCCGGGATGTTGATGATTCCCGATGTCACCACGTTCCCCGACGCATCGCGCAGCGACTGGAACGGCGAGTGGCAGAACTGGTAGGGGACGGAGAACCCGAACAGCTCGAAGAGCTTGTTGAGGTATTCGCTCCAGGCGATCGACACGGTGGCGGCGCCGACCGCGTATTCGAGCACCAGGTCCCACCCGATGATCCAGGCGACGAACTCCCCCATGGTGGCGTAGGAGTAGGTGTAGGCGCTGCCGGCCACCGGGATCATCGCGGCGAACTCGGCGTAGCAGAGCCCCGCGAAGGCGCAGCCGATGCCGGCGACGATGAAGCCGATGGTCACCGAGGGCCCCGAGCGTTCGGCGATGGCGGCGGCGGTGCGGACGAACAGCCCCGCCCCGATGATGGCCCCGATGCCGAGGGCGATCAGGTTGAGCGGCCCGAGGGTGCGCTTCAGCGCCTTCTCGGAATCGTCCGCTTCCTTGACCAGCTTGTCGAGCGGCTTACGAATCCACAGATTCGCCATGGGTTGTCGCTCTCCTGCAGGGTTCGAATCGAATCGATGCGCCGCAGGGGCTTCCGTCCGCGACGCCCGTCTGGAGCCGGACTCAGCGTCGCCTAGCCTACCACCGAACGTTCAGACGGCGACCGGCTTGAAGGCGCGCAGGCGGCGGCAGGCCTCTTCGAGGTCGGGCATCTTCTTGGCGTAGCAGAGGCGGATCTGCATGCGGCCGTCGTTCGGGTCGGCGAAGAAGGACGAACCGGGGATGACGGCGATGCCGGCCTGCTCGAGGAGCACCTTCGCGGCGTCGTAGTCGTCCTTGAACCCGAGGCGCGACACGTCGGCGAGCATGTAGTACGAGCCCTGCGGGACGAAGGGATCCATCCCGGCGGCGCGGCAGGCGTCGGCCATCATGTCGCGCTTCACCGCGTAGTCGGCGACCATCCGGTCGTAGTACTCCGGAGGCAGGTCGAACGCCGCGACGACCCCATGCTGCAGCGGCGACGGGGCGCAGACGTTGATCAGGTCGTTGAGGAGCGCCATCTGTGACGCCAGCTCGCGACTCGCCACCAGGTACCCGAGGCGCCAGCCGGTCATCGCGTAGGTCTTGGAGAAGCCGCTGATGGTCACGGTGCGGTCCTCCATCCCGGGGAACGCGCCCATGCTGAAATGCCTGCGGCCGTCATACAGGATGTACTCGTAGATCTCGTCGGTGACGCAGAGGGCGTCGTGCTTGCGGGCGAGCCCGGCGATGTGCTCGAGCTCGGCCTTGGAGAACACCTTGCCGCTCGGGTTCGCCGGCGTGTTGACGACGACCATCTTGGTGCGGTCGGAGAACGCCGCTTCGAGCGCCTGCGGATCGTACGACCATTCAGGAGGCCGCAGCGTCACGAACTTCAGCACCGCGCCGCACACCTTCAGGATGTTGACGTGGTACGAGTAGAACGGCGAGAAGATCACCACCTCGTCGCCGGGATTGATGAACGCCATGCAGGCGTTCACGAACGCCCCG
>DASYQE010000153.1:0-9303 GCA_036005805.1 Candidatus Polarisedimenticolia bacterium | reverse complement strand
GCCAGTCCCCGGCCAGGCGATAGAAATCTCCCGACTGGGAGTAGTCGGCCGACCGGGCGGCGGCGCGCGCCCGACTCCGGTATTCGGAAATCGAGGACATGTCCGCTGAAATCTAGGTTTTCGGGTGGACTGACGCCACCGCCGCGAACGAGGGCGGACGGTGCCCTCGGAAGCCGGTTCTCAGTGCTTCCCGGACCGCTCCGCGGGGAGGCGCGCCAAAAGAATGGCGGCCCGCTGCGCCTGGGTCGTCAGGGAGGCCAGATCCCCGGTTTCGTCCGGCGTATGGCCGTTGCGGCCGCGCAGTCCGATGCCGTCGAGGGCCATCTCGACGAGGCCCTCGGTGAAGGAGACGTCGGCCGCGCCGGCGTTGCGCGGGTTCACGGCGACAACCGCCCCCAGGCCGAGGTCGCGACTGGCGCGGTCGTAGAGGGCGAGCATCCGGTCATTCCCGGGGGAAGGCGACAGCGGCGGGTAGCCATCGTCGAACTCGATCGAGGCGCTGGTCCCGGGGAGGTGCGCGGCTACCACCTCGCGCATCAGGCCGCGGGCGCGCTCGCGCTGCTCGAGGGTGATGCAGCGGAGATCCCCCGCGACCGTGGTGGTCGCCGCGACGACATTGGTCTTGCCGAACGTGGTGCCGCGGGCTTCATCGTCATCGAAGGTGACGGTCGTCCCACCGACGATCGACCCCGGGTTGACCGTGAGCAGGTCCTCCTTCGCCTTGAGGGCCGCTTCGAACCCGTTCAGGATGCGGGCCGCCTCGTAGATGGCGCCGCTGCCGACCGCCTCGCTCCAGATCTGCGACGAGTGGGCGGCGTGCCCGGTCACGGTCAGGACCCACGAGCCGGATCCCCGCCGCGCGACGACCGCGGTGTGCGGATCGCCGTCGCCGTCCTCGAAGCCGATCGCCACGTCGGCCCAGCGGGCCGCCTCCTTGAGGTCGCGGCGCGCCGCTTCGAGCGGCCGGCCGGAATCCTCCTCGTCACCGATCAGGACGGCCGTCACGGAAACCCGGTCGAGCAGCCCGGCGTCCTTCAGCCCGCCGAGGGCGAGGAGCATGATGACGTCTCCCCCCTTCATGTCCAGGAGGCCGGGCCCCTTCGCTTCGTTTCCGCCGGGGATCGTCGCGAGCTTCTGGAAGGGCGAGTCCTTCGGGAAGACGGTGTCGAGGTGGCCGATCAGGAGGACCCGCGGCGCCCCTTCGGGACCGTCGTGCCGCGCGACCAGGTGCCCGGCGCGTCCCCAGGCGACGCCGTCGATCCATGTCGTCGTGAAGCCGAGCGCCTCGAATTCCTTGCGGAACAGGGCGCCGACCGCCCGCACCCCTTCGAGGTTGTTCGAGCCGCTGTTGATGTCGACGGCGGACTTGAGAAGACCCGCGGAGACGAGCTCGCGGGTCTCGATCGCGGCGACGACGCGTCGCTCAGCCTTCGACAGCCCGCCGGCTTCCTTCCCGGTGGGAGCCTTCGCCGCCGGAGCCTTCGCGGCCGCGGCGGTTCCGGCCGCGCGGGTCGAAGGCGCGACCGCGAGCGTCGCCGCGAACGTTGCGGCGAGCACCAAGGTCGCGAATCCGGGCCGGCGCACCCTGTTCGGCCTCAGGTCTTCCCGTCCAGCCTCAGGCCTTGGAGAACGCCTCGTCCACGACCTTCTTCAGCTCGCCGTCCGCGGCCATTTCGGTGACGATGTCGCAGCCGCCGATGAACTCTCCCTTGATGAAGACCTGGGGGATGGTCGGCCAGTTGGAAACGCCCGACAGCACCTGGCGGATGCGCGGGTCGGGCAGCACGTCCACCACCTCGAACGGCTTTCCCATCTCCTTGAAGACCTGGATGGTGCGCATCGAGAAGCCGCAACGCGGCTCCTCCTTGGTGCCCTTGCAGAAGAGGACGATGGTGTTGTCCTCGATGGCTTTCTTGATGGTGCTGAGAATCGGATCGTCGGCCATGGCGCCTCTCTCCTTGCGAACGCGGTGGTTCAGCGGTTGGATTCGTCTGCCGCCTGTGCCGGGGTCAGGGTCTTGAGCGCCAGGGCATGGATGTCCTGCGACGCCATCTCCTCCTGGAACAGGTCGTAGATCATGCGGTGCTGCTCGATGCGCGACTTCCCCTCGAAGCGGTCCGAGACGATGCGCGCGCTGTAATGGTTGTCGGCCCCCTTCACGTCGGCTGTCGCCCCCGGGAAGGCCTTCTCGATGCGGCGGGCGATCTCGTTCGGTTCCATCAGGGAAGCCCCACGGTGCCGGTGACGCTTGCGTTCAAGGTGCAGGCCGTGTCCCCGTCGCCGTCGGCATTGGTGTCGAGGTCGAACGAGTCGCACACGACGTTCAGGAGGCGGTTCGTCAGGTCGGCCGTGCCGATGCACTCGAGATAGCCGGCCTCGTCGTCCTCCCAGGTCTTCACCAGCGAGAGGCACGAGTCGGCATCGATGGTGGCGATGATTTCCTTCGGCAGCTGCAACGGACCGCTCCCTTCCATGGTGAAGCCGACCGTTCCGATCGGCGCGTAGACATTCAGGCTCGTGTAGCTCGTCGTCCCGCTCGCCACGCTCACCGGCGTGTTGTCGAATGTCGCATTGTCGCATCGCAGCGTCGACCGGACCGCCTGCTGGTACGACACCGTCCAGGTCCCGACCATCTGGTCGCGGACGAGCCCGCAGTCGAGCCCGTTCACGACGACCGTGTCCCCGCCGCTGTTGTCGTTGCAGCCGACGAAACCCGCCGGTCCAAGCGCCAGCAGGGCCAGAAGTGGCGCGAGAACGCCCCGGCGGCCGCCTTTTCGAACCTGCTTCCCCACCCGTCTCCCTCGTCCCGTGAGCCCGGCATTGTACACGGAGCCTCCGGGCCTCTCTGTTACGATGCCTGTCTCCATGCCGCGATTTCGTGCGTTTCCGGCTTTTTTCCTGGGCACGCTCGCCACGTTCCTTCTGGCTGCCGCCCCGGGGCCCGAGGCTCCGGGTGACCCCCTCGCGGGGGCGGAGTCGTTCACCCTCCCGAACGGGCTGACGGTGGCGATGCGGCGCGATGCGGCCCACCCGGTCGTGGCGGTGCAGATGCTCTACCGGGTGGGGGCGCGCAACGAGACCATCGGCATCACCGGTATCGCCCACTACGTCGAGCACATGCTGTTCCGCGGCACCGAGCACTTCGGGCTCGCCGACATCACCGGGGTCATCGAGCGCTCCGGCGGCGAGTGGCACGGCTACACGACGCTCGACTGCACGACCTTCTTCGAAGCGGCGCCGAAAGACCTGCTGACGACGCTCCTGCGTCTCGAGGCCGAGCGCATGCACGCCGCCCGCATGGCGCCTGACGAGGTGGACCCGGAGCGGGGCGCCGTCTTCCAGGAGTACCGCGGCTACCAGCTCGACCCGCGCTCGGACCTGTTCGACGCCACGACGGCGCTCCTGTTCCAGCAGCATCCGTACCGGAACAACACCATGGGCTGGGAGAGCGACCTCGCCGGCATCACCCACGCCGACCTCGTCGACTTCTACCGGCGCCACTACGGCCCGCGCAACGCCGTGCTGGCGATCCAGGGCGACTTCGACAAGGCGTCGGCGCGCGCCGCGGTCGAGGAGGCGTTCGGATCGATCCCGGCGGCCGGCGATGACACGACGGTCCGCACCGTCGAGCCGGCCCTGCAGGGACCGCGCCGGCTGACGCTGCTCCGGCCCGGAGGGACGCCGGCGGTGCAGGTCTCCTTCCTGGCGCCGGCGCCCGCGACACCGAAGGAGTTTGCGACGTTCCTCGTGCTCGACGCGATCCTCGGCGACGCGGCCGGGCTCTCCTTCTATCGCCACTCGGGGGATCTCGGGACCGGGGCCGCCGCCCCTTCCGGCACGCCGCTCGGCCGGCTCGTGGACACGGGCCTCGTCGAGGAGGCGGGGGCGTCGCTCGTGCCGACCCTCTATCCCTACCACTTCTCCCTCTACGCGTCCGGGTTCGAGGCGGCGAAGTCGGCCTCCGTCGAGGCGGCGCTGTTCGATGCGCTCGCGGAAGCGGCGGATGCCGTCACCGAAGCCGACGTCGAGGCGGCGCGGCGGCGCATCGCCGCGGCCGACGCCCTCGAGACCGATTCCTACGTCGAGAAGGCCCACGAGCTGGCCTACTGGACGGCGATCGGCGGTCTCGACCGGCGCACCGCGGTGCGCCGCGCCGTCGACGCCGTGACCGCGGACGAGGTGAAGGAGGCCGCCGCACATCTCGTCCCGGCGCGCGCCGCCGTCGGTCTCGTCCTGCCGGTGGCGCGCGGCGCGGCGGGGGCCACGGTCCCCGCGGTCGAGGAGCGCCCGAAGCGCACAGCACCGGCGCGGCACGCGGTCGCGGGCCCGGCAGGAGGGACGAAGCACGCCGCCCGAGAGGCGCTGACGACGCTCGGCCTGGGCGGAGGCAGCCGCGCCATCGTGGACGCGCGCCCCGCCGATTCGACCTTCGTCCTGAAGCTGGCCGTCGCCGCGCCGCGCGGCACGACGATCGCGGGCGCCGATGACCTGGCGCACGCGCTCCTGCCGATCGGAGCGACGCTCGACATCGCGTCCCCGGGAGCGGGCGCGGCGTTCGCCGCCCGCGACACTTTGCGCGTCACGGTGGCGGGGCCGGCCTCCGCCTTCGACGAGACGCTGGGGACGATCCTGGCCCGGGGCGGGCTCAAGCTGAAAACGCCGAAGGGAGCCGTCGATCCCGAGAGCAACTCCTCGCCGATGCGGCGCGGGCTGGCGCTTCTCGATCGCGCCGCGAGCGGGTCGGCCCCGGCGGCTTTCCCCGGCCCGTTCGCAGTGCTCGTCGGCCCTTTCGATCCCGCGGCGGTCAAGGATCGCCTCGCGACGCTCGCCGGCGGCCTGCATCCGCCGGCTCCCGCGCCGGCGTCGCGACGGGGCGCGTCGGGCGCGCTCGTGGCGGGACGCGAGACCTCGTCGATCCCCGACATCCCGCAGGGGGCGCTGCTCCTGGCGATCCCCGGGGATGCGGACGCGGCGTCGCAGGAGGCGGTCGCCTGGATCCTCCATCACAATTACAGCGGCCGCCTCGGCGTGCGCGCCATCGCGCAGCTGGGGCTCGTCTACGACATGGACAGCGAGTCGGTCCGCCGCGGCGCGCCGCTCGTCTGGTTCGGCATGGGAGCCGACCCGGCCGCCCTCCCGAAGCTCGAGGAGGCGATGCTCGCCGAGCTCGATCGGGCCCGCGCCGACATCGGTGACGAGGAGATCGCCGCCTTCAAGTCGTACGCTTCGGGGCGACTCGCCGTGCGCCGCGCCGATCCCGAGCAGGCGGCGCGCCTCTGGCTCGATGCCCTGCTGCGCGGCGAGGACGACGCCGGCCCGCGGCGCGCCGCCGATCAGGCGGCGAAGCTGACGCGCAAGGACGTCACCGCCGCCGCGCAGCGCATGCTCGATCCCTCCCGGCGCCACATCGTCGTGATCGATCGCCAGGCGCAGGCGGCGCCGGCGCGCTGACCGGCTTGCCCTAAGGAGAGCAGGTGAGAGCGTCGGGTCCCGCGCCCGGGCCGAAGGAGCCCCGGCCGCACGACTTCGTCCCGCGCACCAGGTAGTAGAAGCCGTTGCCGACGGCCGGATTCGGACGCGCGTCGGTCCACGCGGTCCCGGCCAGCCCGCCGGCCAGGCACGCCGCCGAGGTGAAGCCGGATCCCGGCACGCTGGACAGGCTCCCTCCCGCGACGTCGTAGAGGACGGGCGCGCCGTCGGCCGGCGTGAGCGGACTCCACGAGACCGAGGACGCCGCATCCACCGCGACCCCGGTGACGAGCGCGGGGGCTTCGTAAACCGACGCGTCACCGGGGCAGAAATCGCTGGCGTTGGGCATGCCGTCCTCGTCGCGGTCGCCGCCGAGACGCATTCCCGATCCGAGGGTGGCGCAGGTGAAGGTGATCGGCCCCCCGGCCTGGCTGCGCAGCTGCGCGGTCGGGACCGGCAGCTCGTTCGCGACGTCGGTGGACCACGTTCCGCCCGACGACACCCCGCCGTTGAGGAACCAGGTGCGCTCGCGCGCGCCGGGGCCGCTCGACATCGCCGCCGCGACCAGCTCGCAGTGTCGCGTCGCGGAGGCCCCGTTGCCGAGGGTGATGAGCTGGGAGAGCAGCGCCTCCTGCGCCACCGACCCCGTGGGGGGCGCCCCGGCGGGAACCGTGACGTTGCGGCCGATCGCCGGCCGTGTCCCGGTCGGGAACATCATCGTGAAGGCGGAGATGTTCTTCACGTCGTCGGCGGTCAGGTTGAAAACGCCGATCGACAGGAAGGTGTTCATCTCCGGGACGGCGCCGTCGTGCGTCAACCCGAAGCCGCTCTTCTGATCGTTCGGGCCGGCCGCGGTGCCATAGCGCGGGCCGAACTTCTCGTAGATGTTCCTCAGGTGCGGGATCTTGAGATCGCTGTGCGGTGACAGGTCGGCGTCGCCGTTGAAGAGAGCGGCGGCCGCGGTCGCCGGGTCCCCCGGCTCGAGGCCGCCGATCTTGCCGCCGCTGGCGCCGAATGGCTGCTGGTGACAGGTGACGCAGAAGATGTTGCCGCCTTCGGTGAAGCCTCCCGTCAGCCCGAGGAACCGCTGCCGGCCGATCTCCGGGTTGCCCGCGTTCGGCAGGCCGGGGATCGCCACCACCGCGTTCGGCACCGTGTCGTCCACGTTGCGGTACGGGTTCGGCGGAAAGACGATGTCGAGCGCGAAGCGGCGGAACTCGTTCATCGCCTGCGCCGAGACGCCCGCCGGCTCGCCGTTCAGAGGGCCGATGTCGGCCGTCCCCATCAACCCGACGAACGCCTTGTTGAAGTTCGCCATCGTCGGCCGATCGCCGCGCCAGTGGAGCGGCTCGAGCATGGCGCGCAGCGTCTGCGTCGTCATCGGCCCCTTCTCGGGGTCGAAGCCGGAGTGGGAGGCCGAGATCGCCGGGTTGTCCACGGGGAAGAAGTGGACGTTGTCGCCGGGCGTTCCATACGCCACGAAGGCGCCGGTCGGGTCGCCGAGATCCCACGCCAGCCCGTCGCGATCTGCCGACAGGTGGCAGGACGAGCAGGCGGCGTCGCCATGCCCCGAGGATTCGATCCCGTCGTAGAGATGCCGGCGGCCGACCTTCACCGTGTCGGGGCTCGGGTCGTGCAGCGGCACGTTGGCGAGCCTCGTGAGCGCCGAGGGATCGACGACCGCGATCGCGTTGGTGAAGCGGTCGAGAACGTACAGGCGCGGCGTCGCCCCTTCGCGCAGCGCCACGCCGGTCGGCCCCTCGCCGACGTCCACCGCCTCGGGAACCGCGCGGTTGGCCCCGAAGACGCAGGCGCCGTAGTTCGGCCCCGGCCCGTTGAGGCATGCCTGGTTCAATCGGAAGACCTTGCGCGAGCCGATCGCCGTCATCCAGGCCTGGGTCCCCGCGGCATTCCACACCATCATCCCGGGCTGCGACAGGCTCGCCTGCCGCTCGGCGAGGTTCGTCGCCGGGTCGCTGGCGCGGTTGATGTGGGTGTTGAGATCGACGAGGGTGACGGCGTTGCCCGCCGCCGGGTTGACGATCGCCAGCCGGTTGTCCACCACGTGACCGCGCACGCCGAGCGCGTGCTCGAAGCGCACCTGGTTGCGCGCCTCGGTGTGCGGCACGTAGATGCGGCCGTTCACCGGGTTCACCGAGACCTCGAACAGCGAGGTCCCGAGGTGATCCACCATCGTCGTGCCCGCGGTCGTCGGGTTGGTCGCGTCGATGACGAAGAGGTCGTGGTCGGGCAG
Source organism: Candidatus Polarisedimenticolia bacterium (assembly GCA_036005805.1). Lineage (GTDB taxonomy): Bacteria > Acidobacteriota > Polarisedimenticolia > Gp22-AA2 > Gp22-AA2 > DASRAU01. Next base: position 1,580 of record DASYQE010000153.1, on the reverse strand, counting down.
CCGGAACGGCAGGCAGCCGGTCCAGTCCTGACCGGCGTCGTCGCGCCAGCGTGAGGTCGCCGCATCCCACCGGACGATGAGACCGACCGGAGGCTGCGCCCCACCCGACGGATCGGGAAGCGCAGGGTTCCGCACGATCCCGGCCGGGTGCGGCGGGTACGCCGGATGCTGGTTGTTGTTCGCGCAGATCATGTTGTTGAGACCGAGGGCCGTGAGACGGGCCGGGTCGAGCCCGGTGCCGTTGCCCCAGATGACGTTGGCATCGACCACGGCCGTCTGGTTCCCCGACTGGAGCACGACGGCGTAGACCTTCGTGCCGTCGGGCGAGGCGGCGAGCGCCCGCACGTCGCGCCCGAAGAGATCGACGCGCACGGGCGCAAGCGTGAGATCGGCGAGGCTCCAGACCTTCACCGCGTCCTCCTGCGACACCGCGACGAAGGCGCGTCCCGAGGCGAAGACGACGTCGGTGGGCTCGTCGCCGACCGCGAGCGTGCGCGTCACCGTGCCGAGATCGAGATCGACGATGCTGACCGTGTCGGACAGGGTGTTGACGACCCAGGCCTCCGAGTCGGTGCGGGCGACGACCGTCACGGGCTCCAGGCCGACCGGGATGGCGCGCTGCGACGTGAGGGTGCCGTCGGCCGCCACCGCGAAGACTTCGAGCAGCGCGTCAGGGGTATTGACCGCCAAAAGCCGGGTTCCCGACGGCGTGAGATCGATCGGGTGGACGTGCGACGACTCGAAGTTGACGTAGGCGGCGCGGGTCGCTTCACCGGAAGAACACACGACCAGGGCGAGAACCACGAGGACGATGGCGATGCGGCGCACGGCGCCGGGAATCTACCACCAAGGTCCGCATCGGACAACGTTGGATTTGCCGCGTTCGCCCGCGAACGCCTGCGCAGCGCCGGAATGCCTGACGGCGTGCTGAGGCCCGCCGTCGCGATCGGCCGCAAGTCCCCGCTCCGCAGCGAGTTCGGATGTTCATCACTTCCCTCCGCGAGCGCGGCACGCGGCGTGGCACCTGCCTTGCCCTTCCCTGCGTCGCCGCGATACCAGGCGCGCCGCAGGGGGAAACGATGCCGGAGTCTCGCAACTGTCTCGTGTGGGGGGAGGGGCCGGAGAAGCCGGCGTGCCTGGGGGCGGCCACTCCGGTGGTCCCGGTCCCTCTCCCCGACCCATCTCGATTCGCGCGCATCGGCCGCGCGCTCCTGCTGCTCTTCGTGCTTCTCGCAGCGGGCATCGGCCGGCCGGCGAGCGCCGCCGATGCCGATCCGTTCGGCGCCGGCGTCCTCGGCGCCATCGGTGCGCCCACGGCGGACCCGGTGACCGGACTGGCCACGGCGCTCGTGCCTCTCGAAGTCCCTCCCGGGCGGCACGGCCTCCAGCCTTCGCTCGCGCTGCGCTACTCGAGCGCGGGCGGCCTCGGGAACGCGGGGCTCGGCTTCGATCTCGCCGTCGGATCGATCGAGCGATCGACGCGGCTCGGTCCGCCGCGCTTCGACGACACCGACACCTTCGTCCTGAACATCGGCGGCGCGTCGTGGGACCTCGTCCCGATCGACGCCGCCTCGACCCGC
>DASYQE010000152.1:0-3961 GCA_036005805.1 Candidatus Polarisedimenticolia bacterium | reverse complement strand
CTGCACGACGTACGTGCGCGCCGGGTAGGAGCCGCTGAGCCGCATGTCGAAAGCGAGGCCGGGGACGCTGCTCAGCAGGCCGGCGACGATCTGCGGCACCGACTGCTCCTGGAAGACGCGGCTCGTCCGGCGCCGCGTCAGAAGCCACGCCTTCGGCGCGAACTCGAGCGTGTAGTGGGCCCGCGTGTCGAGCCGGCCCGCCGAGAAGCGCGACACGAAGCCGTTGAAGCGGCGCGTCAAGCCGTTCGACTGGGACACGGTGACCGAGACCTCCTGCCCGAGCAGAGCGTCGAACGGGATGTCGCGGCCGCGCGCTGCAGCGAAATCGACCGAGAAGGAAAAGAGGCGCGACGCCCCCTCCTCGCCGCGGAAGCCTTCGACCACGAGCGCGTCACCGCCGAGAGGGGTCGTCAGCGACACCGTCTGGGCCTCGGCGACACCGGCTCCGAGACCGGCCAGGGCCAACGCCAACAGCAGATACCACGGCGCGCGCACGCGTCTCGTCATGACGTCCTCCCCCTCCCCGGATACGGGAACGCGGCCGGAATGTGCGATCGCCCGTGCCACCCGTCAACCCGATTCTCGGGTCGCGCATCGTGCAGCCATTCGTTCGAAGGTTATGGATGCCCGGATGAGACCGGCCGAGCTGGCGTCGTCATCCGGGCATCAGGGCTCGACGGGGGCTGACCGAGGGGTCGGTCAGATTTTGTCGAGGTCCCTTGGTACCGGTATTGATACCACCGCTGCGGTGCGCGTGACAACCCGGATCTTCTGGAGATCAAATCCGGACATCGGAGCCGGCTCGGGGAACCCCGGATGCTGCGATGCCCGGGCACGCTCGGCGGGGAGCCAATCGTGCCCGGGCATCAAGGCTTGATCAGAACGGGATAGGGGGGTTCGGGGGTTCCGTTCTGATCCCAAGCAACTTCAAGCCCACGTAGATACGCCGCGCGACCTTTCCGAACAATCCGAAAATCTACGCAGAAACCGCCGCAAAGGTGTGGATGCTTCAGCAGAAACCCTTGGCAACCGGGCATTTGGGTCCGGTGCATGCCTTCGAGGCCGCAATGAGACTCCGCGGTTCAGCGCTTCGGGATGACGGCGGTCCAGGGGATGACGAGGGCGATCGGCTGCGAGTTGGGATCGACCACCACCGTGTTGACGAGGAACCGCGACGCGTCGGCGCTCATGGCGTAGACGTTGCCGGGGCGCTGCGGCTGGACTTGGAAGAGGGGCGCCGCCGTTCCCACCTGGAGCTCGTTGCCGGTCAAGGTCACGGCGACCGACATCAGCCGGTTGTCGGGCGCGAGATAGACGATCTCGCGGCCGTCCCTGCGCCAGTGCACCTGCTCGCCGCCGGCCGTCGAGACCTGCCACTTGCGCGACGGCGCCGGGAAGGTGGTGACGTACACCTCCATCCGGCCGGACTCGTCCGACTGGTAGGCGATGAAACGCGCATCGGGGGACAGGGAGGCGGAGTCCTCGATGAACTCGCTGTGCAGAATCGGAGTCGCGGTCCCGCCTCCCTGCAGCGGCACCGTCCAGACGTCGTTCTTGGTCACCGGGTCGCCGCGGGTGTGGAAGACGAGGGTGCGGCCGTCCGGCGTGACCTGGTTCGCGTACTTGTCGAGGCTCGACTCGAAGAGGAGACTCTCCTCTCCCGAACCCGTCATCGACTTGCGATAGAGATCGAGGCGCTTTTTCCCCTTGTGGATCGAGGAGAAGATGACGGTGTCGCCGTCCGGCGTCCAGATGGGGAAGCTGTCGGTGCCCGGATCGAAGGTGAAGCGGGTGCGAACGCCGCGGTCGATCTCCAGGATCCAGATGTCCGGCGCCCCCGCGCGCGGATCGATCAGGCTCACGGCGACACGGCGGCCGTCCGGGGAGAGCCCGAGGGAGAAGAACGTGATCCGATCTCCCAGGATGCCCAGCGGCTTGCCGTTGCGATCGAACCACTGGAGCCGCGACCCCGCTTCGCCGCCCCCCGCCTGGTAGACGAGCACGTCGTCCGAGACGGAGAAGGTCATCTGCGAGAAGGAGAAGTCCACCTGGGCGTCGTTGACGACCGGGAACGCCTCCCCCGTCAGAGACAGGCTGCCGGCGTCGAACGGCTGGGCCATGAGGGTCGACTCGCGCGCATAGAAAAGGTAGCCGGCGGCATAGCGCGCGTTCATCTCGGTATTGACCAGCGTGCGGGCTTCCTTGCCATCGATCGAGCCGACCCGGATGCCGTTGTGCTCGTCGCGCTGGACGATACGCGCCAGGTAGAGGAAGTGCTTCCCGTCCGGCAGGAACTGCGGCCACCGGTGGGTGCTCTCCCCCGCCTTCTCGTCCAGGGTGCTCACCTGGGTGACGGGGCCGCCGTTGGCGGAGACGGCGAAGAGCGGGCCGGTCTGGTCCGGGGCGAAGACGATCGTTCCGGAGACGCCCCAGGCCCCCCCTCGGCCCGATGCGGCGTCCGCGAGCGCCAGGGGCGGACCGCCGGACGCATCGATCTTGCGCAGCTTGCCGCCCGAGAAATAGCCGAGCATGCGGCTGTCGGGGGACCAGAAGGGACAGAGCCCTCCCTGGGTCCCGGCCAGCGGCGAGGCCGCCGCCGCGTCGATCGGCCGGAGGTAGAGGATGGTGGACCCGTCGTCGCGGCGCGCCGCGTAGGCCACCCGGGTCCCGTCCGGCGACACCATCGGGGTGCCGAGACCGGTCCCGACGAACTGGTACGCCGCCTTCTCGGGGGGCGGGATGAAAGCGCGGATGAGCCGCGGCGGGGCCTCGCGGTCCCGCCAGAGGGCGTAGCCGAGCGCGGCGCTGGCCAGAAGCGAGGCCATCGCCAGTCCCATCCAGAGGCGCTGCCCGGTGCGGCGGCGCGCCGCGACCGGCGCCGGCAGGCCCGCCTCGGAACCACCCTCGGCGATGAAGCGCAGCTGCAGCGCGACATCGTGCATCGTCTGCCAGCGGTCGGTCGGCTCCTTGGCCAGCGCGATGCGGATGAGCCGGTCGAGGGCGGGCGGGATCATCGGGGCGATCGCGGCGATCGACCGCGGCGTCTCCTTGAGGACCGCCGCCATGAGGCTGGCGCGCGTCTTCCCGTCGAAGGCGCGTCTCCCCGTCGCCATCTCGTAGAGCACCAGGCCGAAGGCGAAGATGTCGGTGCGGGCGTCGGCCTGGAGCCCTTCGATCTGCTCGGGTGCCATGTACTGGAAGGTGCCGACGATCGTGCCTTCGGCCGTGAGCGGGCTCGTGGCCGTCGGCGCCACGGTCAGCATCGTGGCGGCGGCGTCGCTCGCCATGCTCTTCGCCAGGCCGAAGTCGAGGAGCTTGGCGCCGGCCTTCGTCAGCATGACGTTCGCCGGCTTGAGATCCCGGTGGACGAAGCCGCGCTGGTGGGCGGCATCGAGAGCGCCGGCGATCTGGATGCCCACCTTCAGCAGCTCCTCGATCGGCAGCGCCCCGCGGTCGAGGCGCGCGGCGAGCGTCTCCCCCTCGAGGTACTCCATGACGATGAACGCGCGCTCCCCCTCCTGGCCGATGTCGTAGAGGGCGCAGATGTGCGGGTGGTTCAGGTTCGAGATGGCCCTTGCCTCGCGCTCGAAGCGCTCGCGCAAATCGGATCGACGCGCGCCGTCCTGCGGCAGGACCTTGATGGCGACGACGCGGTCGAGGCGCGTGTCGCGGGCGCGGTAGACCTCCCCCATCCCGCCGGCGCCGAGCGCCGCTTCGATGAGGTACGGGCCGAGCTTCGTCCCCTGGGCGAGAGCCATTGGCCGGAGATTAACCCATCCGGGGCATTCACCGTCTCACGACCACATGGGTGTGAGAGGGCGAAGGGCCCGGATGCCGGCGGCCGAGATGGCCGGCATCCGGGTGGTGTGGACGACCGGGGCGTCGGGGGGGACGCAGCCCGGTCGATGTTCGCCGCGGCTGCAGCCGCCGCTTCAGGACGGCGGACCTGCAAGCCACTGTG
>DASYQE010000151.1:0-9493 GCA_036005805.1 Candidatus Polarisedimenticolia bacterium | reverse complement strand
GACCAGTTGCCATTGGCCAGTTCGACTGGCAATGTCGCAAGCTGGAAACTGGAAACTCCCTTACGAGCGTCCTTCGAGGAACGCGCGTAGTTTACGCGAACGCGACGGGTGGCGCAGCTTGCGCAGCGCCTTCGCCTCGATCTGGCGTATCCGTTCGCGGGTGACCGCGAAGTTCTGGCCCACTTCCTCCAGCGTGTGCTCGCTGCCGTCGCCGACACCGAAGCGCATCTTGATCACTTTCTCTTCGCGCGGCGTCAGCGTCTTCAGCACCGACTCGGTCTGTTCCTTCAAATCGAGGTTGATCACCGCTTCCGACGGCGACACCGCGGTGCGGTCCTCGATGAAGTCGCCAAGGTGCGAATCTTCCTCTTCGCCGATCGGCGTCTCGAGCGAGATTGGCTCCTGCGCGATCTTCAGGACCTTGCGGACCTTCGAGACCGGGATGTCCATGCGCTTCGCGATCTCCTCCGACGAGGGCTCCCGGCCCAGCTCCTGGACCAGCGCGCGCGACGTGCGGATGAGCTTGTTGATCGTCTCGATCATGTGCACCGGGATGCGGATGGTGCGCGCCTGGTCGGCGATGGCGCGGGTGATCGCCTGGCGGATCCACCAGGTCGCGTAGGTCGAGAACTTGTAGCCCCGCTTGTACTCGAACTTGTCCACCGCCTTCATCAGGCCGATGTTCCCCTCCTGGATCAGGTCGAGGAACTGCAGCCCGCGGTTGGTGTACTTCTTGGCGATCGACACGACGAGACGCAGGTTGGCCTCGACCAGCTCGGTCTTGGCCTTGCCCGACATCTTCTCGCCGGCGCGGATGCCGTCGGCCGTGCGGGTGATCTCCTCGCGGGTGGTGTCCATCTCCCGCGCGATGCGGGAGATCTCCTCCTCCGCCGCGTGGATCTTGTCGCGCACGTCCTTGCGGTGCTTCGGGTCCTTGAGGATCTTCAGCCGCTTGTCGTAGTAACGGATGTCGCGGTCGAGGTCCTCGAGCTTCGCCGCCGTGTCCTTGACCTTCTTCGCCAGCTCCTTGATCTTGCCGGTGACCAGCCCCATCTCGAAGATGACGCGGCCGATGCCGACGCGGGTGCGGGCGGAGTCGAAGCGGATCTCCTTCCAGCGGCGCGATCCCTCGGTGAGCCGGGTGAGGTGCTTCTCCTGCTCCTCGAGCTTGCGCGCCAGCCGCGCGACCTTGTTCATGGCGTCGAGGATCTGGCGGCGCTTGCGGTCGGCGTGCTCCTCCTCCTCCTCGCTCACCGTGATCAGGCTCTCGACGTCGATCTGCTTGTTGCGGATGCGCTGCGCGTAGTCGAGCATCTGGCTGACGACGTACTTGCTGCGCGCCAGCGCCTTGACGACGTTCTTCTCGCCGCGCTCGATGCGCCGGGCGATCTCGACCTCCCCCTCGCGGGTCAGGAGCGGGACCGTCCCCATCTCGCGCAGGTACATGCGGACCGGGTCGTTGGTCTTCTCCAGCGCGCCGGGGGTCAGGTCGACCTTCTGGTCGTCCTTCTCGCCCTCGGCCGCCGCCTCCCCCTTTTCGCCGGCCGCCGCCTTCTCCTCGACCTTCTGCTTGTACTTCTCCTCGGAATCGACCATCTCGATTCCCAGGGAGTCGAACAGAAGGAACATGTCGTCCAGATCCTCGGGAGTGTGCATCTCCTCCGGCAGGACGTCGTTCACCTCGTCGTAGAGCAGGTAGCCGCGCTCCCGACCGAGATTGATCAGGTGCCGGACTTCCTCGTATTTCTCCTCGATGCCCAAGGGGCCTCCCGTTCAGACCGAAACGCCGCCGAGCGCTTCGATCTGTCTCTTCAAATCCAGCTTCCGGAGGGACAGCTCCGCGAACTCCCCGCCTCCCGCCGTCTCGATTCTCCGCGTGATGTCTTTCATCTGCTTCTGCAGCCGTTCCGCGCGCAGCGCCCGCAGGCACCCGCGCCCCCCTTCCAAGGTCGCCTTCGGATGGGCCGCGGCCGCGATGCGGGTGAGGGCCTCGCGCGCCGCGTCGCCGATCTCCGCCGCAACACGAGGGTAGGTCACCTCGGACCCCGCTTCCGCCAGCCGCCGCACCGCCCGCACGATCTCCAGCACCCGCCCCGACGTCACGTCGTCGGCCTCCTGCACCTCCTCGAGGAGCGCCGTGCGCACCTCGAGATCGTCAAGCAAGGACCGCACCAGCCCGGTCTCGGCGTCACTCCCGTCCTTTTTCGACGCCAGCGCCGACACGGCCCGGCTGCCCACTTCACGCCGCCGGTCGCGCACCGCTTCCTTCAGCTCCTGCAGGACCAGCCGGTCCTCGATCCCGAAGACCGACGCCAGCATCTCCACCTGCGCCGCCCGGCGCACCGGGTTGTCCATGCGCGCCAGGAAAGGCAGCACCTCGTTCAACGCCTTCACCTTCCCCTGCGTGCCGCTCACGTCCACCCGGCCCGCCACCTCGCGCGCCAGGTATTCGACGTACGGCAAAGCCCCGGTCACCCGCGCCTGGTACGCCTCCGCCCCTTCGTCCCGGACGAACCGGTCCGGGTCCTTCCCCGGGGGCAGCGTCACCACCTTCACCTCGAACCCGTGCTCGAGCAGCGTCTCGATCGACCGCCGCGCCGCCTGCCGGCCCGCCGCGTCCGGGTCGAAGTTGACGACCACCGACTCGGTGAACCGCTTCAGGAGCCGCACGTGCCCGGCGGTGAAGCCGGTCCCGAGCGTCGCCACCGCCTGCTCCACTCCCGCCGACTGCAGCGCGATCGCGTCCATGTAGCCTTCGACGAGAATCGCGTACCCCGCCTTGCGAATCGCCTCCTTCGCGAAGGGGAGGCCGTACAGGTTCTCACCCTTATTGAACGCCGGCGAATCGGGAGAGTTCAGGTACTTCGGTTCTCCTTCCCCGAGCACCCGCCCGCCGAATCCGATGACGTCGTCCGTCAGGTTCAGGATCGGGAAGATGACCCGGTCGCGGAAGCGGTCGTAGGTCCTTCCGGTCTCCTCTTTTTTCGCGAGGAGCCCGGCCGCGAGGGCCAGTCCCTCGGCTCCGGTCGATTTGGCGAGGTGATCTTTCAGTGCGGTCCAGCCTTCCGGCGCATAGCCGAGGCCGTATCGCTCCGCCACCTCCCGCCTCAGCCCCCGCGAAGCCAGATACCGGCGCGCCCGCTCTCCCGAGGGGCGCAGCAACTGGTCGCGGAAGAAAGCCATCACCTGGCGGTTGAGCCCGACGATGCGCTGTCTTTCGCTGACCTCGGAGCCTGCGCGGCCCTCGGGGAGCGTGACGTTGAACCGGGATGCCAAAGAACGAAGCGCTTCGGGGAACTCGAGCTTCTCGTACAGCATGAGAAACTTGAACACGTCCCCTCCGGACGAACAGCCGAAGCAGTAGTACAGCTGCTTGTCCGGATCCACGTAAAACGAAGGCGTCTTTTCCTGGTGAAACGGGCAGAGGCCGCGCCAGCGGGCACCGCTCTTCTTCAGGGCGACGTATTCCGAGACGACCTCGAACAGGTCGGCTGCCGCCCTCACCCGATCGACAGAGTCGGATCGATTCGCCGTCCCCACCCTGCGCTCCTGCCTGCCTTGCTATGTGATCAACGAAACGGAAGGACCTGCGTCCTCCCTAGTCGTTGAACTTCCGTTCCTGTGCCAGACGCTTGAGGGCCTTCTTGCGCGCAGCGAGTGCCTTGATCTTTCTCTTCTGGCTCGGCTTGAGATAGTGCTGGCGCTTCTTCAACTCCGAAAGAACACCCGACTTCTCGCACTTTCTCTTGAAGCGCCGAAGCGCATTCTCGAGCGACTCGTCTTCGCGCACCCTAACCAGGGGCATCCGGCTATCCCTCCCTTCGTGTGCCCAGACACCGGCCTTCAGACCCTTCGGAGGGCTATCCCTGCCCTCTGACGGAGCCGAACGACCGGGGTGCGATCTTCGATAAATGCCGTTGAGCGGAGGCTAAAACGTGGCTCAACAAGGAATTACCTAATGACCAACAGACCGACGCCTTCGTAATATACGGGCCGGTTGGGTCGATGTCAAGGAAGTGAAGGATTCCAGTAAAAAACGGTATGGCCGCGTATGTCTTATGGACAAGCCTCAGGTCGTAGAGACAGCTTCATGTCTTCCGGCTATGTTTTGCCATCGAGTTTATTACCGAAGCAGAATAACCAGCCCCGAAGCCGTTGTCGATATTCACAACCATGAGCCCTGTCGAGCAGGAGTTGAGCATCCCCATCAGGGCCGCTACCCCCTTCAGGCCCGTGCCGTAGCCGACGCTCGTGGGCACCCCGATGACCGGGACTGGAACCAGCCCCGCCACCACGCTGGGGAGGGCCCCTTCCATCCCCGCGACCGCGATGATGACCCGGGCCCGGCGGAGCTTGCCGCGCTGGGCCAGGAGCCGGTGCAGGCCTGCGATGCCGACGTCATAGGCCTTCTCCACCCGGTTCCCCATGACCTCGGCGGTCAGGGCCGCCTCCTCCGCCACCGGCAGATCGGAGGTGCCGGCCGCCAGAACCAGGATGCCGGGGCGCCCCCCGCCCCTTCCCCGTCGCACCCCCACGGTGATGGAACGGGCGTCGGCGTGATAGCGGGCGGTGGGATGCTCCGCCCGGACGCGGCGGAACGTCTCTTCGGAGACCCGGGTGATCAGCACCGGCTGTCCGCGACGCGCGATGCGCGCCACGATCGCGACGATCTGCGGCACGGTCTTCCCCTCGCCGAAGATCACCTCCGGAAAGCCGCGGCGCAGCTCACGGTGGTTGTCGATCTTGGCGAATCCGAGGTCCTCGTAAGGCAGGTCGCGCAATTTTTCGAGCGCGGCCTCGACGGTCAGGCCGCCGCGGCGGATGCGGCCGAGGAGGCCGCGCAGCGAACGCGTGTGCATCGGGAAGCGTCTCTCCGGAAGCGCCGGATTATAGGCGCTTCTTGACACTCCTTCCCGCCTTTCCCTACCATCCGAGCCGTTCCGAATCGAACCCGCATCGCGCCGCCGCCCCGAGGCCGCCGCGCCGAGGAATCCGACCATGACCCAGGGACACGAGAAGCGCCGGCACCCGCGCGTTGCGGAATCGCTGACCATCCGCGCCGTGCACGACGGCAGCATCGACTTCCAGACCATCAACCTGAGCGCCGGCGGATTGTTCTGCACGTCGCCGCAGTTCATCCCGCCGATGACGCGGCTCTCCCTCGCGATGGAGGTGCCGCTCCCGGACGACGACCCGGCGCGCATCGAGGGAGAGGCCGTCGTGGTCCGGACCGAACCGGAAGCCCCTCAGCCTCTGCACCAGGGGGGCTACCGCATCGCCCTGTTCTTCTCCCGTCTCGAGGACGACGACCGGCGAGCGCTCCAGGCGTTCCTGGCCAGCCGGCCGCGGTGAAGCGGTACGTCGTCGGGGTCACGGGCGCGAGCGGCTCGCTCTGCGCCCGGTCGATCCTGGGCGCGCTGCTCGGGCATCCGGACGTCTCAGAGGTCCACGTCGTCCTGTCGTCGTATTCCCTGCGCACGATCCGGGCCGAGCTGGGCGTCCCGGTGGAGAACGAGCGCGCCGGACTCGAGGCCCTCGTCGGCCCCGTCCCCGGGTCGAAGCTCGTCCACCACGTCTCCTCTGCGATGGAGGCGTCGATCAGCAGCGGGTCGTTCCAAAACGACGGCATGCTGGTCGTGCCGTGCAGCGGGGGCACCCTCGCCGCCATCGCGCAGGGCGTCACGAGCAACCTCCTGCACCGCGCCGCGGAGGTGACGCTCAAGGAACGCCGCCCGCTCCTGCTGGCGTTCCGTGAGACGCCTTTGAGCCTGGTGCACATCGAGAACATGCGGCGCGCCACGCTCGCGGGAGCCGTGGTCGCGCCGATCCTGCCGGCGTTCTACGCGCGGCCGCAGTCGCTCGACGATGTCGTCACCCAGTTCACCGCGCGCCTCCTCGACCTGCTGGGGCTCGAGCACGAGATCGGGCGCCGCTGGGACGGAGCCGGCAGGTGAGCGCCCCGCCCGGCGCGGTGGCGTCCCGCCGTCCCTTCGGGGCGCTCGGCGCGACCCTGTCGATGATCAAGTTCCAGCACACGCTCTTCGCGCTGCCGTTCGCGTTCATCGCGGCGCTCCTGGCGGCCCGCGGCCTGCCGGAGTCCTGGCGGATCGGCTGGATCCTCGGCGCCATGATCGGCGCGCGCAGCGCGGCGATGGTCTGGAACCGGATCGCCGATCTCGAGTTCGACCGGCGCAATCCGCGCACCGCTTCGCGGCCGCTGGTGACGGGAGAGCTGGGGCTGCCTTTCGCATGGGGCTTTCTGGCCGCGAGCCTCGGCCTCTTCTACCTCAGCGCGTCGCGGCTCAATGCGCTGGCGCTGCTGCTCGCGACACCGGCGGCGCTCGTCCTCCTGTCGTACTCGTACGCCAAGCGCGTGACCTGGCTGACCCACCTGCACCTGGGCGCCTCGCTCGGGCTGGCGCCGATCGGCGCGTGGGTCGGCATCACCGGGCGTCTCGCGGCGGCGCCGCTTCTGCTCGGCGCGGCGGTGACCTTCTGGGTGGCCGGGTTCGACATCCTTTACGCCTGCCAGGACATCGACTTCGACCGTCGCGCGAAGCTGCAGTCGTTCCCGGCGCGCTTCGGGCTCGAGGCGGCGCTGCGCGCCTCGGCGCGGCTGCACCTCGTCACGGTGCTGCTCTTCGCCGCGCTGCCGCTGACGCTTCCGGTGGGACTCTTCTGGCTGACGGGCGTGGCGCTGGTCGCGGCGCTCCTCGTCTACGAGCACCGCCTGGTGCGGCCCGACGATCTGAGCCGGGTGAACGCGGCGTTCTTCGCCGTCAACGGCGTCGTCGGGTTCGTGCTCCTTGCCGCGGCCGCGGCCGAGGTTTTCCTCCGGAGCGCTTGACCTTCGTCGCCTTGCGCGCGCCGCCGGACCGTGGCGGCTGCCGCGATGCCGGCGGCTTGCGGCTCGCGGGCGGCTGGCGCGGCGCCGGAGGCCTGGGCGCCACGGGGGGCGCCGGGCGGCGCACGACCCGGATGGGCGTCGGGGGCGTCACCGTCGGACGCCATGCCGGCACCACGATCGACGGCGTGCGTGGAGCGGCGGGGGTCGCCTGCGCTTCCGGTCGGTCGCGCCGCGGCAGCCCGGTGAGCAGCAGGTAGAGATCGCGCACGTTCGTCCCGGTCGGCCCGGTCACGAGCGCGTCCCCGAGACGGTGGAACACCTTGTACGAGTCGCCGCGCTCGAGGATCTTCTCCGGATCGAGCCCCATCGCCCGGATGCGCTCGAGGGTCGAGGAGTCCACGTAGGCGCCGGCCGCCGGAGACGACCCGTCTTTTCCGTCGCTGCCGGTGGCGATGAAGGCCCAGCCGCGTACCGACAGGTTGCGCATGCGCAGCGCGAGCCGCAGCGCCAGGTCCTGCGCGCGTCCGCCCTGGCCGCCCGCCGGCGCGACCGTGCGCGTCTCGCCGCCGAGCACGAGCAGCCGCAGCCCCGTCGGCGCCCCTTCGATGGCGCGCGCCACCATCTCCACCGTCTCCTCGACCGGCCCGGTGATCTCGGTCGGCATCGCCTCGGCCGAGAGGCCGCGCGCCAGGCCGCCACGCACCGCGGCGTTGCGGAGATCCAGGTTCGACAGGAGCAGGATCGACTTGGCCCGCTTGAAGATCGGATCCTTCGGCTTGGACGTCTCCGGCAGCCTCCCCGCGCGCAGCCCTTCGAGGACCCGCTCCGGGAGCGCCGGAGCGAGCCCGTAGTGGCTGACCGCTTCCACCATGTCGTCGAGCGTGGTCCGGTCGGGCACGGTCGGACCGGACGCGACCTCCTCGTAGCGATCCAGATCGACGTCGCAGACGATGAGCGTCGAAAGCGATCGGGCCTGCTTCGCCAGCGCCGCCAGGCGTCCTCCCTTCAGCGCGGAGAGGTGCTTGCGGACGGTGTTGATGGCGCCGATCGGCGCCCCCGAGACGACCAGCACCTGGTGCAGGCGCTCGAGCTCCTTCGGCGTGACGAACGGCACGAGCGGCGCCTCGAGGAGCGCGGAACCGCCGCCGGAGACCAGCGCCACCACGTCGTCGCCGGAGCGCGCCGAGGCGAGCAGGCGCAGCGCCGCCACGCCGGCGCGCATGGATCCTTTCCCCGGCACCGGGTGCTCGCCGGCGAAGGTGGTGACCTGCTCGTGGCTCAGCGCGACGCGTGTCACGTCCCTGGACGCGCCGGTCCTTGCAGCGCCGGCCGGGTGCACGATCAGCGCGCGCACCGGCCGCTTCGATCCGGCGGCGACGAGCCGGGCGCGGAACGCTTCGTACATCGGCTCCGCCGCCTTGCCGAGAGCCAGCACGATCAGCCGCCCCGGCGGCACGACGCGGACGGGGCGGCCGCCGAGGGTGATCCGGCCCGGCTCGACGCCGACCGCGCGGGTCACGGCGCGGGCCGCGTCGCAGGAGCGGATCGCCTCCTCGGCGATCGACCAGAGGATCTCGCGCGGCGACCGCCCGCCCGTCTCTCCCCGCAAACCTGTCTCCATCAACGACTCCAGGGAAGGCCGTCCAAAGCGTTCGGGGACGGGCGTTCCGGGCGGCGGCGCCTCCGTAATCCTTGGGAGACGCGTGTTGACACGCTTCGCGGGGCTGGGCTATAAGGCGGACACGCTCTTTTCAGCTGGTCCGGCAGCAGACATTCCAATCCCTGAGGAGGTGGCTCGATGAACAAAGCGGATCTCATCGACAAGATTGCCAAGGACGCGCGCATCAGCAAGACGGCGTCGGCCAAGGCACTCGATTCTCTCGTGGACGGCGTCACGAAGGCCCTCAAGAAGGGGGACCGCGTCGCGCTCGTCGGCTTCGGCACGTTCACCGTTTCGAAGCGCAAGGCGCGCGTCGGACGGAACCCGCAGACCGGAGAGCAGATCGAGATCAAGGCCCGCAAGGTGGCGCGCTTCCGCCCCGGCAAGGAGCTGGCGGCGGCGATTCGCTGAGACGCGGGCCGCGTTCGCGTCCGACGCGAACCGGCCGGCGGGACGACCCGTCGGGTCCACGCCCGCATCTTTGAATGAGTGGTGAACGAGGCGGCGCCTTCGGGCGCCGCTTTTTTTCTGTCTGCGCGCGCGGAGATCATCGCGCCTCCAGCACGGCCAGGAGCGCCCCGGCCTCGACCGCTTCGCCCGGCGCCTTCAGGATCGACGCGACGCGGCCGGCGCGCGGCGCCGGGATTTCGTTTTCCATCTTCATCGCCTCGATGACCAGGATCCCGGCGCCGGCCTCCACCTCGTCGCCGACCGCCTTGAGGAGCGCGGCGACCTTGCCCGGCATCACGGCGCGGATCTCGACGGTCCCTTCGGCTGCGGCCGCCTCCTCGGCGCGTCCGTTGCCGTGGCGCAGCGGATCGACCAGCCGCACCGTCACGACCCGCCCCGCCACCAGCACGTCGTAGGAGCGAACGCCGCGCGCGCCGTCGGATCCGGCGACCGGCCAGACCGCCGCTTCGTGGGTGCGCCCATGGATCGTCACCGAGCGGAGCGGGCCTTCCCCCGACACTTCGACGGCGCCGTCG
>DASYQE010000150.1:0-8785 GCA_036005805.1 Candidatus Polarisedimenticolia bacterium | reverse complement strand
CATGTGCTCGAGGCGGGTGCGGAAGTTCACCGGGTTGATGCGGAAGACGTGGCGCCCCTTGAGGCGGGTCGTGGTGATCCAGTACTCCCCTTGATCTTCGAGGCGGCGGGCGACGAGGGCGTGCAGCCGCTCCTCGTTCTCGCGCGGCAGGCGCGGATCCTCGAAGCGCAGGCAGACGGCCGACAGGCGCGGTCGCGCCGCGGGCACCAGCCGCTTCGACGCGACCGCCAGCTCGTAGAGCGCGCGCGCCTGCTCGATGTTGGCGTCGATCCAGCGGCCGATCTGCTCGGAACCGTAGCGCTTGAACGACAGCCACACCTTGAGGCCGCGGAAGCGGCGCGACTGTTCGAACGAGTGGACGAAGAACTGGAAGCGCTCCCCCGACGCGTCCATGTCGTCCTTGAGGTAGGCCGGCTCCATGCCGAACGAGCGCGTCAGCTGCGCGCCGTCGCGCACCAGGACCGCCCCCGCGTCGAGCGGCGCATAGAACCACTTGTGCGGGTCGATGGTGATCGAGTCGGCCGCCTCGATCCCTTTCAGGAGGCCGGGCGAGCGCTGCGACAGGAACATGCCCCCGCCGTAGGCCGCATCGACGTGCAGCCACAGACGCTCGCGGTCGGCGATGCGCCGCAGCGCCTGGAGATCGTCGAGCGCGCCGGTGTTCGTCGTCCCCGCCATGCCGACGATGGCGACCGGCGTGATGCCGACGCTCTTGTCGGTCGCGATCGCCTCTTCGAGCGCGTCCAGCCGCACCGCGAAGTCGTCGTCGGTCGGCAGCGCCCGGTAGCCTTGACGGCCGAAGCCGATGGCGTCCACCGCCTTGTCCACCGAGACGTGCCGCTCTTCGGAGCCGTAGACGACGAAGCGCCCGCTGACGCCGGTGTTCTGCGCCCGGTCGCCGCTTTGCGCGTCGCGCGCCAGCTTCAGCCCGGTGAAGTTGGCCATCATCCCGCCGCTGGTCAGGTGTCCGCCGGCCTGCGGCCCGTAGCCGGCCAGGTCGCACAGCCAGCGCACCACGCGCCGCTCCAGCGCCACCGCGCCGGGACCGATGGACCACGCCCCGATGTTCTGGTTGAGCGCCGAGGCGAGCAGGTCCCCGAGCATCCCGGCGGGCGTCGGCGTCGGCGTGATGAAGCCGAAGTATCCCGGGTGGTTCACGTGGCAGGAATTCGGGATGAGCTTGCGGTCGAGCTCGCCGATCAGATCGACGAGCGGCGTCTCACCCCGGGGAAGCGTCTCGTCGAACAGCGCCTCGATCGCCCGCGGGTCGGCCCCCTTCGGAAACAGCGCCCGCCCCTCGATCGACTCGAGGTACTCGGCGATCCAGTCGATCATGCGGTGGCCGGCGTCACGAAACTCTTTCGTGTCCATAGGCCCGCATTCCTAGCGCATCGGCGCACCCCGACGCAAGCCGAGACGAATCAGGCGGCTTTGGGGGTGGCGGGAGGCGCCGCGGGGGCGCCCTGCGGCTCGCCCGGCTTCTCGAACTTGGTCTTGTCCTGGGCGCGGGCGAGGGCGTCATGGTGCGAGATGCGCCCGGCCTGCAGGTGCGCCATGAGCGCTTCGTCCATGGTCTGCATGCCGTCCTTCTTCCCCGACTGGATCACCGAGTAGAGCATCGGGGTGTTGCCCTCGCGGATGATGTTCGGCAGCCCCTGGGTGCGCATCAGCAGCTCGATGGCGGCGTGGCGTCCCTTCCCGTCGGCGGCCGGGATCAGCAGCTGCGACAGGATGGCGGCGATCGACTCCGAAAGCGTCACGCGCACCTGCTCCTGCTGATCGGCCGGGAAGGCGTCGATGATGCGGTCGATGGTCTTGGCGCAGTTGTTGGTGTGCAGCGTGCCGAAGACCAGCACCCCCATCTCGGCGGCGGTGATCGCCATGGAGATGGTCTCGAGGTCGCGCATCTCGCCGACCAGCACGACGTCGGCGTCCTCGCGGACGGCGGCGCGCAGGGCGGGCGCGAACGAGTTCGTGTGCGTCCCCACCTCGCGGTGCGAGACGACCGACTTGCGGTTCTGGTGCACGAACTCGATCGGGTCCTCGATGGTCACGATGTGGCGGGAATACGTCGTGTTGATGGTGTCGATGATCGACGCGAGCGTCGTCGACTTGCCCGAGCCGGTGGGCCCGGTGACCAGCACCAGCCCCTGCGTCATGTGGGCCAGCTTCTCGACCGCGGCCGGGAGCTTCAGGTCCTCGAGCGCGACGATCTTCTCCGGGATGATGCGGAACACCGCGCCCGGTCCGTTCTCCTGGTACAGGTAGTTGGCGCGGAAGCGCGCGACGCCTTCGAGCCCGTAGGCGAAGTCGAGGTCGCGGGTGCGGTCGTACTCGTCCCACTGCTTCGGGGTCGTGATCCCCGACAGCAGCGCCGTCATGCGCGCCGCGTCGAGTGTCGTCCAGCCCTCCACCGGCTCGAGCGAGCCGTGCCGGCGGATGCGCGGTTCGAGACCGGTCGCGAGGTGGAGATCGGAGCCCCCGGTCTCTTTCAGGTAGACGAGCAGCTTGTCGAGTTCGGCCATGTCACGCCACCAGCCGCTTGGGGTCGTCGCACAGTTTCAAGGCTTCGTCCCTGCTGATCGTCCCGGACTTCACCAGGGCGGCGAGCGAGTTCTCCATGAGCGCCATCCCCTGCGGTCCGCCGGTCTGCAGCACCGAGATGATCTGGAACGTCTTCCCCTCGCGGATGAGGTTCCCGACCGCCTTGTTGCACATCAGGATCTCGAGGGCCGGCACGCGCCGCTTGCCGTCGGTCGTGCGGATGAGACGCTGCGACACGATCGCCTTGAGCGACTCGGAGATCATCGTCCGGATCTGCGACTGCTGGTTCGGCGGGAAGACGCCGAGGATGCGGTTGATGGTGCGGATGGCGGAGTTCGTGTGCAGCGTCCCGAGGACGAGGTGGCCGGTCTCGGCCGCGGTCAGCGCCAGCGAGATGGTCTCGCGGTCGCGCAGCTCGCCGATGACGATGATGTCCGGGTCCTCGCGCAGGGCGGCGCGCAGGGCCCGCGCGAACGACTCGGTGTGCCGGCTCACCTGCCGCTGGTTGACGACGCAGCGCTTCGACGGGTGCAGGTGCTCGATGGGGTCCTCGATGGTCAGGATGTGGTCGCGCCGCTCGGTGTTGAGGATGTCGATGAGCGCCGCGAGCGTCGACGACTTGCCGCACCCGGCCGGCCCGGTCAGGAGCACCAGCCCCTGGTGGAAGTTGACGACGCGGGCGAGCGTCGGCGGCAGGCCCAGCTCCTGGAGCGTCGGCGGCGACGGCGGGATGACCCGGAAGATGCCGTTCATGCCGCGGTGCTGGCGGTAGACGTTGGCCCGGAAGCGTCCGACGTTCGGGATGGTGTAGGCGAAGTCGAGCTCGCCGTGCTGATCGAAGAGGGACGCCTGCTCGGGCTCGAGGCCGCCCAGCAGGATCGCTTCGGCCTCCGGCGCCGGCAGCGGCGCGGGCGCATCGTCGAGGAGCTCGCCGTTGAGCCGCAGCTTCACTGGCGCTCCGGCGTGCACGTGCAGGTCGCTGGCGCGCCGCTCGACCGCCTTCCTCAGCAGCGCATCGAGCCGGCGGCGGTCGCGGGGAGGCTGCGTCGCGTCACCCTGTCCGCCCGGCTGGGCCGCGGTTCCGGCGCGAGCGGCTCCCGGGGTGGCGGGTGGTCGCGCCGCGGGAATGTCCTGGCGTCGCGGCGCGGCGGCGTCGGCCGGGCGCGAGGCCGCGACTTCGGCCACCGTGGCCGCCGGCAAGGGAGCGGTGCTCGCGCCGACCTTGCCGGCGCTCGGCTTCGCGGCCCCCGCCACCTTCCCCTTCGCGGCCGCGGGCTTCGCGGCGCCGGCGGCGGCCTGCTTCGCGAGGTACTCCTTCTGGTACGCGAGGATCTTCTGCAGGCCGTCCGGCGTCAGCACTCCCTTGCGGATGAGCAGCTCGCCGAGCTGACCGCTCTCAACCGCCTGCTCGCGGATCGCCTCCGCGAGCTGATCCATCGAGATCAGCTTGAGATGGACCGCGATGCGGCCGAACAGCTCCGTGGTCTTCGGATCGCCCACCGTGCCGAATCTAGGCAGGCGTTCGAACCTCCGCAAGTCTGCAGACGGCGCGAAATCATCCGGGAAAGTACGCAGACGTTCGCGGGCCGATACGATCCTGTAACGGCGCGGCCGGCGGCGCGGCGAGCAGGCCGCGCCCGCCCCGTATCCTTATTACTTCTTCAGGTATTTCGCGTACCAGTCGAGGTAGCGCTGCAGGCGGTCCACCTCGTACGACGGCACCGACAGGCCGTGCGACTCGCCGGGGTAGACGATCATCTCGGTGTCGCGCCCCAGCGAGCGCAGGGCCTGGTACATCTGCTCGGTGTTCTGCAGCGGCACGTTCCAGTCGGTGTCGCCGCACAGGAACAGGGTCGGGGTGGTGATGCGGTCGGCGTGCAAAAACGGCGACGACAGGCGCACCCAGAGGTCGGTCGACTTCCAGGGCGACCCCAGCTCGTACTCGTACTCGCGGATGTACTGGTCGGTGCCATAGCCCGCGAGCATGTTCGCGATGCTGGCTCCCGACGTCGCCGCCTTGAAGCGCTGGTCCTGCACGATGACGTAGTTGGTCAGGATGCCGCCGTAGGACCAGCCGCCGACGCCGAGCCGTTCCGGGTCGGCGATCTTGCGGGCGATCAGGTGATCGACGGCGCCGCGCACGTCTTCGCCGTCCTTGTTGCCCCAGTCGGCGTAGATGGCCAGGGAGAACTGCTCGCCGCGCCCCGACGAGCCGCGCGGGTTGGCGGCCGCCACGACGTACCCGTTCGCCGCGAACACCTGCCAGTCGATGTCGAACTCCGCCTGGTGCTGCGACACCGGCCCGCCGTGGATGCGCAGGATCGTCGGGGAGACATGCCCTTCCTTGAAGTCGGGAGGCTTCACCATGAAGCCGTGGATCTCGGTGCCGTCCTTGCTCTTGTAGGAGATGGTCTCGGTCCTGCCGAGCCGCAGCGTCGCCATCAGCGCGTCGTTCTGTTTCGAGAGCGGCCGCGGCCCCGCCTGCTCCATGGCGTACACCTCGGCCGGGGCGTCGGGTGAGGACATGATCGCGGCGATGCGCCCGTCCTTCGACACGGCGAAGTCGCTGTAGACGCGGCCCTCGCCTCCGAGGTTCGTCAGCCCGCTGCCGGGCGCGGCGATGCGGGACAGGGACACCTGTCCGTCGTCCTCGAGCAGGAAAACCAGCGTCGCCCCTCCCTGGTTCCAGGCCGGCTTCGTCATGTTGCGGTCGATCTTCGACTGCACGAGGTGCGCGTTCGAGCCGTCCGGTGCGATCAGCGCCAGGTGATAGCCGGCGTAATAGATGTTCTTCTGCGCGCCGCCCTGCAGGTACGCGATCCACTTGCCGTCGGGGCTGAAGACCGGCCGGCTGCCGTCCCACGACGGATCGCTGTCGGCGATGTCGTTGACGGTGAGCCGCTTCGCCTCGGCCCCCGATCGCGCCTCGATGAGATAGAGATCCCAGTTGTCGTTGCGATCGGGATCGTCCTGGCGCTTGCTGACGAACACGATGCGCTGGCTGTCGGGCGACCACGACGGCAGCTCCTCGTCGAACTTGCCGCCGGTCAGCGTGTCGATCTTCTTCGTCGCGAGGTCGACGAGATACAGGTGGCTGCGCAGGTTCCTGAGCCAGCCGGTCTCGTCCTCCTTGAACTGGTAGCGGTTGATGACGATCGGCTTGGGGGTCGGCTCCTCGTCTTCGTCGTCGTCCTCGCCGACGAGGGCGGCGCCGCCCGGGGTCTCGACGGTCGCGGTCGTGCCCGGCTTCGGCTTGTCGGTGCAGGGCTTCTCGGATTCGGCCACCTCGTCCGGGTCGGGGTCCTCGGCCACGACGACCAGGCGCTTGCCGTCCGGGGAGAACGCGAAGTCGGTGACGCCGCCCTTGAGGTCGGTCGCCCGCCAGGCCTCGCCGCCTTCGCGCGGCAGGAGCCACACCTGGTCCACCTTGGGGTCCGAGGCGCGCTTCGAAAGGAAGGCGATGAAACGGCCGTCGGGGCTGAACTGCGGGGAGTGCTCCTTCGCCGGGCTGCTGGTCAGCCGCAGGGTACGCGCCCCGTCCCACGAGGTCATGTACACGTCGCTGTCGTAGCGGTCGTGCTTGGTGTCCACGAAGGAGACGCCGTAGACCACCCAGCTGCCGTCGGGAGAGATGTCCACGTCGGAGACCGAGCGCAGGGCGTTCTGGTCGGCGACGGTGATGAGCCGCTTCGCCGGCTGCGCGAACGACACCGCGGCCGGCAGCGCTCCGGCGATCAACGTGAGAAGGACGACGGCCTGGACTCTGGTCCGCATCGTGGTCATACCCCCGGGATGATGGAACGGCGCGGATTCTGGCGCGATGCCGCCTCGCCTCGCAAGCCCCGGGGCCGACGGTTCGGCAGACGTCGCACCGGCGCGTAGAATGCGGCCTTCGAACGGAGACGACGACTCGATGGCGACGGGGACGGTGCGGCTGCTGCTGCTGAGCAATTCCACGACTTGGGGCGGGACCTACCTGGGGCACGCGCGCCAGCCGATCCTCGACCTGTTCGCGAGCGCGAAAGTGAAACGGCTCGCCTTCGTGCCGTTCGCCCTCGCCGACCAGCAGGGATACTACGGCCGCGTCCGCGCCCACTTCGAGACGCTCGGCATCGAGGTCGAGCGGGTCCTCGAAGGGACCGCCGGACGCACGCTGGTCGAACGCGCCGAGGGCCTCTTCGTCGGCGGCGGCAACACGTTCCGGCTGCTCGACCGGCTGCAGCGGTCGTCCCTCATCGAGCCGATCCGCGCCCGCGTCCGCGAGGGGATGCCGTACCTCGGGTCGAGCGCCGGCACCGGCATCGCCGCGCCGACGATCATGACGACCAACGACATGCCGATCGTGAAGCCCCTGACGTTCGAGTCGCTCGGCCTCGTGCCGTTCCAGCTGAACTGCCACTACCTCGACCCCGACCCGCAGTCGCGCCACATGGGGGAGACGCGCGAGACGCGCATTCGCGAATTCCACGAGGAGAACGACACGCCGGTCGTCGGGCTGCGCGAGGGGTCCTGGCTCGAAGTCGAAGGGACCGGCGGATCGCAGGTCGCCCGCCTCGGCGGGACGCTGCACGCGCGTTCCTTCGTCCGCGGCGCCGAGCCGCGCGAGCTGCCACCGGGAACCGATGTCAACGCACAAGGAGGCCGATGATGCCGACGAGAACTTCGAACGCGGTCTGGAACGGCGGTCTGAAGAACGGCTCGGGGAAGGTCCGGGTCGGCAAGGGAGCCTACGAGGGACCGTACACCTTCGCCTCGCGCTTCGAGACCGGCGACGGCACGAACCCGGAGGAGCTGCTGGCCGCGGCGCACGCCGGCTGCCTGAGCATGGCGCTGGCCGCCGCCCTCGAGCGCGCCGGCACTCCGGCGACCCTGATCAGCACGCGCGCCGATGCGACGCTCGAGAAAGTGGGAGAGGCGTTCCGCGTCACCCGCATGAAGCTCGAGGTGCGCGGCACCGTCCCCGGCCTGAGCCCGTCCGCCTTCCAGGAGGCGGCCGAGAAGGCCAAGGACGGCTGCCCCATCAGCAACGCCATCAAGAACAACGTCGCGCTGGAGCTGGACGCCCGGCTCGCTGATTGAGGCGGCCGAAGCCGCCGGCACACTAGAGCGGGATTTTCTTCAGCGTGAGCGGCTCGAGACGACCGGTCCCCTCGGCGAGGCGGTAGAAGCGATCCATCGCCACGTCCTTCAGGGTGTCGGTCCGTCCGGTCGTCGGCCAATGGACCTCGATCTCCTCGATCGCGCGCGCCGGGCCGAGCCCGATCTCCGCCTGCAGGCTGTTGCCGCCGAACGAGCCGCCGGATCCGATCGACGTGTCGATGTCGCGGGTGCCGGTCGCCGTGAGGACGCGCACGCGGATGCGCGCGCCGATCGCCGACCGGTTGGTCCCCCTGCCTGACGCGGCGCCGGGGCGGGCGCTTCCCTCGAGGCGCAGCGTCACCCAGTGGTTCTCCGGGTGCCCGGGGTTGCGATAGAGCGTGGCGTGCGCCTGGTCCGCCTGGTACCAGCCGCCCATCTCCTCGAAGACGTCGAGGTCGCCGTCGTTGTCGATGTCGCCCATGGCGACGCCGTGCCCTTTCTGGATGTGGCCGACGCCGGCGGAGTGGGTGATGTCCTGGAAGCGCGTCCCGCCGTCGTTGCGGAACATGCGGTTCGGGATGAGCGACCGGAACCCGGGCTCGCCGTCGCCGAAGTAGCAGTCGGGCCAGCCGTCGTTGTCGAGATCGCCATGGTTCGATCCCATCGGCAGCGCGACCCGGTCGATCCGCACCTGGTGCGCCACGTCGGTGAAGGTGCCGTCGTGGTTGTTGTGGAACAGGCTCGGCAGCGCCGTCTTCGTCGGCTGGCCGAGCTCGAAGGCGATGAGGTCCGGCATGCCGTTGAACTTGAAGCCGGCGACGAGGAGATCGAGCCAGCCGTCGTTGTCGTAGTCCCACCACCAGGTCGGAAACGAGTCGGCCGGCCGGGTGATCTTCGCCTCCGCGGTCACGTCGGTGAAGCGCCAGCCGCTCGCGCCGTTGACCGCCGCGCCGTCGTTGCGGAACAGGTGGCTCGGCTTGCTGAGGACCGACACGAACAGGTCGGGGCGCCCATCATTGTTGTAGTCGCCCCAGACGACGCCCTTCACGTAGCCGAAGCGGGTGTCGGCGCCGAGATCCTTCGAGCGATCGCTGAAGGTGCCGTCGCCGTTGTTGCGCCACAGCTCGGTCGGGTGCGGGTCGTCCGGCATGTCCTCGCGGCC
>DASYQE010000149.1:0-5715 GCA_036005805.1 Candidatus Polarisedimenticolia bacterium | reverse complement strand
CATCTTGTACGCGGCGGCCGCCTTCTCGGCGTTGTCCTGCTGGAAGTAGAAATTCCCGAGAGTGAAATCGAACAGCGCACTCGCGTCCGGCTTCGCCGCCGACTCCAGCTCGAGCAGCGCCGCCGGCTGGTTCGTCGCCATGAGCTGGAGGATTTTCTCCAGCTCCAGCTTCTCGGGCGGGCTGACCTTCGGCTCGTACTCCGCCAACGCCCCATACGACGCCATGAACTGTTTCTGGAACCCCGGGTCGCTCCACAGCGACAGCCCGTCGTCGGTCTTGCCGGCTGCGGCAGCGCCCCCCCCCGGCATCCCTCCGTTCAGATACGGGGACACCGGTTCCGGCGCCGCCGCGGCGTTCTTGTCTTTCTTCTTGTCCGGCTTGACGCCCTCGGTCGTGCTCGCGCCCGCGGCGCCGAGCGTCAGCGCCACGATGGCCGCGATAACGGAAAGGAGCGCGGGCCGGGGCGCGTTACGAGGAGACATGGAACGAGATCGGGACGCGCATCTTGAACGCGACCTTCTCACCCTTGCGCGTCCCCGCCTCGAAGCGCCACTGGCGGACCGCCTCGAGCGCGGGACGCTCGAAGGCCGGGTTGCTCGAGGTCTCGACCTGCGGGTTGCTCACCCGGCCGTCCTTGTCCACGAAGAAGACGACGTTGACCGTGCCCTCGACCCTCTGCTTGCGCAGCTCGGCCGGGTACTGCGGGGTGGCCTGGAAGACCGGGCGCGGGCGCCCGTCCAGCTCGGCCGCCGACAGGATGTCGTCGAGGGTGCCTCCGTCGCCGCCGCCGATGCCGGTGACGCCGATGCGGCCGCCGGACGCCAGCGATCCGCCGCCGGCGCCGCCGAAATCCCCGCCGCCGCTCCCCTCGCCGCCGCCGAGAGCCGCCTCGAGGTCGCTCAGGTTCATCGCCGCGAGCGCCGGCGCCGACGGAGCCTCGAGCTGCTGCAAGTCGCGCAGGTCGGGTGCGACCGGGGCTTCCTGCTGCACCTGCTCGGCCTCGTCGGCCTTTTCCTCGGCCTTCTGCTCGGGCTTGGGCTCTTCCTTCTTGTCGTCCTTCTTCGCCTGCTCGTCGCCGACGAGATCCACGTCCTCGCGGACCGTAGCCTTCGGCTTGGGATTGAATAGGACCAGCCCGCCGAACCCGAGCACGCCGACGTGGAACAGCAGCGCCACCGCGAACGCGACGAGGACCACCTTCCTGGTCATTTCTTCTCCGTCGAGATGCCGACCTTGGCGATGCCTATTTTGCGGGCCTCGTCGAGGACGGCGACGACCTGCTTGAAGTCCGCGTCGGCCGCGGCGTTGAGGATGATCTTCGGGTCTTTCTGCGCCGTCTTGAGCGTCTGCAGGCGGAACGGCAGCTGCGCCAGCGTCACCTTGTCCTTGTTGTAGAAGACCTCGCCGTTCGCCATCACGGTCAACGTCACCGCCTTGTCGTCGTCCGCCTGCTTGCTGGCGCTCGACGCCGCCGGCAGCGCCACCTGCATCCCCTGGTTGCGCGTCATCGACAGCGACACCATGACGAAAGTCGCCAGCAGGAAGAACACGACGTCGATGAGCGGGACGATCTCGATCTTCGCCTTCTTGTGCTGGTAGGCCGTCAGCTTCACTTAAATGCTCGCTTCGGTGCGCGTGGTGATCGCCCGCCCCGGCTCGACCGGGGCCGGTTGGCCTGTCTCGGCGGCCGCCTGCTGCGCCATCAGCGCGCGGATGCGGCGCTCACGGGCGGCTTCCTCGGCCTCCATCACCGGCTTCATCAAAAGCTCCACGTGCGTGGCGGCGTCCTCCATGTCGTGGCGCGCCTTGTCGGCCTGGCTGTGCAGGTAGTTCATCGGCAGGAGCGAGGTGACCGCGATGCCGAGACCGAAACAGGTGGCGATGAGCGCCTCGGCGATGCCGCCGGTGATCTGCGCGGGCGCTGACAGCTCGCCGCCGCCGAGCATCCCGAACGAGCCCATCATCCCGGTGACCGTGCCGAGCAGGCCCAGGAGCGGCGCCACCGTGATGCAGGTGTCGAGAATGGAGATGCCGCGCGTGAAGCGGACGACCTCGAGCCCGGAGGCGCGCATCAGGGCGTTGGTCAGCGACTTCTCACGGTGCTTGAGGGCGTAGGTCAGGGCGCGGGCGATGAAGTCCGGCGACCCGTCGCCCGAGGCGATGGCGCCATTGACGTCCCCGCGCGACACCTTCTCGATGATCGATTCGACCAGCTTCGGATCGCGGCGCCGCTTCTCGCGTGCCAGGAAGACCAGCCGCTCGAAGATGACGGTGATGGCCAGGATCGACACGAACAGCAGCGGCCACATGATCGGCCCGCCGCGCTCGAAGTAGTGCAGCAGCGAGCCGCGCGCCAGCACTTCCTTGAGCGCGCCTCCCTTGCTCGGGTCGAGGGGCAGGAGGCCGGCGCCCGACGACACCACCTGCTCGATGCCGGCGGTGAGGGTTTTCTCCAGCGGGCGCACGATGGCGCGGAACGAGCCGGTCTGCGGCAGCGCCAGCCCGGCGACGCCCCCGTGCACGGCGAACAGGGCCACCGGCCCGATGAGCGCGAACTGACCGCTCTGCACGCGTCCCTGCGGGTCGATGGCGTCCCCGTCGAAGCGCTCGCCGCCGAGGAGCTTGGTGACCCGCTGCAGCGACGACGACAGCACGTCCGCCTGCTTGCCGAGCTTCTCGGTCAAGGTGAGGTCCTTGTTCTCGCGGGCCAGTTTCGCGGTCTCGACCACGCCGCTGTACGCCGGCAGCTCGGCGACGTGCAGCGTCGCCTCGTAGCCGCGCGCGTATTCGTCCAGGAGGTTCGACACATAGCTCATCTCGTCCTGCCTCAGTTTCAGCGCCGCGGTCATGTTGTTGATGTCGAGGGTCCGCATGTCGGAGGCCCGCGACGCGTCGTCCTGCTTGCGCTTCAGGTCGGCGAGGCGCGCCTCAAGGGCGGTCAGCTCCTGGTTGAGCGGTACTTTCTCCGCCGCGATGGTGGCGCGCAGGTCGGCCAGCTCCGCGAGCGACTTCTGGAGGTCCGCCTGTGCTCCCGCCGTCGCCTGCGTCAGCCCGGACTCCTGCGCCGCGGCCGGAACCGCCACCGCCAGAAGCGCCGCCAGCAGAAGGGCTCGCCTCACTGGACGCTCACCGGAAGCGCGACGAACGCCGGCTTGGCCTTGGTCTGGAGGATCTCGACGACGTGCTGGACGTCGGAGGCCAGCTCCTTGCGCGGCTCCCAGGTCCAGCCCTGGTCCCCGGGGCGGCCGACGCCCGCCTCGCCGGAGGCGCTGACGTAGTAGGCCTGCGCCAGCCCGACGTACACGGTGCGCACCTCCGAAGGCTTGCCGTCGGCCAGCGTCCGCACCTCGGTGGCCAGCGTGATCTCGCCGTTGAACTTGCCGACCTCGTTCAGGATGCCGACGACGTTCTGCAGCCGCTCGGCCACCGAGATGCTGGTGTTGTCCGGGTCGGCCGGCATGCGGGCGACCAGCGGCTCGACCTTGGTCTTGATCGGCTCCGGCAGCCGCGGCAGCAGCGCCTTGATGTCGCGCTCGAGGCTCGCGGCGCGCGTCGCGACCGCGGCGGCGGCCTCCTTCAGCGTCGCCTCTTCCTTGGTGATGTCGGATTTCTTCTGGACGCTCTCGGCGCCGGTGGTCGAGGCCTCCTGCATCTTCGCCTCGACGTCGGCGATCTCCCCCTTCACCAGCGCGATGCGCGAGGCGAGCATCTCCTTGCCGGTCTGCCAGTCCTTCTTCTCTTTCGCGAGGATCTGCTGCGTCTCGACCCACTTGCTCAGGGCCTCGCGCGACGCCTTCATGTCGGCGACGGGGTCGGCTTTCTTTTCGGCCGTGTCCTGGGAACGGACCACCGCCGTCGGCAGGGCGAGGACCGCCAGAAGCCACAACACACGCATCGGGCTGGCCTGGATCGGCTTGGGATATCGCACGGGGAGATTCAATATTCCGGCCGTCACACATCGGTGGCGCCCGTGTGACGAAACGGTGTCGTGTCGCCGCCGGTTCGTCACACGACGGTCACACACGGCCTGGAACTAGAAGATGTACGGCACCATGCGCCTGGTGCGCTGCGCGTAGTCGCGGTACTCCGGATAGCGCTGGACGACGAGGCGCTCCTCCGAACGCATGCGCAGCAAGGCGCCGATGACCACGAGGACGGCGCATGCGACCGACTTCACCGAAGGCTGCGCCAGGGCCCCGGCCCAGCAGAACAGGCATGCGGCGGTGTAGATGGGGTGCCGGATGAACCGGTACGGACCGGTCGTGACGAGACCGCCGCTGGTCGGATCGGCGGCGGCATGGAAGCTGCGCCGCCCGAAGGTGATGCGGGCCCAGATCATCAGCGCCACCGCCGCCGCCTGTGCGGCGACGGCCAAAGGCGCCGGCGAGAAAAGCGCGTGGGCGTAGAAGAGCCCCGCGATCCCCGCGACCATCAGCAGGAGACCTGCCAGCGACACGGCCCGCATCCACCCCTCCCTTGGCCGGGATGATACAGGGGGTAGACTGGGACGCGCACGGGCAGGAGGAAGCCGATGGACAACGCCCCCGAGAGTGTCGAGAAGCATTACGGCCGCGGTCGGATCCTCGATTCGATTCTCGCGTCGCTCCGCCAGATGGGGAAGGACCCGGATCACATGAAGCCCGAGGACCTCGCCCCGGTGGATGAGTTCCACGTCCGCGGACGGGAGGGGACGGTCGAGCTGGCGGGTCGCGCCTCGATCCGGCCGGGAACACGCGTCCTCGACGTGGGATGCGGGCTCGGGGGCACGGCCCGCTACCTGGCGGTCGAGCACGGGTGCCAGGTGACGGGGATCGACCTCACCGAGGAGTACGTCGAGGTCGCCAACGCCCTGGCGAAGCGGGTCGGACTGGCCGACCGGACACGCTTCCTGCAGGCGAACGCCCTGGCGATGCCTTTCGCCGATGGGGAGTTCGACATGGCCTGGACCCAGCACGTCCAGATGAACATCGCCGACAAGGCCGCCTTCTACCGGGAGATCGGCCGGGTCACGGCCCCCGGCGGGCGGTTCCTGTTCCACGACATCTTCGCGGGTGATGGCGGGCCGCTGCATTTCCCGGTGCCGTGGGCGGAGGACGCCTCCATCAGCTTTCTCGCGACCCCCGCGCAGGCGAAGCAGCTGCTGGAGGATGCGGGCTTCGTCGTTCGCGACTGGGCCGATACGACGCAGGCTTCCCTGCAGTGGACTCTCGGCGTCATCGAAAGGGTCAAGGCGTCGGGCCTGCCTCCGCTCGGCATTCACCTGTTGATGGGCGAGACGGCGAAGACGAAGATCGAGACGGTCGTCCG
Organism: Candidatus Polarisedimenticolia bacterium; assembly: GCA_036005805.1. GTDB lineage: Bacteria > Acidobacteriota > Polarisedimenticolia > Gp22-AA2 > Gp22-AA2 > DASRAU01. The sequence goes on along the minus strand of DASYQE010000149.1, from coordinate 407 downwards.
CAACATGCGCGAAGGGCGCATCGTCGTGGTCCAGGCCTGCGCAGAGAAGCGCTAGTCGCCGAAGGGCGCCCGCGCATTGGTGTGGCGCGTTATACTTCCGGCAATTGAGGATCCCCCATGAAGGCCAGGTCATCCGTCGTGCACAGCGATCCTGAGATCATGGGGGGAACTCCCGTGTTCGTAGGCACTCGTGTGCCGTTCCAGACGCTGTTGGATTACCTGGAGGGCGGTGAATCGCTCGACGAGTTCCTGGATGCCTTCCCCACCGTCACCCGAGAGCAGGCCATCGCTGCCCTCGAGGAAGCCAAGGAGGCCGTGCTCGCCAATGCGTATCGTCCTCGATGAGTGCCTCCCGAGACAACTGAAGAGAGAGCTCGCAGGGCACCATGTCCGGACGGCGCAGGAAC
>DASYQE010000148.1:0-6627 GCA_036005805.1 Candidatus Polarisedimenticolia bacterium | reverse complement strand
GCCTGCATGCGCGCCGTCATCTTGCGCGCCTGCAGCGGCGGCACCCGGGTGTCGGCGTCGCCGGTCATGAACAGGACCGCCGGGTAGGCCGTCCCGGGCGCGACCTTCTGGTAGGGCGAGTAGGCCTGCAGGTACTTGAACTGGTCCGGCTTCGAGGCGTCGCCGTACTCCAGGAGCGCCGGCGGGTTGTTGTTGGGGAAGCGATAGAACCCGAGCATGTCGAGGTCGGGGAACTCGCACAGGACGGCGCGGAACAGCGCCGGCTGCTGCGTCATCACGGCCCCCATCAAAAGTCCGCCGTTGCTGGCGCCACGGATGGCGAGGCGATCCGACGAGGTCACGTGGTTCGCGACGAGCCACCGGGCCGCGGCGACGAAGTCGTCGAAGACGTTCTGCTTGTTCTGCAGCATCCCCGCCTTGTGCCAGGCTTCGCCGAACTCGCTCCCCCCCCGGATGTTGGCGACGGCGTAGACCCCGCCCTGCTCCAGCCACCAGGCGGTGGAGCTCGAGAAGGCCGGGGTGATGCTGACGGCGAAGCCGCCGTAGCCGTAGAGCAGGGCCGGAGCGCGGCCGTCGAGCGCCAGCCCTTTCCGGTGCACGACGAACATCGGCACCTTCGTCCCGTCCTTCGAGTCGAACCAGACCTGCTTCGTCTCGTACCGATCCGGCTCGAACGGGATCGCCGCCCGCCAGAAGGAGGTCGTGGTGCGCGACGCGACCGACGCGCGCAGCGTCGAAGGCGGCGTCGTGCAGGACTGGAAGTCGAAGAAGACTTCGTCGGAGTCGAAGCGGCCGGTGAGGTTCCCGACCGTCCCCGGACCCGGCAGGGCGATCCCCCCTTCGCGCTTGCCGTCGAGCGAGTAGCTGTCCAGGCGCGCCGCGACGTCGTGCAGCGTGTGGACGATCACCCGGCCGCCGGCCAGCGCCATCCCCTCGATGGCGTCCGGGCCGGTCGGCGCGATGTCGCGCCAGTGCTCTGGCTCCGGATGGGCCGGGTCGATCTCCACGATGCGGCCGGTCGGAGCCTGCCAGTCCGTCTGGGCAATGAGCCGATCCCCCGCGAAGGCGGCCTGCACGTGCGCGTCGAGTCCCCGCACGATGGGGCGCGGCGATCCCGGTGGGTCGAGGTCGGCGACATGGACCTCGCTGCTGGCCCAGCCGTGCGCCACCGACAGGAGCAGGTGGCGACCGTTGTCCGAGACCGTGGCGCCGACCCAGTCGGTCGGCCCGAACCCGGCGCCGAAGACCTCGGTGTCTTTCTCGATCGGCGTCCCCACGGCGTGATAACGGATGCGGATTCCCGTGGCACGATCCTGCCGCGCGTAATAGAAGCCCTTCCCGTCGGGGCGCAGGGACACGCCGCGATACAGGGCGCGCGGCAGCCGGTCGGGCAGGTCCCTGAAGGTGCGCGTGTCCCGCAGGCGCAGCTCGGTCTCGTCCTCGCCGCCGGTGCGGACGCCGTACGCGAGGGTCCCGCCGTCCATCGAGAGGTCCTCGATCGACACGCTGGTCGTGTGATCGGGGCTGAGCGGCGCCGGATCGAGAAGGACCGATTCCTTGCCGTCGATCCCGTCGCGCACGAAGAGGATCGGCAGATCGTCCCCGGCGCGGCGCCTCTGGATGAAATAACGCCCGCCCCGCTCGGTCGGGGCCCACTGCGCATCCTGCCGAGCGAGGGCGGTGAGCCGTTCCCGGATGGCGCCCCGCAGCGGCAGCGGGTCGAGCAGGGAGTGCGCGTACTTGTTCTGCGCGTCGATCCAGGCGCGCGTCTCGGGGGCGTTCTGATCCTCGAGCCAGCGGTACGGGTCGACGATGGTGACGCCGTGCAGCGTCTCCTTCACGTCATCGCGCCGGGTGACCGGCGGGGGAGGGAGCTTCGCGGCGACCACGGGCGCGACCTCGGGCTCCGGGGCCGCGACCCCGGCCCCGATCATCGCGAGGGCGCCGGCCGCCGCGGGAAGAAGCATGAGGAAGGACAGCCGACAAATAGGCGCTCGATGTCGTGGCGCGGGCATCGCGACCTCCGGAGTGCCGCGGCTAGGGTTCGAACGACGCGAGCGCCTCGGCCTCGTCGTCGTACACCCGGAGGACCCGGGTGAGCGACAGCATCTCCAGCATGCCGCGAAGCTTGCCGGCCGGACGCAGGAGGAGGATGTCCCCCCCCATCTTTGCCGCCCGCTTCTTGCAGGCGATCAGGTCGCCGAGGCCGGCGCTGTCGAGCGACAGCTCGCCGATGTCGAGAACGAGCTTCCGCTCCCCCTGATCGAGCAGCCGGCGGATGGTGTCGCCGAGGTTCCCCGACCCGCGGGGGCCTCCGTTGAACCCCGGGTTCGTGCCACGCCCCTCGGGCGCGGACGTCCCGTCGATCTCGATGATGCTGACGTCTCCCTGGCTCCGGACCGAAACCGGCATGCGACGTTCTCCGAGGAAGGGTCGATGGGACAAAGTCTAGCGCAGAACCTGCGATTCCGGCTCGCATCGCACCGGGTGCGGGAATTCCGTATCATGCGCCCGTGGCCCGCACCCTCGAGCCGGAAGACCGGATCGCCCGCTATCGCATCGTCGGCCCGCTGGGCGCCGGCGGCATGGGCGAGGTCTACATCGCCCGCGACGAGACGCTCGACCGCAGCGTCGCGCTGAAGATCCTTCCGCCGGGGCTGGTCCGGAACGACGAGCGGGTGCGGCGCTTCGTCACCGAGGCGAAGTCGGCGTCGTCGCTCAACCACCCGAACATCGTCACCATCTACGAGATCGGCCACGACCGCGTGGTCGCGGCGCGCCCGGTCGAAGGGTCGGCCCCCGCGACGGCCACCGCCGGCGCGGCGGGAGAGGGCGCCGCGGAGCCGGTTCACTACATCGCCATGGAGCTGGTCGTGGGCGAGACCCTCGACCAGAAGATCCACCATGAGAAGACCGACCTCAGGACTTTGCTCGGCTGGCTCGCCCAGGCGGCGGAGGGCATCGCCAAGGCGCACGCCGCCGGCATCGTGCACCGGGACTTGAAGCCCGGGAACATCATGATTTCGAAGGACGGCTTCGCGAAGGTGCTCGACTTCGGCCTCGCCAAGCTGACCGAGCGCGGCGTGACCGACGCCGAGCGGACGAGCGCGCCGACGCAGGCGGTTGCGACCGGGGCGGGCGTCGTCATGGGGACGGTCGGCTACATGTCCCCGGAGCAGGTGCAGGCGAGGTCGGTCGACCACCGCTCCGACATCTTTTCGCTCGGCTGCATCCTCTACGAAGCGGCGACCCGCCGGCGTCCCTTCGTCGCCGACTCGGACATCGAGGTGATGCACCTCATCCTGAAGGACAAGCCGCCGTCGATCGAGGAGGTGAATCCCGAGGTGCCGGGGGAGGTGCGCCGCCTCGTCCGTCGCTGCCTCGCCAAATCCCCCGACCAGCGCTTCCAGTCGATGAAGGACCTGGCCATCGATCTGCGCGAGGCGGTGGAGGAATGGGACACGCTCTCCACCTCGACACCGTCGGGACGGACCGCCGTGTCGGGATCAGGTCCGGCTGCGGCCGCCCCGCCGCGCGCGGCCAGCCTCCCGATGATCGCGGCGATCCTCATCGGTCTGGCCGGGGCCGGCTTCGGACTGTACGCCTTCCTGCACCGCGGTGCGACCGGGGGCGCCGGTGAGGCGGGGGTTCTGCAGAACCTGCGCATCACCCCCCTGCTCAGCCGCGACGACCTCCTCGAGAGCGCGCTCTCGGCGGACGGGCGCTACCTCGCCTACGTCACGCTCACCGATCGCATCGCCTCCCTGAAGGTCCGCCAGGTGCGCACCGGCAGCGATGTCGTCATCGTCCCGGAGAGCGAGCAGCAGATCCAGGGGATCGCCTTCTCGCGCGACGGCGACTATCTCTACTACCTGAATCGCGACGCCGATTCCCCCAATTACAACGCCCTGTTCCAGGTGCCGTCGCTCGGCGGCGCGCCACGCAAGGTCCTTTTCGACGTCGACTCCGCCCCGACCTTCTCTCCCGACGGAAAGAGGGCCTGCGTGCGGCGCGGCATGATCAACGAAGGGGCCGACAGCCTGCTGATCGTCGATCTCGACACGATGCAGGAGCACCCCCTCGTCAAGGTCACGGGCGAGCTCGTCACCGGCCCGCCCGCCTGGTCTCCCGACGGGAAGACGATCGTCGCCGGTCTGCAGGACACCCGGAAGGGGGTGAAGACGGTCCTCAACGCCTTCGACGTCGCCTCGGGAAAGCGGACGGCGATCGGTCCGACCGACTGGGTCGAGATCAACAGCATCGGCTGGAGGCCGGACGGACGGAGCGTCCTCGTCAGCGCGCTCGACGTCGCGACTTCGGGGGGGGCGTTCCAGATTCACCGCGTCGCGTGGCCGGGGGGGGAAACGCTGCGGCTGACGAACGATCTCGACGGTTACACCAACCTGTCGATCGCCGTCGACGGCTCCGCCACGGCCATCCGGCGGGTCACCGTGGACAACCTCTGGGTCGCGCGTCCTGAATCGAAAGCCGAGCCGCAGGCCATCACCTTCGCCTCCGGCAGCGCCAACTCCGTCCAGGGGGCCCAGGCTCTCCCGCAGGGGGCAGTCGCGTTTTCCGCTCCGCGCGACAACAAGACGTTCGTCTGGCGCGTGCAGGCCGACGGGTCGAACCGGCGGCAGCTCACCTCCCAGGGAGCGTTCGTCATCAACATGCAGTACGCCCCGGGCGCGGGGCTGGTCTTCACGCAGGTGGACGAGTCGTCGCCCCTCCTGGCGCACGTCTGGCGGATGGATCCCGACGGCGGGGGACTGAAACGCCTCACCGAGGGCAACGGCGAGCAGCTCGTCTCCGTCTCGCCCCGGGGCGACTATTTTGCGTATTCGCCCTGGGACGACCCGCAGCGTTCCGTGCTGGTGCGGAAGATCGAAGGAGGAGAGCCGCGACGGCTGGGAGCGGCGTTCACGGGAGAGGGAGCCCTGTTCTCCTGGGACGGCCGGAAGGTCCTGCACGCGACGCTCGAGCAGGTGCAGGGGCGATTCTTCCCGCGTCGCCACGTGATGGATGTGGAGAGCGGCCGCGAAGAGGCTTCTTTCCTGCTCCCGCCGGGAGCGGCGACCGAGCAATGGTCTCCCGACGGCGCCTCCATCACCTACGTCGACCGCAACCACGGCTGGAACCTGTGGCGCAAGCCGCTGCCGGATGGGGAGCCGCAGCCTGTCACTTCGTTCACCGACGGGCAGGTCCTCGACTACACCTGGGCGCCGGACGGCTCGCGCCTGGTCCTGCACCGGCGCGTCGGCCCGCGCGACAGCCTGTGGATGCTGAAGACCGGATCCGGGCAGCCGACACTCATCACCGAGTTCAAGAGCGGCCGGGTGACGGGGCACCTGTGGGCCCCGGACGAGCCGATCCTCTACTTCGCCTACGGCAATTCCACCCAGGACGTCGTGATGGTCACAGGGGTGAAATAAGCGCCCGCCGGTGCCGCCGCGCCCGGGGGGGCGTATGCTTCGTGTCACGTTGTTTCCCGGCGGAGGCCTCCATGCGGCGCAGACCAGGGTCGATGCTCTTCCTCGTTTCGGCGGTGCTCGCGTTGGCGGGGCCGGCCATCTCCTCCGCGAAGGATGCGCCCGGACCGGTGGAACTGACGCTGCCGGCCGCGTATCGCGCCACCCTGATGATTCTCGACCAGCAGCCGCCGGGGACGGTCAAGATCTCCGGGATGGCCGACGGCTCCGGCGGCGGAGTCGCCATCGGAGATGGGACGGCGATCGGCACGGGCACCACGGGTGGCGCCCCCTCGTCCGCGCCCAACGCGGTGGGCACCTTCCCCAACCCCGCGAAGGGGGGCCGGTCGACCACCAACTCCGCCTTCCTGTCGATGAAGCTGCTCCGCCTTTCGACCGACGACGAGAACCTCAAGCAGTCGGCGGCGCTGAAATCGGGCGGGACGCTGGCGCTCGTCGCCGAGCTGGAGAAATCCGACGTCGGCGAACTGCAGCTCGACTCGGACATGGCGTGGACGATTCGCAGCGCGACCACCTGGACGACCTCGGAAGAGAGGGTCGTCCGCCTGGTCACGACCGGGCGACTGTTCGCTCCGAAGCGGGGGACGCCGGCCGACGCGAGCCCGATCGTCAACATTGTCGAGCTCCGCCTCAAGACCGGTGAGCGTTACGGCGAGGGAACCCTCGTCAGCGCCACGGGCGTGGATCTGCCTGAACCGGGTCGCATGGTCGCCCGCACCCTGGTCATCGACAGCGGCACCCAGCGCCTGACCAACGTCGAGCCCCGTCCCGTCAAGCCGACGGACTGACGTGGGTCAGGGGAGCGGAACGATCGCGCTTTCCCCTTGAGCACGCGCACGGCATCCTGACCCCGAAGCGGCTGCCGGTCCACTGAGGCTCCACGATCGGGCATACTCCGTCGGCGATGGAAATCCTCGTCACCGTCGTCCTGCTGCTCGCCGCCATCGGCGCGATGTCATGGCTGGCGGAGAAGATCTCCGTCCCGGCCCCCGTGCTGTTCGCCCTCGCCGGAGTCGCCTGGTCGATCCTGCCGCGCCTGCCGAAGCCGCAGATCCAGCCTGCGATCGTCCTCGCCGTGTTCCTGCCGCCGCTGCTCTACTCCGACGCGTGGGAGGCCTCGTGGCTCGACTTCCGGCGC
>DASYQE010000147.1:0-44265 GCA_036005805.1 Candidatus Polarisedimenticolia bacterium | reverse complement strand
GGCCGAAATGCCGGGAACGCTGGTGCGGTACTCCGCGTCGACCTTGACGTAGCCGCGGTCCATGACTAGGCCCGCGTCCTCCGCGCCCAAGCCGTTCGTCACCGGGCCGCGCCCGGTCGCCACCAGGAGGCATTCGACGCTCAGCCTGGTGATTTTCCCGTCGCCGCCCTGCGCTTCGATGTCGACCCCGTTGGCGCCGGCCTTGGCGCTCGTCACCTTCGTCCCGGTCATCACCTTCGACAAGCCGGGGCACCAGCAGCTGGCGCACTTGTCGTCGGCCGAGGGCATCGTCCTCGCCGAGCGGATCGCGGGCCACGAGTTCCGCCCGATCAACTACGGCCACGTGCCCGGCTGCACCTACTGCGATCCGGAGATCGGCAGCGTCGGCCTCACCGAGGCGGAGGCGAAACAGCGCGGCTTCGACGTGCGCACCGGCGCGTTCAAGTTCGGCGTGCTCGGGCGCGCGAAGATCGCGGGCGAGACGGAAGGCTTCGTCAAGATCGTCGCCGACAAGAAGTACGACGAGATCCTCGGCGTCCACATGATCGGCCCGCGGTCGACGGAGCTCGTCGCCGAAGCGACGCTGGCGCTGCGCCTCGAGTGCACGGTCGAGGAGCTGATCCGCACCATCCACGCGCATCCGACGATGTCGGAGGCTGTCGGTGAGGCGGCTCATGCTGCGCATGGAGCGGCCATACACGCGTAGGGATCAGCTGTCAGCTAGCAGCTATCAGCTAGCAGCTAGCAGCTAGCAGCTAGCAGCTAGTAGCTGCCAGCCGGAAGCCGTAAGCTGTTCACACATGGCAATTCCCCTCGATAGGCCCATGAAGGCGTCAGAAGCTCTGAGCTCGAACCAGTTGCTCGAGATGTACTATTTCGCGCGCCTTGCGCGTGATGTCGAGGAGCGGCTCGTCATCCTTTTCCGCCAGAGCCAGGTCATCGGCGGGCTGTACCGCAGCCTCGGCCAGGAGGGGGAGTCGGTCGCAACCGCCTACGCGCTCGAGCGGCAGGACGCGGTGCTGCCGCTCATCCGCAACATGGGCGCGCTGATGACGGTTGGCGTGCGGCCACTCGAAATCTTCCGCCAGTACATGGCGAAGGGCACCTCCAATTCACGCGGCCGCGATCTCAACATCCACATCGTCCACCTTCCCGAGCCCGATGCGGACGAGCCCGTGATCGTGGGACCGATCAGCATGCTGGGCGATTCGATCCCGGTGGCGGCCGGCATCGCGATGGGCGCCGGCATGAGAGGCAAGCCGCGCGTCGCCATGGCGTGGATCGGCGACGGCGCCACGAGTACGGGCGCCTTCCACGAAGGCATGAACTTCGCCGCGGTGCAGAAGATCCCGCTCGTCGTCGTCGCCGAGGACAATAAGTACGCGTACTCGACGCCGATCGCGAAGCAGATGGCCATCACCCGAATTGATGAACGCGCCAGCTCGTACGGCATCCCGCACGAGCTCGTCGACGGTAACGACATGCTGGCGGTCTACGACGTCGCGAAGCGGATGGTTGACAATGCCAGGGCCGGCGGCGGTGCCCAGCTGATCGGCGTCGACACGATGCGCATGCAGGGCCACGCCCAGCATGACGATGCCCGCTACGTGCCGAAAGCCGTCCTGGACGCGTGGGCGGCGAAGGATCCGCTCGAGCGGTTCAGGAAGGCCCTGATCGAAGAGCGGCATACCGCCAGCGAGCAGGACTTCGCGGATATCGACCGGATGACGAAGGAATACGCGGCGAAGGAGGCGGATCTCGCCGTCGACGAACCGATGCCCGACCCGTCGACCGTCGCGCGCGGCGTCTACGCGGGCGACGATTTTGCGGTGCCGCGAGTGGAGTTGGTCGCGTCGCCGTTCGCGTCGAAAGGATCTTCCGCCTGAAACAGGTTCTTCCGCCTAAAGGCGGAAGCTACAGGTGCTCCATATGGAAACGCTGCGACTTCCCATCCAAACCGGTAGCTTCCGCCTTTAGGCGGAAGGATGATATGGCCGTCATCACTTACCTCGAAGCCATCCGGCAGGCGCTGTTCGACGAAATGGGCCGTGACGAGCGGGTGTTTGTCATCGGGGAAGACGTGGGCGCGTATGGCGGCGCCTTCAAGGTCACCGAGGGACTGATCGACAAGTTCGGCGAGAAGCGCGTGATCGACACGCCGATCTCCGAGGCGGCGATCGTCGGCTCGGCGATCGGCGCGTCCTACATGGGCATGCGGCCGGTGTGCGAGATCCAGTTCATCGACTTCATCGCCTGCTGCTTCGACATGCTGACCAACTTCGCCGCGACGAGCCGCTACCGCAACGGTGCCGCCGCGCCCATCGTCGTGCGCGGCCCCTCCGGCGGCGGCGTCGGCGGCGGGCCGTTCCACTCACTCAATCCGGAGTCGTTCTTCCTGAACACGCCCGGCCTGAAGATGGTCGAGCCTTCGACCGCTTACGACGCGAAGGGCCTGCTCAAGGCCGCGATTCGCGACGACGACCCGGTGCTCTACTTCGAGCACAAGTTCCTCTACCGCCGCATCAAGGAGGACCTGCCGAAGGACGATTACATCGTCCCGCTCGGCTGTGCCGCCGTCCGCCGGGAGGGAACCGACCTGACCATCGTCACCTACGGCGCGATGCTCTACCCGTGCCTGGAGGCGGCCGCGACCCTCGAGAAGGAACGGGGCGCCAAGGCGGAGATCATCGACCTGCGCTCGCTCCTGCCGCTGGACCGTGAGACCATCGTCGCGAGCGCGCGCAAGACCGGCAAGGTGATGGTGGTGCACGAGGACACGCGCACCGGCGGCATCGCCGGGGAGATCGCCGCGACGATCAACGAGGAGGCGTTCGACCATCTCGACGGCCCGGTGCTGCGGGTGACGGCCCCCGACACGCCGGTCCCGTACAGCGCGCCGCTCGAGGACTTTTTTCTGCCCAACGCCGTCAAGATTGCAGACGCTGCCCGCAAGTTGGTAGCCTACTGAGCCTCGACACAAAAGGGCCCTGAGCTCGGCCGCGACAAGGAGTCAAGGATGCGTGTGGACGTCATCATGCCCCAGATGGGGGAGAGCATCGCCGAAGGGACGCTGACGAAGTGGCTCAAGAAGCCGGGGGAGAAGGTCGCCCGGGACGAGCCCATCTTCGAGATCTCCACCGACAAGGTGGACGCCGAGATCCCGTCGCCCTCGGCCGGCGTGCTGGCGGAGGTGAAGGTGCAGGAGGGGCAGACGGTGCCGATCAACACCGTCGTGGCCCTCATCGAGACCGACGGCGGAGCGGCGGCGACCGCGTCTCAGGCCGCGCCGGCTCCGGCGAAGGAGGCTCCGGCGCAAGAGGCCCCCGCGGCTCCCGCGAAGGCGCCAGCGGCTCAGGCCGATGGCGCTCCGACCGCCAAGGCTGCGTCCCAGGCGCTCCAGCCCGGGCCGCAACCGCAGGCGGCGCCGCGACCGGCCCAGGCGGCGGCGCCGGCGTCGTCCGGCAAGCCCGAGTTCCCCAAGGCGTCCGCGATGGCCGCGGGCGGCGCCTCCGAGGAGGAGATCCGCCGTGTGCGCTCTTCTCCTGTGGTCCGCAAGATCGCCGAGGAGCAGAACGTCGACATCAGCCGCCTCCAGGGCACCGGCTCCGGCGGACGCGTGACCAAGAAGGACATCCTGTCGGCGATCGACTCCGGCGGCGCGGCGTCCGGTGCTGCGGCACCGATGCGCGCCCCCGGACCGGTGGCGCACATGCCGGCGTACGCCCCGGGCGAGCGCGTCAACATCGTCCCGATGACGAACATGCGCAAGAAAATCGCCGAGCACATGATCCTGTCGAAGCAGACCTCGGCGCACGTCACGCAGGTGACCGAAGTCGACATGCAGGCGACGATGAAGCTGCGGGCGAAGCACAAGGCGGCGTTCGAGGAGCGCAACGGCGCACCCCTCACCGTGACCGCGTTCATGGTGCGGGCCGCGGTCGAGGCCCTCCAGGCCTTCCCGATCGTCAACTCCTCGATCGACGGCGACAACATCGTCTACAAGAAGGACCTCAACATCGGCATCGCCGTGGCGCTCGACTGGGGGCTCATCGTTCCGGTGATCCGGAACGCCGGCGACCTCAGCCTTTCGGGAATCGCCAAGGCGGTGCGCGATCTCGCCGACCGCGCCCGGAGCAAGAAGCTCTCCCCGGACGAGGTGCAGGGGGGAACCTTCACCATCACCAACCCCGGAGGGTTCGGCTCCCTCTTCGGGACGCCGATCATCAACCAGCCCCAGGTGGCGATCATGGGGGTCGGCTCGATCGACAAGCGGCCGGTGGTGGTGGACGACGCCATCGCCATCCACTATGTCTGCTACATGACGCTGTCGTTCGACCACCGCCTGATCGACGGCGCGATCGGTGCCCAGTTCATGTCGCACGTGAAGGAAACGCTCCAGGAAGCGCGTTTCCCCGACATCGCCTGAGTCGTGGCCTCGACCGCCCCGCACTTCGAGCCTCCGTCCCGCGCCCTGCCGCGCGCGGCGAGGCGCCTTTGCGAGGCGCGCTGGCTCGGCCGCATCGAGTACGGCGAGGCGCTGGCCCTGCAGGAGCGCGCGTCGCGCGCCCTGAAGGACGCGCAGTTCGCCGGGACGAGGGCCGACGAGACCCTGCTCCTGCTCGAACACCCGCCGGTCATCACCCTCGGCCGCAACGCCGCGGAGGCGGACGTCCTTGCCGGGGCCGAGCGGCTGGCGGCCCTCGGCGTGACGGTCGAGAAGACGAATCGCGGCGGCCAGGTGACGTATCACGGCCCCGGCCAGCTCGTCGGCTACCCGATCCTCGACCTCAACCCCGACCGCCGCGACGTCGACCGGTTCCTGCGCGACCTCGAGGAGGCGCTGATCCGGATGCTCGCGACCTACGGCCTCACGGCCGGCCGCTCGGCGGGCGCGACCGGTGTCTGGGTGGGGGACGCGAAGATCGCCGCCATCGGCGTGCACCTGTCGCGCTGGGTCACGACGCACGGCTTCGCGCTCAACGTGACGACCGACCTCGACGCCTTCTCGCTCATCGTGCCGTGCGGCCTGCGCACGCGCGGCGTCACCTCGATGCAGCGCCTGCTCGGCCGGCCGGTCGACCTCGAGGAGGTCGCGCGCCGCTTCGTCCCCGAGTTCGCCTCGATCTTCGGCCGCGAGGTGGCGCTCGACGGGGCCGCCGTTCCGGAGGGGCACTGATGTCCTGCGGCACGGAAGTGCGCGAGCCGAAGCCGCCGTGGCTGCGCATCCGTCTCTCCACCGGCACGGAGTACCAGGAGGTCCGCGGCCTGATGCGCGGCCTGCGCCTCAACACGGTCTGCGAAGAGGCGCGCTGCCCCAACATCTACGAATGCTGGGGGGACCGCACGGCCACCTTCATGATCCTCGGGGAGATCTGCACCCGGCGCTGCGGCTTCTGCGCCGTCACCACCGGCCGGCCCCAGGGCGTCGACCCGGAGGAGCCGGCGCACCTGGCCGAGGCGGTGGCGCGGCTCGGGCTCGAGCACGCGGTCGTCACCTCGGTCGATCGGGACGACCTGCCGGACGGCGGCGCAGATCATTTCGCCGCGGTCATCCGGGCCGTGCGCGAGCGCAACCCCGGCTGCGGCGTCGAGGTGCTCACGCCCGATTTCCGCGGCGTTCCGGACGCCGTCGATCGCATCCTCCCCGCGGGACCGGTCGTTTTCAGCCACAACCTCGAGACGGTGCCGCGGCTCTATCCGGACGCCCGCCCGGGATCGAAGTTCGAGCGCTCCATCGCGCTTTTGCGCGAAGCGGCCGACCGGCGCGACGCCGTCGAGGGCGCCAGCGTGGACGCTCCAGGCACGCCGGAGCGGCCGCTGATCAAGACCGGCCTGATGCTCGGCCTCGGCGAGCGGCGCGAGGAGCTGCTCGAGACCTTCGCCGCGGCGCGCGACGCCGGCGTCGAGATCCTCACGATCGGCCAGTACCTGCGCCCGACCCTGAAGCACCTGCCGGTGGTCCGCTACGTCCCGCCCGACGAGTTCGCCGCCATCCGCGAGGAAGCGATGGCGGTCGGTTTCAGGCACGTCGAGGCGGGGCCGCTCGTCCGCTCGTCGTACCACGCCAAGCGCCACACGAGGCAGGCGACGGCCTGAGCGCCCGATCGGCGCGCTCCGCCGACGCCGTCGTCGTCCCCGGGGCCGCTCCTGCCAGCGTTTGACGTTCCCGGTCTAGAAGTTCTTGACGGCCGGGCCGTACGACGAGGTCGTGCCGTTGGTATTCACCTGCTCGACGTAGATGTCCTGCGCGCTCTTGTGCTTCGCGATCGGCACGGCATAGAGAGCCCCCAGCCCCGTCTCGCACTGCTCGCAGGGGATCATGGCCGGTGTCAGCTGGATGCGTTGACCCTTCTCGTATCGGACGACGAAGAATCCGTGGACGCCAATCTCATGGTCGGTCAGCCACCGGACGATGCCGCCTCCCTGTTCGCCGCGATTCACCACGATGTTCGTGATGCCGCAGATGGAGCAGGCACAGACGTCCTGGTTTGGGTTCGGGATGGTCGGGCAGTTGTCGCACCAGTCGCCGATGCCGTCACCATCCACATCCGTCCCGGCCGGGTCGTCCACGATCCCGTCACAGTCGTTGTCCCGTCCGTCGCAGACGTCCTCGGCTCCAGGGTGGATTGCGGCGTCGCTGTCGGCGCAGTCGCCACACACGAGCCCGGTGGGATCGCAGGTGGCGGTGCAGGCCGCGAAGCCATCGCCGTCCCGGTCCTCGCAGGGACACCCCGTTCCCGTACACACGCCTGAGACGCAGTGATCGTCCTGCGAGCAGGCGCGGCCGTCGTCGCACGACGCCGATGAGTTGGCGAGATGGATGCATTGAGGCGGGGCGCCTGGAAACCCTCCGCAGATGTCGTCGGTGCACGGGTTGCCGTCGTTGCAGTTGATCAGAAAGTGATCGCATCCGGTGGTCGGGTTGCAGGAGTCGGCGGTGCAGGGGTTTCCGTCGTCGCAGTTCATCGTCTGGGTTCCGGCGGTGCACGTCGTTCCGACGCATTCGTCGAACAGCGTGCAGACGTTGCCGTCCTCGCAGTGGGCGCGCGAATTGGGAACGCCGACGCACGATCCGGAGAGGCATTGCTCGAGGGTGCAGGGATTGCCATCGTCCGGGCAGAAGGCGTGCTGGCAGGTCCCGGTGGTCGTGTCGCAGGTGTCGACGGTGCAGCCGTTGCCGTCGTCGCAGGGGGGGCAGTCCACGGCGAAGGTCGCCGAGCCGCCGGCGATGAAGAAGAGGACACTGCAGGTGAGGGCCAGACTGAAGCGAGACCTGCCGGACGTGATGGAGCGGGGCATCAAGGCAGCCATGACGGTCCCTCCTTGAGAGCGATCGGTGTCGCGACCAGGGGCCGGGGAGAGACTCGCCCCGGTCCCGGTTCCTCCTGCTAACGAATCCTCGTGGCCGGGCCGAAGGACTGCGCCTGTCCGCTCGTGTTCACCTGCTCGACGTACAGGCTGCGGCCGCTCTTGTGCTTGGCGATCGGAACGGCGTACGCGGCTCCCCGTCCCGTGACGCACTCCAGGCAGGGGACGAGGGACGGTGTCAATACGATGCGCTTTCCCTTCTCGTACGCGACGACGTTGAACCCGGTGATGTCGAACTCGACGTCCGTCGCCCACCGGAGGATGGCGCCCCCCTTCGATGTGTATTCCAGGACGATGCCGGAGACGCCGCATGGCGCCGCATCGCAGGCGCAGGGGTTCTGGTCCGGGTTCGAGACCGTCGGGCAGTTGTCGCAGGCGTCGCCGAGCCCGTCGGTGTCTGCGTCGGCCTGGTCCGCGTTGCCGGCCTGCGGACAGTTGTCCGAGCAGTCGGAGACCTGGTCGGCGTCCAGGTCGATGTCGTCCACCGCGCCGTTGCAGTCGTCGTCGAGACCGTTGCAGCTCTCCGGGGTCGGCGAGGCCACGGGAGTGCACGCGATCGCCCCCTGGACACAGTGGGTGCTCCCGGCGGCGCAGACGCCTGGCTGACTGGTGGCGCACGACACGCCGTTCCCCGGATCCCCTTCGTCCGTGCTCCCGTTGCAGTCGTCGTCCAGGGTGTTGCACACCTCGGGAGCCGGCGCAATGCGGGGAAGGCACGCGAGCGATCCACTGACACAGAGGGTCGTCCCGAGGGCGCACACGCCCGGTTGGGTCGTGGTGCAGTCCATCCCGCCTCCGGGGTTTCCGTTGTCCACGACGCCGTCGCAGTCGTTGTCCCGGCCATCGCACGTCTCCGGGTTGGCCGGGTCGTTGTCCGGATCGTCCGGAGCGCAGTGCTCGAAGCACTGGCTCGCGGCCGAGAAGACCACCGGATGAGGCACGCTGCCGGCGTTGTCCGACTGGCCGACGACCAGCTCCCCGGCCGGGTCGCCGACGAGGTTCCCTGCCAGGACGAGCGCGGTCTCGCCGAGATGCGCGCCGGCGCGGGCGCCCGAGCCGTCGGTCAGGCGTGCCAGCAGGCTGCAGTCCGCGCTCGAGAAGAGGGCGATGCTGCCGGCGTCGGCGAGGGAGCCGACGTCGTCGTACGGGGCGGACGCGGCGAGATCCGCCAATCCGTCGCCGTCGAGGTCGGGGACGATCACGACGCTGCGGCCGAGGCCGTCGCCGGCCGCGGCATCGGGGGCCAGGCAGCGATTCAGGATGAGGCCGGTCGCGCCCGAGAACAGCACGACATGACCCGAATCGACGAGGCCCCGATCGCTGCCCGGCTCTCCCAAGGCCAGATCGGCGGTCCCGTCGCCGTTGATGTCGGGCAGGAGGCCGATCGAGAGGCCGAGGTTGGCGCGGCGGGCCTCCGGCTCGGTATCGATCATCCGCCGCAGGAAGGAGCCGTCCGCGCCGGAGTAAATCAGCACGCTTCCCACACTGTTGGGCGAGATCGCCGACTCCAGAATACCGACCCCGAACTCGTCGATACCGTCGCCCGTCCAGTCGCCGAGGTTGGCGAGGCCCACGCCGAATTGCGCGAAATCCAAATAAGTTGTCATGTTCGGGACGACGGGAGATTGGGGAGTGAGTCGACTGAGAACCGTGCAGTTGGCTCCCGAGAAGACGGTCACCCGGCCGTTGCGGTTGGCGGTGGTCACGCCCGGGAGCGTGTTGAACGCCGACGGGTCTCCAGCGAGGATGTCGGGGAAGCCGTCGCCGTCCACGTCACCGGCCGAGGCGACGGTCGTTCCCAGGTCTCGATACGACTCGACAAACACCGGGGGCATGCTCGTCGCCTGCACCTGCACACTGTCACTGCAGGACCGCACGATGGTGCAGTCGGCGCCGGAGAGGATCGTCACCTTCCCCGGCGTGTTGGTGCTCGCGGGCTTGCCCGGCGCCCCGGCCACCAGATCCGGCACGCCGTCTCCGGTCAGGTCAGGAAGGGCCGCCACCGAGGTCCCGAGCAGGTCTCCGGCGACCCCGGCCGGATCGATGGCGCGACAATGCACGGACTGGTCCGCGCCTGAAAGGATGATGACGCTTCCGGCGTCGGCGCCAGAGGGCGTGTCGGTGCTCGGGGCGCCGATCGCGAGGTCGTCGATGCCGTCTCCGGTGACGTCGCCGAGGCGGGCGATCGCGGCGCCGTAGCCATCGCCGGCGGACACACCGCCGGGGTCGTTCAACGAGGCGCTGCTCCAGGTCCTCGGGCTTCCTTCGTCGACCGAGGTGTCGCAGTCATTGTCCATGTGATCGCAGACCTCCGCCGCTCCGGGATGGACATCGGCGCGATGGTCATCGCAATCGCCGCAGGCGGTCGCGCCGGGATCGCAGCCGTCGGAGCAGTCGGCGTATCCGTCGGCGTCGGCGTCGGTGCACGGACAGACGCCCGCCCCCCGGCAGACACCGGCATGGCAAGCGTCGTCCATCGTGCAGGACCGCCCGTCGTCGCAGGCGGCGGTATCGTTCGTGCTGTGCCGGCAGCCGATCGCCGGATCGCAGGCGTCGTCGGTGCAGGGATTGCCGTCGTCACAGGAGACGGGTGGCCCCGCCTGGCAGGCGCCATTGGCGCACAGGTCACCCCCGGTGCAGGCGTTGCCGTCGTCGCAGCCGCCGCTTCGGGGGCTGTGGAGGCAGCCGGTGGCGGGATCGCAGTCGTCGCTCGTGCAGGCATTCCCGTCGCTGCAGTTCCTCGGGCCGTAGTGGGGGCCTGCGGTGCACTCGTACTGCAGGCATTGCTCGCCGACGGTGCAGAGGTTGCCGTCCTCGCATTCTTCGCGGTTCCGGTCGTGGGGCGGAAAGCAGCCGCCCGTTCCGTCGCAGGCATTGCTCGTGCACTGGTTGCCGTCCTCGCAACTGTAGGGCGTGTGGGTACAGGTCCCGGTCGTCGTGTCGCAGGTGTCGATGGTGCACGGGTTCGAGTCCGCGCAGGGGGGGCAGTCGATTCCGAGGCTCTGGCTCGGCGCGAGCAGGGCGATGGCGACGGCCAGCAGCGCGGTCAAGGCGAGGCCGGGAATGACGAGACGGAGCGGGCTGCGAGACCGGGCGTGAGCGCTGGTCATGGTGCTGTCCTCCAGACACGAGCGGCGAGCTGTGGGACGAGCGATTCGAGACCCTGAGTACCCGTTTGTCAATTAGGTACTGCGGGCTGCTGGTTCCGTCAACTTCAATCGGTGCACGAAATTACCGCGTGTCATGCCTTGACTGTCTTCCGCGCGTGACGGTAGAATTAGGACCGTCTCAGTCGTATATTGACCGGGCAGGGATGCCGGTGGACTCGCCCGGAACTCCGAGCGGAAAAGAACCCGGATGATTCGATTGTCCAAGTCGGCCGACTACGGCCTAATGGCGATGCGCCACCTGGCGCTCCTGCCGGAGGGCTGCTGTTGCAGCGCTCGTGAGCTGGCGCAGGGGCACAAGATCCCGCCGGCGCTGATGGCCAAGCTGATGCAGCGGCTGGCGCGGCGGGGCCTCGTGGCCGCGACGCACGGCATCAAGGGCGGCTACCGCATCGCCCGGCCGGCGCAGACCATCTCGCTGCGCGAGGTGATCGAGGCGATCGAAGGACCTTTGGCGATGACCGACTGCCACGACCCGTGCGGCGAAAAGTGCGACCAGGACGGAACCTGCACTGTGAAGCGGCCGCTCCTGGAGATCCAGGCGCGCATCGCGGCGCTTTTGGCCGCGACCTCGGTACGCGACCTCGGCGGCACGCCGAACCGTCCCGTCCGGATCGCCATGCCGGCGAGGGTGCGGGCATGACGCGCGGCATCTACCTCGACGGTCACGCCACGACGCGGCCGGACCCGCGGGTGGTCGCGGCGATGCGCCCCTACTTCGAGGACGACTTCGGCAACGCCTCCTCGAAGACTCATCCTTATGGCTGGCGGGCCGAGGAGGCGGTGACGCGGGCGCGCTCCCAGGTGGCGAAGCTCATCCACGCCGACCCGAAGGAGATCCTGTTCACGTCGGGCGCGACCGAGTCGAACAACCTGGCGATCCTCGGAGCGCTGCGCGGGCATTCCGAACGCGGCGATCACCTGATCACGGCCGCCACCGAGCACCCGTCGGTCCTCGACGTGGCCAGGGCGGCGGCCGAGCAGGGGGCCGAGGTGACGATCCTGCCGGTGGACGGGCGGGGCCGGGTCGATCCGGATCGGGTGCGCGCCGCCATCACGGCCCGGACTGTGCTGGTCTCGATCATGGCCGCGAACAATGAGGTGGGAACGCTCGGGCCGATCGCCGCGATCGGCGCCCTGTGCAAGGAGCGCGGCGTTCTCTTCCACACCGACGCGGCGCAGGCGATCGGCAAGATCCCGATCGACGTGCTGGAGTCCGGGGTCGACCTGCTCTCGATCTCGGCGCACAAGATCCACGGGCCGAAAGGGGTCGGCGCCCTCTACGTGCGGCGCAAGAACCCGCGCGTGCTGCTGCGGCCGATGCTCTTCGGCGGGGGACAGGAAAAGGGCCTCAGGCCCGGAACGCTCAATGTCCCCGGCATCGTCGGCCTGGGAATGGCGCTCGAGATCGCCCGCAACGAGATGGCGGGGGACTCGAAGCGGCTGGCGGGGCTGCGCGACCGGCTGCAGAAAGGCTTTCTCGATCGCATCACCGATCTCGTCATCAACGGCGACCAGGAGCAGCGTCTGCCGAACAACCTCAACGTCTCCTTCTCCTACGTCGAGGGGGAGGCGCTGCTGCTGGCGCTCGACGGCGTGGCGGTGTCGTCCGGCTCGGCCTGCACCTCCGAGAAGCGCGAGCCGTCGCACGTGCTGAAGGCGATGGGGGTGAGCGATACCATGGCCCAGACATCGCTGCGCTTCGGGCTCGGACGCTTCAATACCGAGGCGGAGGTCGATGCGGTCGTGGAGCGGGTGGCGCAGGCGGTGGTGCGGCTGCGCGAGATCTCGCCGCTGGCCCAGGCGGCGAAGGCGGAAGGAACGGAGATGGTGCAGTCCGGATCGGTTCACAACCCGGCCCCGGGGGGGCCCAAGGAGGCAGGAGCATGATTCACGTCACCGCGAAGGCGGCGGAGCAGATCCAGGTCATCCAGAAGAAGGAAGGGCTCGAGGGACATGCCCTGCGTATCGAAGCGCAGGGGGGCGGCTGCTCGGGGATGTCGTACCGCCTGGCGTTCGACAAGGAGGCCGGCGCCGAGGACAAGACCTTCGAGGACCAGGGCGTGAAGATCCTCGTCGACAAGAAGTCGTACATCGTGCTCAACGGCATGACGCTCGACTTCACCGACGGGCTGCAGGGGAGCGGCTTCGTCTTCAATAACCCCAACGCCAAGTCCACGTGCGGTTGCGGCTCCTCCTTCTCGGCCTGATGCCGCTCCTGCCTGCCGGCCGGCGCGCCCGATGACCAACGCCTGGCTCGACGAAGGACTGCGCGCGCTCGAGGAGGGGGACTGGTCCGAGGCGATCAACGGCCTGCGCTGGGCGAGCGACGCCGAGCCAAAGGTTGCGGGCATCCTGCTCGCGCTCATCGACGCCTACGAGCGGGCCGCCGCGGCGCAGGGGGATCCCGATCTGCTGCTGCAGGCGTGGAACGTCTGCCGGGCCCTGCGCGATCGGAACCTGCCGATGTCGGACGAGGAGCGCGCCCATTTCCGCGTCGCCTTCGTGCGCGTGCGCGACGCGGTGATCGCGGCCCGCGCCGGCGGCTGGACCCCGCCGCCCTCCAAGGAGGAAGTGCACCGCGCCTGACGGCGCCGTGCGCCGCCCGCGCCCGTCCGCAGTCCGTTCCATCCCGCAGCACGTCCGCGTTTCATCCGGTCCGGCCGTTGCGATTCGAAAATCGCGCGTGATATTCTGCGCGCCATTCGCGCCGCATCGGCGCGCGCATGCACGGAACTTTCCTGGGGGTCGTGTCATGGCGCACAAGAAAGAGTTCCTGACGGGACAGCGGATCTGGCCCGAGGCGATCCGCGGCGACGAAAGAGTCGATCGCCTCATCGACGAAACCTTCCTCGCGTACAACGGAGGACGCCTGCAGAAGGCCTGCCGGCTGTTCACCGAGAAGATGCTGAAGGACGACGTCACGGTCGGCGTCAGCCTCTCCGGGGCGCTGACGCCCGCCGGGGTGGGCCGCTCCTGCATCATCCCGCTCATCCGTGCCGGCTTCATCGACTGGATCGTCTCGACCGGCGCGAACCTCTACCACGACACCCACTTCGGCCTCGGGATGTCGCTGCACCGCGGCACCCACACCATCGACGACGCGCTGCTGCGCCGCGAAGGGGTGATCCGCATCTACGACATCCTGTTCGACTACAACGTCCTGCTCGACACCGACAACTACCTGCGCACCATCATGGCGGAGAAGCCCTTCTCCAAGGAGATGGGCACCGCCGAGCTGCACTACACGCTCGGGAAATATCTCGCCGCGCGCGAAAAGGAGCTCGGGGTCGAAGAGACCTGCGTCCTGACGGCGGCGTACAAGGCCGGCGTCCCGTGCTATGTCTCGTCGCCCGGGGATTCGTCGATCGGCATGAACATCGCCGAGCTGGCGATGCGCGGCTGCGGACCGCGCGTCGACGTCACCCGCGACGTGAACGAGACCGCCGCCCTCGTCTACGCGGCGAAGAACGGCGACGGCAAGAGCGGCCTGCTGATGCTGGGCGGCGGATCGCCGAAGAACTTCGTCCTGCAGACCGAGCCGCAGATCCAGGAGATCCTCGGCCTGACCGATCGCGGTCACGACTACTACATCCAGATCACCGACGCGCGCCCCGACACCGGCGGGTTGTCGGGGGCGACGCCCTCGGAGGCGGTGTCGTGGGGCAAGGTCGATCCCGACAAGCTGACCGACTCGGTCGTGGTCTACACCGACTCGACCATCGCCGCCCCGCTGATGACCGCCTATGCCCTGGCGCGCGTCAAGCCGCGCAAGCCGAAGCGGCTCTACGACAAGCGCGAGGCGCTGGTGGAGAAGCTCAAGATCGACTTCCTCGCCGAGCACGAGCGGCGCCAGAAGGCGGCGCGCAAGAAATAGCCGCCGTCAGGCGAATCGCTTCGGATCGAACGGCGCCGCCGCCGAGTCGAGCGACCCGCCGCCGAGCAGACGCCCCACCATCACCGCCGTGATCGGTGCCAGCACGATGCCGTTGCGCAGGTGCCCGCAGGCGTAGACCAGACCGGGCGCAGCGCGGCCGATGGCCGGCAGTCCGTCCGGAGCCGCGGGGCGCAGCCCCGCCCAGGCGGAGTGGAAGACGGCGTCGGCGAGGGCGGGCACGAGCCGCAGCGCCGCCGCCGAGAGCCGGGCCAGCCCCGCTCCGGTCACGCGGCGATCGAAGCCCGCCTTCTCCATGGTCGCTCCCGCCAGCACCCGGCCGTCGCTGCGCGGCACGAGATAGATGTCCTCGGACGCCACCACGTGCCGCAGGAGACCGGGCGCGAGGAAGCACAGCATCTGGCCGCGCACCGGCTCGGACGGCGGCGCCGTCATCCCGGGAACGGCGAGGGCCCCCGACCACGCGCCCGCGGCCACCACGACTTCGCGCGCCCGCACCTCGTGCCCATCCGCGGTGCGCACGCCCCGCACGACGCCGTCCTCGGCCAAAAGCTCGGCCACCTCGGCGCCGGTGCGGATCTCCGCCCCGGCGCGCTCCGCCGCGCGGCGCAGGGCCGCGGCCAGGAGCCGCGGATCGAGGGTGTGCTCGTGCGGCAGCCGGATTCCGCCGATCGCCCCGCGGCAGACGGCGGGCTCGAGCCGGAGCAACTCCTCGCGCGACAAGGTCTCGACCTCGAGACCCAGCCGGTGCTGATCCTGCGCCTGGCGCCCCAGCTCGTTCCGCCCGGCCTCGTCGAGCGCGACGACGACCGCTCCCTCCCGTCGCAGATCGACCGACAGGTCCGCTTCGGCCTCGACCTGGCGCACGAAGTCCGGGTAGAGCTCGCGGCTGCGCAGTGCGAGGCTCCGCAGCGGCGCCGCCTCATGCGCCTCGAGCTGCGCCGCCAGCATCCCCGCCGACGCCCCGGTGGCTTCGCCTCCGGTTTCCCCACGCTCCAGCAGACACACCGACATCCCCGCCCGCGCACCCTCCCGCGCGATGCCAAGCCCGATGACTCCTCCCCCCACGACCACCACATCGAACGCCGATCTCATGGCCCCGAGTCTGCCACACCGGCTGAGGCGGCGGGTGTTGTTGACACCCCCCGTGGCCCCCCCTATCATCCGCGCGCCCCATGCCGGATCGCCGCGCCCTCCTCATCCTCTTCAGCGCCCTGTTCCTGGTCATGCTCGGGGTCGGTATCATCATCCCGAACATCGCGTACCGGGCGGCGGAGCTGCACGCCACGTCGATGGAGATCGCGCTCCTCTTCACGCTCTACTCGCTGATGCAGTTCCTGTTCGCGCCGCTCTGGGGGCGGCTGTCCGATCGCGTCGGCCGGCGTCCGGTGCTGATCGCGGGGCTGTTCGGAGGGGGGCTGGGCCTGCTCCTGTTCGGCGCCGGCGGGCAGCTCCCGACGCTCTATCTGGCGCGCGGGTTCTCGGGGCTGATGTCCTCGGCGGCGCTGCCCACGGCGATGGCCTACGTCGCCGACGTGACCGACGAGAAACGCCGCGGTCACGGCATGGGGGCGATGGGGGCGGCCATGGGGCTCGGGTTCATCTTCGGTCCGGGCATCGGCGGGGCGCTCGCCCAGTTCGGGCACGCGGTGCCGTTCCTGGTCGCGGGGGCGCTGATGATCGTCACCGGCATCGCCGCGACGATCCTCCTGCCGGAGAGCCTGCAGAAGCCCGCGCCGCGCTCGGACGGCGCCTGGTTCCACCTGCCGGCTCCCTGGAAGGCGCTCGACAGCCCGCTGCTGCGCTTCTACGGCGTCGCGTTCACCGTGCCGTTCGCCATGGCCGCGCTCGAGACCACGTTCCCGCTCCTGCTGCGCGATCGCCTCGGGATGGGGGCGCGCGAGATGGGCTGGATGTTCCTGTTCATGGGTACGGCGGTCTTCCTCGTGCAGGGGTTCGTCCTGGGACGGGTCATCAATGCCGCGGGGGAGGAGCGCGTCCTGCGCGCGGGGCTGCTCATCAACGCCGCCGGGTTCCTGCTGGTGCCGCACGCGGCGGGCGCGGCCGGAATGACCGCGGCCCTGACTCTGAGCGGCGTCGGCAACCAGGTGATGCGCCCGACGAACGCCTCGCTCCTGACCAAGCGCAATCTCGGCGGCCAGGGAGAGGCGATCGGGGTGATGGACTCGTTCGATTCGCTCGGCCGGATCCTGGGGCCGATGCTGGCGGGACCGGTGTATGCGTGGGCGCCGCGCGCCCCTTACATGATCTCGGCGTCGATCCTGCTCGCGTGCCTTCTGATGCTCGTGCTCACGGCTTCGCGGGCGGAGCGCCGCCGGCCGGCGGCCTGACGACGTAGCGCTGGACCGAGGCGGGCCGGCTCATCGCCATGCGCAGCACGCGGCTGCCTTCGACGATGAAGTAGGTCGCCACCTGGCCGTCCTCGCTCCGGTACAGGTGCCGGATGCGCTCCGGCGCTTCGGTCTTCCCCGGAGCCGGCGTCACCGGCGCGACGCCGGCGCGATGCGCTTCGGGCCCGGACTCGGCGGGCTTGCCGTAGGCCTCGAGGAGCTCGTTGACGTTCGAGCCCGCGCCGATTCCCTCCACGGTGCGGTTGGCTCCCGGCTGCACCCCCTCGTAGGGTTCGGCGAAGTTGAAGCCGATCGACTCGACGGTCATCGATGCGGGCGTCTCTCCCATGGCGAGGGCCGAGATCCCCTGTTCGGGGATCTGCAGCTGCACGACCTGCGGCTGGTTCGCGAAGGGAACCTTCTTCACGCCGGGGAAATGGGCCAGGACGTCGGTGAGCGGCTGCCCGAGAAAGATCGTCCCCGGGATGCCGATGTGCATCCGGATGACGTCCTTTGACGCCTCCGGCGCCGGCAAAGCTTCAGGCGCCGCCTTGGTGTCCGGGACCGCGGCGGCGGGCGCCTGGACCGAAGCGGCCGGAGCCTTCGCGCGGGCGGGCGGCTCGGCGGTCAAGCCCGCCGAAGTCGTCAGACCCAGCGATAGAACACCGATCCGGAGCGCGTTCGGGACGGTCAAGGCGTGTCGTGTCATCGGGGCGGGCATTCTAGCATGCGCTACAATCGCGCTTTCCCGGGGAGAGGACGCTTGCAGGACGAACATGGCGGCGCCGTCGTCGGCCGCTTCGAGACGGAAGCGCGCGCCTTCGCCGAGAGCCCGTTCCATCGCGATCCCGAGAGGCTCCGGAGTCTTCTCGATTTCGCGGCCGTGGCGGCGGGCGAGACGGCGCTCGACGTCGCCTGCGGTCCCGGCATCGTGGCGGCGGGACTCCGGGAGCGCGGCGCCGAGGTCGCCGCGGTGGACCTGACGCCGGCGATGCTGCGCGAGGCCCGGTCGAGCGGCGCCCGCCTGGCGCGGGCCGACGCGGTCCGGCTTCCCTTCAAGGACGCCTCGTTCGACCTCGTGGTGTGCCGCAACTCCTTCCACCATTTCCCCGAGCCGTCGGCGGTCGCCTCCGAAGCGGCGCGCGTGCTGCGCCGCGGCGGACGCTTCGCGTACGAGGACATGGCCGCCGACGAGTCGCTTCCCGGGCGCGACCTCCAGGAGACCATCGAGCGCCTGCGCGACCGGGCGCACGCCCGCACGCTGCCGCCCTCGGAGGTGCGCACCCTCGTCGAGCGGGACGGGCTGCGGATCACGCGCGAGCGGCTCGTCCCGATGACGGTCGATTTCGACGAGTGGATCGATCGTCCCCATCCCTCGCCCGAGGCGAAGGCGCGCGCCCGCGCCCTGATGGAGTCCCGCCTCGACGCGCCGCCCGGAACGCTGCGGTCGTTCTTCGTCGAGGGAGCGTTGCGCTTCGAGCGGTCGAGCCTGCTCCTGCTCGCCCGGAAGCCATGAGCCCGATCGAGCTGTTCCACGACGACGGCAGCGTTCCGTACCGCTTCTGCCCGCGCTGCGGCGGGCCGCTCGTGCCGCGGGTGGTGTTCGCGCACGACCCGCCGCGCCTGGTCTGCAGCGCCTGCAACTTCGTCTTCTATCTCGACCCGAAGGTCGCCGCCGGGGCGATTTGCCGGATGGACGGCGGCATCGTCCTGGCGCGCCGCGGCATCGAGCCGGGATACGGCCTGTGGGTCTACCCGGGAGGTTACGTCGACCGCGGCGAGTCGCTCGAGGAGGCGGCGGTGCGCGAAGCGCGTGAGGAGGTGGGGCTGGAGATCCGGCTCACCGGGCTCGTCAACGCGTACTCCTACCCGGGGCGGCCGGTCATCGTCGTGGTCTTCGCGGCCGAGGTGGTCGGCGGCGCGCTGACGCGAGGCGGGCTCGAGACGCTGGAGGCGCAGGTGTTTCCGGATGCGGCCATCCCGTGGGGTGAGCTGGCGTTCCGCAGCACGACCGACGCGCTGCGCGAGTACCTGGCGGGACGCGTGCGTTCCGTCGCCGAGCGGCAGGACTGAAACCACAGACGAAAGGGGGAGGGATGGTTCTCGAAGGCAGGGTGGCGGTGATCACCGGAGGAGGCAGCGGCATCGGCCGCGCCATCGCGGAGCGCTTCTACCGCGAAGGGGCCAAGGTCGCGATCGCCTCGCGCAACGCCAAGACGCTGCAGACGGTCGCCATGGAGATGAACAAGGGGGACCACCGCATCGTGCCGTTCCGCTGCGACGTCACCGACCGCGACGAGGTCGAGGTGCTCATCGGCAACGTCATCGAGGTGTGGGACCGGGTGGACATCCTGGTCAACAACGCCGGTCTTTCCGGCATCACGCCGGCGACGCCGTCACCGGAGGGCCACGACGACGCCGAAGCGCGCTGGAAGCAGATCCTCGACGTCAACCTGACCGGGTCCTTCTCCTGCATCCGCGAAGCGGTGCCGCACATGCCGGAGGACGGCCGCGGCCGCATCCTCAACCTCTCCTCGGTGCTCGGGAAGTTCGGGGTGCCCGGCTACGGCGCCTACTGCGCCAGCAAGCACGGCGTCATCGGGCTGACCAAGGCGCTGGCGCTCGAGCTGGCCCCGCGGAAGATCACCGTCAACGCGCTGTGCCCGGGCTGGGTCGAGACCGACATGGCGCGCGCCGGTGTCGCGGCGGGGGCGAGCCGCGAGGGCATCACGCCGGAGGAGTTCCGCCGCCGCGCCGAGCAGCGCGTGCCGCTGGGACGCTTCATCCAGCCGGACGAGGTCGCGGCGCTGGCGGTCTTCCTCGCCTCGGATGCGGGGGCGGGGATCACCGGCCAGGCGATCAACCTCGACGGTGGGGCGGCGATGTGGTGAGCGGCGGGGATCCGTCCACGGCGGCCGGCGGCGCGACGGGCCAAGGTCCCGCTCCGGAGGAGTTCCGCGTCGCGGCGCCGATCGAGGTCCGCTTCCGCGACCTGGACGGGATGGCGCACGTCAACAACGCGGTCTACCTGACCTACTTCGAGGTGGCGCGGGCCCGCTACTGGAAGACGATGGGAGAGGGGGAATGGACGCGCCTCCGCACCTACGTCGTGGCCCGCGCCGAGATCGACTTCAAGAGTCCCGTCACCCTCCAGGACGAGGTCGTCTGCCACGTGCGGGTCGCGTCCTTCGGCAGGCGCTCGTTCAGCATGGATTACCTCCTCGTCGACCGCAAGAGCGGCCGCACCCTCGCCCTCGGGCGCACGGTGCAGGCCATGTTCGACTACGAGCACGGGACGAGCCGTCCGCTCGACGAGGAGATGAAGACCGCGGTCCGCAGTTTCGAAGGACGTCCAATCCCCGAACAATCGGGACGTTCGGCGGCGAAGCCCGTCGGGGCCTGAGGAGGGACCCATGAGCAAGGGAAAAGTGGCCGTCCTGGTCGAGAACGACTACCAGGACATGGAGGTGTGGGTGCCGTTGTACCGGCTGCGCGAAGAGGGCTACGAGACGGTCACCGTGGGGACCGGAGCGGAGAAGTACGCCTCGAAGCACGGCTACCCGGTCGCGGCCCAGCTGAAGGCCGCCGACGCGCGCGCCGCCGACTTCAAGGGGATCGTCGTCCCCGGGGGCTGGGCGCCCGATCGCCTGCGCCAGGATCCGGGCGTGCTGCGGCTGGTGAAGGAGATCGACGCGCAGGGCGGCGTCGTCGCGGCGATCTGCCATGCCGGCTGGGTGCTCGCCTCCGCCGACATCGTGCGCGGCCGCAAGGTGACCGCCTTCCAGGCCATCAAGGACGATCTGATCCACGCCGGCGCGCAGTTCGTCGACCAGGAGGTGGTCATCGACCGCAATCTGATCACCTCGCGCAAGCCGGACGACCTGCCGGCCTTCTGCCGCGCCCTCGTCCGCGCCCTCGCGGAGTCGTGAGCGGAATCCGGCTGGGCGCCTCGGCATGACTGGGATTCGGCTGGGCGCCTCATCCTGGACCGCGGCGGGGTGGGAAGGGCCGTTCTATCCGAAGGGGTTGCCGGCGGCGCGCTGGCTGGAGCACTACGCGCGCGAGTTCGACACCGTCGAGGTGGACGCGACCTTCTACCGCATTCCCGAAGAGCGGACCGTGGACGCCTGGCGCGACCGGACGCCGCCGGGATTCCTGTTCGCGGCGAAGGTCCCCCAGGTGATCACCCACGAGAAGCTCCTCGAAGGCTGTCTCGACGAGACGACGGCGTTCCTCAAGGTGATGCGGCGGCTGGGGGACCGCCTCGGGCCGCTGCTCCTGCAGTTCCGCTACTTCCGCCAGGCGGAGCTGCCGGATCCCAAGCCCTTCCTCGAACGCCTGGAGCGTTTCCTCCCGGCGCTTCCACCGGACATGCGCTTCGCGGTCGAGGTGCGCAACAAGTCGTTCCTGGGAGACCGCCTGTTCGATCTGCTGCGGCGGCAGGGGATTGCGCTGGCCTTCATCGACCACCCGTGGTTCCCGACCATCGACCAGCTGATGAAGCGTCCGGTGGCGCGCACCGCGCCGTTCTCCTACATCCGCTGGCTCGGGGACCGGGTGGAGATCGAAAAGCGCACCAAGGTGTGGGACAAGCTGATCCTCGACCGGACCGTGGAGATGCGCCGCTGGGCGGCGGCGGTCCGGACGCTTTCAGCCGGGGAGCGGACGGTCCACGGGTACTTCAACAACCACTACGCCGGCTACGGCGTCGGCTCCATCCGCCTTTTCCGGGAAATTCTCGCCGCATCCACCCCAGCGGAACCCGCGCCAGGGAATTGACGAAAGGTTCCCGGCGCGGTGGATCCCCCCGCACCCGGACCATATATTGCGCGAGCCGTCCGGGGTGTATCGTCGACCCGGATCGGGGAGGGGTCCGGGTTGTCGTTGGAAGGGGAGCGTCACCCCATGCCACGGGTGCGCCGCCGCGACCAGGCGGCGGTGTGCGTCTTTCTGCTCGCCGCCGGACTTCTGTTCGATGTGGCGGCCGCGGCGCCGCCGGCCGCGACCCAGGCGGCGGCGGTTCAGACCGTTCCCGAAGCGACCCTGCCTCCGTCGGTCGAGTACCAGATCAAGGCCGACTTCGTCTACACGGTCGCCAAGTTCGTGGACTGGCCGGAAGGGGCGTTCGCCAGCCCCTCCGCCCCGCTGACGTTCGGCATCGTCGGCTCGGACTCGGTCGCCGACGCCATCGCCCAGGCGCTGCGCGGCAAGAAGGTGCACGAGCGGCCGATCCGCACCGTGCGGGTGACCGACCCGCGCCGCGCCCTCGAGTGCCAGATCCTCTACGTCAGCGATCCGGACCCGGTGCGCATCAAGGCGCTGCTCGACCAGGTGGGCACGTCGAGCATCCTGACCATCGGCGAACGCGGGGACTTCGCCGCGCGCGGCGGCATCCTCGGCCTGCACCTGAGCGACACCCTCGTGCAGTTCGAGGTCAACATGCAGTCGGCCGAGAAGGCCGGGATCTCCATCAGCAGCAAGATCCTGCGGCTCGGGCAGGTGGTCGGCGGCGTGCGGCCGGCGTCGGAGGGGCGCAAGTGAAGCGCTTCCACGATCGCTCCATCGCCCAGAAGCTGACGCTCATCGTCCTGTTCACCACGGGCGCCGCGCTGGTCGTCACGTGCGGCCTGTTCGTCGCCTACGAGTGGGTGACGGCGCGCGCCGGCATGGAGCGCGAGATCACCACGCTCGCGGAGTTCCTCGGCGCCAACACCAACGCCGCGCTCGCCTTCCACGACGCCAAGGCGGCCTCCGAGACCCTCTCGACCCTGCAGGCGCAGCGGCCGATCACCGCCGCCGCCCTTTACGGCAACGACGGTCGGCTGGTCGCCTCGTACCGCCGTCTCGGCCGCGGCACCCCGGTCCCCGGCTCGCCGCCGGCGCTCGGGGATCCGGTCTGGGGCGGCGGGCGCCTCAGCTTGACGCGCCCGGTCTATCTCGAAGGGGATCGCCTCGGCACGCTGTGGATCGAGGCCGACCTCGAGGAGATGGAGGCGCGGATGCAGCGCTACGCCGCCGTGGCGGCCTCCGTGCTGGTGGTCGCCGCGGGACTGGCGCTCCTTTTGAGCTCCCGGCTGCAGGGTTTCATCACCGGGCCGATCGGCGCGCTGGCGACGACGGCGCGCCAGGTCGCCGAGGACAAGAACTTCGCGGTCCGCGCCGAGCGCATGGGCCAGGACGAGGTCGGGCTGTGCATCGACGCGTTCAACGAGATGCTGGCCCAGATCCAGAAGCGGGACGAGGCGCTCAAGACCGCGCACGACGCCCTCGAGGTGCGCGTCCAGGAGCGCACCCGCGAGCTGCGCGAGAGCGAGATGGTGCTCCGATCCTTCTACGACAGCACGCCGCTGATGATGGGGGTGGTCGAGACGACCGCCGACGACATCGTGCATCTCTCGGACAACCCCTCCTCGGCCGCCTTCTTCGGGCGCGCCCCCGACGGGATGCGCGGCCGCCGGGCGAGCGAGATGGGCGTGCCGAGGGACGCGCTGCTGATGTGGCGGGCGCGCTACACCGAGGCGGCGAAGAGCGGCCGGCCGGTGCGCTTCGAGTACGCGCACGGGTCGGGTCCCGAGGCGCGCTGGCTCTCCGCCACCGTCTGCCGCATTCCCGGCGCCGCCGGGCGCGTGCAGTTCTGCTACGTCGTCGAGGACGCGACCGACCGCAAGCGGGCGCAGGTGGAGCTGCAGAAGGCGAAGGAGGCGGCCGAATCCGCCAGCCGCGCCAAGAGCGAGTTCCTGGCGAACATGAGCCACGAGATCCGCACCCCGCTCAACGGCGTCATCGGCATGACCGAGCTCCTGCGCGACAGCGAACTCAACACCGAGCAGCGCGAGTACCTCGATCTGGTCCACACCTCCGGCGAGGCGCTGCTGGCGGTCATCAACGACATCCTGGACTTCTCCAAGATCGAGGCGGGCCGCCTCGACCTCGACCCCATCCCGTTCCGGCTGCGCGACAGCCTCGGCGAGACCATGAAGGGGCTGGCGTTCCGGGCGCAGTCGAAGGGGCTGGAGCTCGCCTGTCACGTCGGCGCCGGCGCTCCCGACGCGCTGGTCGGCGACCCGAGCCGGCTGCGCCAGGTGGTGATGAACCTGGTCGGCAACGCCATCAAGTTCACCGAGTCGGGCGAGGTGGTGGTGCGGGTCGAGCCCGAGCGCACCGACGCCGGCGAAGTGGTGCTGCACTTCTCCGTGCAGGACACCGGCATCGGCATCCCGGCCGAGAAGCAGCAGACCATCTTCGAGGCCTTCACCCAGGCGGACGGCTCGACCACGCGGCGCTACGGCGGCACCGGCCTCGGTCTGACCATCTCGCAGAAGCTGGTCCACCTCATGGGCGGACGGCTGTGGGTCGCGAGCACCGCCGGGAACGGCAGCGTCTTCCACTTCACCGCGCGCTTCAACCTGCAGGAGGGGCGCGCCGGGCTCCTCGAGCCGGAGACCGCCGTCAGCCTCAAAGGCGTCAGGGTGCTCGTCGCCGACGACAACCGGACCAATCGCTGGATCCTCGAGGAGATCCTGACGCAGTGGGGCCTGCGTCCGCTGGCGCTCGCGTCGGGAGGAACGGCGCTTCTCGCCGCCGCCGAGGCGCGCGCCAAGGGCGATCCGTTCCGCGTCGCCCTGCTCGACGTCAACATGCCGGCGATGGACGGGTTCGAGACGGCGGAGCGGCTGCGGAGCGAAGACCCGGAGGGACGCACGGCCATCCTGCTCCTGACCTCCGCGGGACGCCGCGGCGACGCCGCCCGCTGCCGCGAGATCGGCATCCACGGCTACATCACCAAGCCGGTGAACCAGTCCGACCTGCTCGACGCCCTGATGACCGTGCTCGACCCGGGACGCAGCCAGGACGCGGCCGCGCCGCTGGTGACACGCCACTCGCTGCGCGAGGAGCGCCGCCGGGTCCGCGTGCTCCTGGCGGAGGACAACGCCGTCAACCGACGCGTCGCCACCGGCCTGCTCGAGAAGCGCGGCTGCGAGGTGCTGCTGGCGGCCAACGGCCGCGAGGCGCTGGACCTCTTCTCCCGCGAGCAGGTGGATGTGATCTTCATGGACCTGCAGATGCCGGAGATGGGCGGGCTCGACGCCACCGCCGCCATCCGCGAACGGGAGCGGACGCACGGCGGGCACGTGCCCATCGTCGCGATGACCGCGCACGCCATGAAAGGCGATCGCGAGCGGTGCCTCGAAGCCGGGATGGACGACTACGTCAGCAAGCCGGTGCGCCCCGCCGACCTGTACGCGGCCCTGGAGAAGGCCGCCCCGGGAAGCGGCATGCCGGCGGCGCGCTCCGGTGCGGCGCCGGAGACCGAGGCGTCCGCGGCGTCGGCGCTCGAAGCCGGCTCGCGCGGACCGTCCGCGGGGACCTGGGCGGAGGAGCGGGTCGTCGATCGTGAACAGCTGCTCGAGCGTCTGGAAGGCGATTTGAAGCTGCTCGCCGAGATCGTCGCGCTCTACCACCAGACCTGCCCCGGTCTCGTGCAGGAGCTGCGCGCCGCGATGGGCCGGAACGACGCCCTGGCGGTGCACCGGGCCGCGCACACGCTCAAGGGGATGGTCGCCCACTTCGGCGCGCCCGGGGCGACGCGCGCCCTGCTCGACCTGGAGCAGCAGGCGCGCGAGGGACGTCTCGAAGGGCTCGATGCGGCGGTGGAGCGCGCGGTGGTGGAGATCACGCGGGTCGACGTCGCGCTCGAAGACCTGCGCCGCGAGGCCGCCTAGACTCCTCGACCTCCGCTAACATCCGCGCGTGGACGTCCGACGCTTGCTCGACGAAGCGGCCCAGCGCCATCCCGATCGCACCCTGCTGCATTGCGGAGGCCGCCGGTCCTCGTACGCGGAACTCGCCGCCCTCCAGGACCGGATGGCGCGGGCCCTGCGGGCGGCGGGAG
Organism: Candidatus Polarisedimenticolia bacterium; assembly: GCA_036005805.1. Classification (GTDB taxonomy): domain Bacteria; phylum Acidobacteriota; class Polarisedimenticolia; order Gp22-AA2; family Gp22-AA2; genus DASRAU01. The sequence continues at coordinate 18,591 of DASYQE010000147.1, read as the reverse complement.
CGCAGCCGGGCGATCGCGTCGCGGCCTTCTTCCCGAACTGCCATCTCTTCCTCGCCGCGTCTTACGCCGCCCTGAAGTCGGAGCTCGCGCTCATGCCCATGAACCTGCGGCTCGCTCCGGCGGAGCGGGAGGCGGTCCTCGAGCGCGGCGGTGCGCGCTTCCTGCTCGGCACGCCCGCGCTCCTGCCGGCCACGGACCTGGTTCACGCCGACGGCTGGGGGCTGGGGCGCGCGTCACGGCGCGACGACCTGGACGGCGCGTCGGCCGGGCCGCAGGAAGGCTTCCTCCTCTACTTCACGAGCGGAACGACCGGCGATCCGAAGGGTGTTGTGCTGACGCGCGGCAATCTCGAGGCGCACGCCGCCATGACGCTCGAGGCGCTGCGTTTCTCGGATCGGGACGTCTGGCTGCACGCCGCGCCGATGTTCCATCTCGCCGACGCCTGGGCGATCTTCACCGCCACGGCGGCGGGAGCCGCCCACGCGTTCCTGCCGCGCTGGGATGCGCGGGAGGCCGTGGCGCTGGTGCGCGACGCCGGGGTCACGCTCACGAATCTCGTGCCGTCGATGATCCCGGATTTCCTCGACGCCGCGGCGGCCGCGCCGGGAGCCACGGCTTCGCTGCGCCTGCTGATGAGCGGCGGGTCGCCGATCGCCCCGGCCCTGGTGGAGAGAATCGAGACGACGCTCGGCTGCGAGTACCTCCAGACCTACGGACTCACCGAGACCTCGCCGTTTTTGACCTTCTCGTTCCTGGAAGACGCGGAGCGCCTCGCTCCGGGGCCGGAGCGCTGGCGCCGCCTGGGGCGCACCGGGCGCGCTGCGCCCGGGATTGCGCTGCGCGTCGTGCAGCCGGCCGCTTCGGCCGCCTTCGACGACGTCCGCGCCGACGACACCGAGGTGGGGGAGGTCGTCGTGCGCGGGGCCAGCGTGACACCGGGCTACTGGCGTGATCCCGAAGCCACGTCCGCGGCGTTTCTCGGCGGGTGGTTCCACACCGGCGACCTCGGCACCATCGATGCGCACGGTTCGGTGCAGCTCGTGGATCGGGCGAAGGACGTCATCGTCACCGGCGGCGAGACCGTCTACAGCGTGGAGGTGGAGCGGGCGCTCCTGTCGCATCCGGCGGTGCGCGAGGCCGCGGTCTTCGCCGTCCCCGACGCAAGGTATGGCGAGGCGGTGCGCGCCGCCGTCGTGCTGCAGCCGGGGACGCCCGCGGCCGAGGCCGCGGGGCTGCGCGACTTCTGTCGCGGGCGCATGGCCGGCTACAAGGGCCCGCGCACGATCGACGTCGTCGAGGCGCTGCCGCGCACGGGATCCGGGAAGGTCGACAAGAAGCGGCTGCGCGAACCGTTCTGGCGCGGACGCGACCGCCGCATCTCCTGACGGTTCAGGCCGTGCCGACGCCGAAGCGGGCATAGAAGCGCGCCACCTCGTCGATCGATGAGGTCGTCGGGCACGACGGGATCGATTCGAGGAAGCGGGCTCCATAGGCCCGGCTCCTGAGGCGCGGGTCGAGGACGGCCACGCAGCCGTAGTCGCGGCGCGACCGGATGAGGCGGCCGAATCCCTGGCGGAACGTCAGGATCGCATCGGGAAGGCTGTCATCCTGGAACGCATCCCCGCCGCGCGCGGCGATGGCGGCGGCGCGCGCCCGCGCCAGCGGGTGATCGGGGACCTCGAACGGCAGCCGGGTCACCACCACCATGCGCAGCGCCTCCCCGGGCACGTCCACGCCCTGCCAGAAGGTGAGTGCGCCGAGGAGCACGGCGCGGCGCGAGGCGCGGAAGCGCTCGAGCAGATCGGTCGCGGTGCCGTCGGGCGCGTGCTTCAGGAGCGGCCGGGCGCGCATGGCTTCGTCGGCGGCGAGGTCGCGGTGCACCCGTTCGAGCAGCGCATAGGAGGTGAACAGGAGGAGCGCGCCGCCGTCGGAGGCCTCGATGGCGCGGCGGCATTCGGCGCTGACCGCATCCGCCCAGCCGCGCGCGTCGGATCCGGGATCGGGCATCTCCTCGGGCACGTACAGCAGGGCCTGGCGGCGGTAGTCGAAAGGGGAGCCCAGCGCCAGCGTGCCGGACGCGGTGACTCCCAGTCGTCCGCGCGCGTGCGCGAACGACCCCCCGACCGTCATCGTGGCCGAGGTCAGGATGACGGTGCGGTTCGACTCGAAGAGGGCGTGGCGCAGGATCGGCCCGACCTCGACCGGCGAGAAGGCGAGTTCGATCGTCTCGCGGGCGCCGCCGCGCGTCTCGATCCAGTACACCGCGTCCGCCTGCGGCTGGGTGGTGAACTGCTCCAGGCGCGAGCGCAGGTCGGAGGCGCGCTGCCGCAGCCCTTCGAACAGGCCGCGATCGAACAGGTCGTCGGAGGCCGCGGCGGCCCCCTGAAGCGCCTCTTCGAGATCCGTGAACGACGCGGCGATGCCGCCCCGGTCGAGGGCGCCGGCGGGAAGACGCACCGTCGCCGGGCCGTCCCGCTCGGCGAGCTGGCGCGCCGCGCGGCGCGCCGCCTCGAAATAGCCGGCGGATTCGCTCTCCACCTGCCGAACCGCGCTCACGAGCCGCATCCCGCCCATGGCCGCGGCGCCCCGCGCGGCGCGGCGGCGCGGCGGCTCGCGGGAGGGATCGCGCGGTGCGCGCCGCCCCCGCGCCGCCGGCAGGATGTCGCGCAGCAGGCGCTCGACCGAGCCGGGTCCGAGGCGCGCCCCGAGCTGGCCCGCGGCCGCTTCCTCGGCGCGGTGCGCCTCGTCGAGGATCACCACGCCGTGCGGCGGCAGCACGCGCCCGCCGCTCGCGAGATCGAGGAAGAACAGCGCGTGGTTCACCACCAGGATCTCCGCCTCACGGGCGCGCTGCAAATCGCGCCGGTACAGGCAGCGCTCCCAGAAAGGCCCGCGCGAGCCGAGGCAGACGTCGCGCTCGCGCCGCACCTGGCTCCAGATCCCCTCGGGCAGCGGGAAGGGGACCTCCGACCGCAGGCCCGAGACGGCGCTCTCCGCGTACTGCTCGAGCGTCTCGAGCCCGTCCTGCGCCGCGGAGGCGCGGCGCGCCTGCGCCAGGCGCTGCACGCAGAGGTAGTTCTCCGACCCCATCAGGAGGGCGTGGCGGAAGGCGATCCCTTCCTGCTCGAAGACCCGTTCCAGGAGCGGCAGGTCCTTGCGCGCCAGCTGCTCCTGCAGGGCGCGGGTGAAGGTGGAGACGATCACCCGCCGCGCCGGGTCTTCCGTCCGTCCGGCGGCGTGCAGGATGGCGGGAACGAGATAGGCGAGCGACTTGCCGACGCCGGTCCCCGCTTCGACCAGCAGGTGCCGGCCCCGGGCGAGGCTGTCGGCGACGCCTTTGGCCATCGCCGTCTGCTCGGGGCGGGCCTCGAAGTCGTCGAGGACGCGGGTGAGCGGACCGCCGGGCCCGAAGAAGGCGTCGAGGGCTGCGTGCGAGCCGGACGACTCTCGCCCGGCGGGATGCTCCGGACTCAGTTCATCACCGGCGACAGCGAGCGCAGCTTCGGCATCTGCCGGCGCACGGCGTCGCTGTCGGCCGCGCCCGGTGCGAGCTCGAGGTAACGCTCCAGGTCGGCGCGGGCCTGCCCGAAGCAGGCCAGGCGGAAGTAGAGGAGCCCCCGATCCCGCAGCCGTCCGGCGTCGTCGGAAGAGAGGAAAACGAGCGACTCCTGCGCCATGAGGGCGCGATGATAATCGTGGTCCTTCTCGTAGAGCAGCTTCAGATTGACCAGCGTCCGCTCCAGGATGTCGCGGGTGCGGGCGCGGCGCAGGAACTCCCGCCGGAACGACACCCGGCCGCCGAACTGCTCGAGCAGGCGCCGCCGGCACTCCTCCTCGGTCAGAACCCGCCCCCGGTGGAACGGATCGAGCAGGATCTCTCCCGCGTCGCCCCGGTCGCGCCAGCGGACCAGGAAGTGCCCCGGGAACGAGACGCCGTCGAGCGGACAGCCGCAGCGCCGGCCGACCTCGAGGTAGACGGTCGAAAGGCTGATCGGGATCCCGACGCGCCGATCGAGCACGTCGTTCAGGAAGGAGTTGCGCGGGTCGTCGTACTGCTCGACGTTGCCGCGGAAACCGAGATCCTCGAAGAGGAACCGGTTGAGATGGCCGATGCGGCTCATCGGGCCCTCCCCACCGCGCAGCCTCCGCTTCACCTCCGCCCCCATGTCGTCCAGGATCGACAGGTAGCGTCCCACCTCCAGGTCGGGGTACTCCTGCCGGGCGATGAGCAGAGCCGCCTGCCCGAGGTCGATGGCCTCGTCGGGGAGGGCCAGGATCGCCTGGAGCGCCTGGCGCGCCGGTCTCGGGTCGGTCATGGGGACTTCTTCCGGGGCCCTGTGCAGCGCCGACGGGCCGTTTCCGCCGTGGCGGCACGAAGCGCGCCTATCATATCCACCGCCGGGCGATTTCCCTATAATGTGCGGTTTCAATGGAGGGTCCGATGCACGGCCCGACCCAGCGCCGCACCATCCAGATCGGCCACAGCCCCGACCCCGACGATGCGTTCATGTTCCATGGAATCGCTTCGGGGCAGGTGCCGGTGCCCGACGGCTGGGAGGTGGTGCAGGTGCTGAAGGACATCGAGTCGCTGAACCGCATGGCGCTCGACGGCAAAATCGAGGTCACCGCCGTGTCCATCCACGCCTACGCCTACCTGGCCGACCGCTACGCGCTCCTGCCGTGCGGCGCCAGCATGGGGGACGGCTATGGGCCGATGATCGTGGCGCGCGAGCCGCTGTCGGTCGACGAGGTGAAGCGTCGGACCATCCTCATCCCGGGAACCCTCACCTCGGCGGCGCTGGCGCTCCGGCTCGCCCTCGGCGACGTCGCGACGAAGGTGGTGCCGTTCGACCGGATCCTGCCGCTGGTGAAGGCGGGGGAGGCCGACGCCGGGTTGCTCATCCACGAGGGGCAGCTCACCTACAAAGGCGAAGGGCTGCACAAGATCCTCGACCTCGGCGCCTGGTGGAAGCAGGAGACCGGCCTGCCGCTGCCGCTCGGCGGCAACGCGGTGCGCAAGGACCTGGGCCCGGACGTGATCGGGCGGGTGCGTCGGCTGCTCCAGCAGAGCATCGAGCACGGCCTGCAGCATCGCGACCCGGCGCTCACCTACGCTCTCGATTTCGGCCGCGGCCTGCCGCGCGAGCTGGCCGATCGCTTCGTCGGCATGTACGTGAACGACTACACGCTCGACTACGGACCGACCGGGAGGCGCGCCATCGAGACCTTCCTCGGCCGCGGCGCCGACGCCGGCATCCTGCCGCGCCGCGTGCCCGTCGAGTTCGTGGCATGAGCCGGGCCGTGGCCTCCGCGGCGGGCGGGGTCGCGGCGGCGGCGGACTACCGCGCGGCGCACCACGACGCCGTTCTCGCCGATCCGTTCGCCGTCGCGGCGCTGCGCGTCACCGGCAAGGATGCCGTCGACCTGCTGCACCGCCTGAGCACCAACGACCTCAAGTCGATCCGTGAAGGCGGCGGCGCTCCGACCGTCTTCACCACGGCCAAGGGCCGCATCCTGGCCCTCGCCACAGTGCACCGTCTTCCGGGCGCGCTGCAGCTCCTCGTGGAAACGGACCGGGCCGAAGCCCTGCGCGACTGGATCGACCGCTACACCTTCCGCGAGGAGGTGCAGGTCGAAGACCGGCGCGCGTCGCACACGACACTCGCCCTCTGCGGCCCGCGCGCCGGTGCCCTCGTCGCGGCCGTCTTTCCGCGGGCGGCCGGCCTGGCGCGGCACGGCGCGGCCGACGTGGAGGTGGACGGAGCCGCGGCGCTCCTGGTGCGCACCTTCCCGCTCGCCGGCGACGCCTGGCTGCTGAACGTTCCCCGGGCCGCGGCGGAAGCGGCGCGGGCGCGCTTGATGGCGGAAGCGGGGGAACGGCTCCTGCCCGCCTCCCCGGAGACCCTCGAAGCGCTGCGGCTCGAGGCCGGGCTGCCGGCGGCCGGACGGGAGCTGACCGAAGAACACAATCCATGGGAGGCGCGGCTCGATGAGGCGATCTCGCTCTCCAAGGGGTGCTACGTGGGGCAGGAAGTGATCGCCCGGCTGAACACCTACAGGAAGGTGGCCCGGCTGCTGGTCCGGCTGGAGTCGGAAGGGACGGCCGCGGCTGCTCCCGGGCCGATGCCGTTTCCCGAGGGCGCCCAGGTTTCCGCCGCGGGGGAGAGCATCGGCGTCGTCACCAGCAGCATCGTGCTTCCGGAAGGGGAGAGCCGGGTGCTGGCCCTCGCCTACGTGCGCGATGAAGACGCAATTCCCGGAAAGAAGGTGACGGTCGCGACCCCCGCGGGGCCGCGCGAAGCGATCGTCCGCGAGCCGCGGGCGGCGTCGCCGGAGGCGGGCCGATGAGCGCCAAGGTGGCGAAGAAGATGCCCCCGCCCCGCACCGGGATCCTGGTCATCGGCCATGGCAGCCGCGCCACCGAGGCGGTGAGGGTGCTGGCCGATGTGGCCGCCTCGCTGCGCCGGCGCTTCCGCGGCTTCGTGGTCGAGGCGTGCTTCTTCGAGCTGAACCAGCCCGACATCCAGACGGCGATCGATCGTGCCGTCGGGCAGGGGGCGGGCCGCATCCTCTTCGTGCCCTTCTCGACCTACCTCGACGGCCACGTGGGGCGTGATCTGCCCGAGCACATCGTGATGGCGCGCGAGCGGCATCCTGGTCTCGACATCCGCATCGCGCCGCATCTCGGCCCCGACCCGCGCCTCGTGGCGATCTGCTCCGACCGCATCCGCAAGGGACTGCGGGCCGGCCGGTGGGCCTAGGAGCCGAGTCAGTTTCGTTCTGCTATCATCGCCGCCGTTCCTTCAACTTCGTCCCACGCCCCGCGCGCGTTGCGCGCACCCCAGGGGGAGATCGTGTCCGACAGCAGTGATGTCCGCGACGTGGTGATCCTCGGCTCCGGCTGCGCCGGGCTGACGGCCGCCGTCTACACCGCGCGCGCCAATCTCAAGCCGCTTCTGGTGGACGGACACGAAGCGGGCGGACAGCTGAGCCTCACGACCGAGGTCGAGAATTTCCCCGGCTTTCCGGAGGGGATCCTCGGGCCGCAGCTCATCGAGCACATGCGCCGCCAGGCGGCGCGCTTCGGCACCGAGTACCTGGCCGGCGCCGCCACCGACGCGGACCTCCGCAAGCGTCCCTTCACCCTGACGCTCGACCACGCCCGGGCGATCCGGACGAAGACCCTGATCATCGCCTCGGGCGCCTCGGCCCGCATGCTGGGACTCGAGTCCGAGCGGCGGCTCCTGGGGCGGGGCGTGTCCACGTGCGCCACCTGCGACGGCTTCTTCTTCAAGGAACGGGAGCTCCTGGTCGTCGGGGGAGGGGATTCGGCCGTCGAGGAGGGCACCTTCCTGACGAAGTTCGCGAGCAAGGTGACCCTGGTGCACCGGCGGGACAGCCTGCGCGCGTCGAAAATCATGCAGGACCGGGCCTTCCGGAACAAGAAGATCGAGTTCATCTGGGACTCCACCATCGAGGAGGTCCTGGGCGCGAACAAGGTCGAGGGCGTGCGGCTGCAGAATCTCAAGACCGGGGAGCTGACCGAGAAGAAAGTCGACGGCGTCTTCGTGGCCATCGGCCACGTCCCCAACACCAAGATCTTCGCCGGCCAGATCGACATGGACCAGGCCGGCTACATCTCCACCAAGGGAGGAAGCCGCACCAACATCCCGGGGGTGTTCGCGGCGGGCGACTGCCAGGACCACGTCTACCGCCAGGCGATCACCGCGGCGGGCAGTGGCTGCATGGCCGCCATCGACGCGGAGCGCTTCCTCGAAGCCGAAGGACACTGACGGAACACGAGAGCGCCGCCGGAACGGCCGGAAGGGCCCGGGGGACGTGGCGCGGAGGAATCCGATGAAGAGCACCGTGGAAGAACTCCTGGCGGCCATCGACGAGGCGATGTCCCTGATGAAGGGACGCGGCGCCGGCCGCTATGTCAGCGAAGTGGACAACCTGCTGCGCGTCAAGAAGGTCCTCGAGCGGCTCGACCCGGACGAGGTCGAAGCGCTGCTCGAGGACGACGAGGACGAAGAAGAATAGTTCTTCGCGGGGGTCACGCTCGCCGCGCGTCGGGGCGGGCGGAGGGGAAGGCTGGTGCCGGAGGCGGGATTTGAACCCGCATGCCTTTTGGGCGCCACCCCCTCAAGATGGTGTGTCTGCCAATTCCACCACTCCGGCACTGAACCACGACCGGCGGAGGGTACGCCGGTTCACATCCCGCTTACTGTCCGCCCCCGGCCGGCTTGTCCTGAGGTTTCTGCTCGGAGCCTGACGGGGCCGCCTGTCCTTCCGCCGGTGCCGTCGATCCCTGGGGAGCCGGGGCCGGCGCGGGCGGATTGGCCGCCGGGGCCGTGGGAGCCTCGGCCGGGGCCGCCGGGAGCGGCACCTGCTCGAGCACCGAACCGCCGCTGCGCGATCCGAGGATCGCCAGGCCGAGCGACGACAACATGAAGACGATGGCGCAGATCGACGTGGCCTTGGAGAGCACGGTCGCGGCGCCGCGGCTGCCGAGGGCTGTCTGGCTGCCCCCGCCGCCGAACGCGCCGGCCAGATCCGCCGCCTTCCCGCTCTGCAGGAGGACGACGAGGATGAGCACCAGGCACACGATGCCGTGAATCACGTAAAGCAGGACTTCGAACACTTTGGAGGCTCCGCGAAGAACGCGCATCGTAGCGCGACCCGGGGGGCCATGGCAACCCCGAGACCCGGCGGTCCCCGTTACCGGGAGGGGGTGCCGAACGCGGCGATGCGGACGAAGGACTCGGCCCGGTGGGATGCGCCCCCGACGAGGACCCCGTCCACGTCGGGCTGGGCCATGAGCTCGTCGATGTTCTGCTCGGTGACGCTGCCGCCGTAGACGATGCGGATGCGGGAGGCGGTCGGACCGAAGAGGGTCGCGAGCGCCTCTCTCAGGCAGGCGTGCATCTCGCACGCGTCGGCGGCGGTGGCGGAGCAGCCGGTGCCGATGGCCCAGACGGGTTCGTAGCCGATGACGAGGGTCTCCGCCGCCTCCTCGGGAAGGCTCTCGAGCGAGCGCAGGAGCATGTCCCGCACGATGCGCTCGTGGCGCTGACCGTCCCGGTCGTCCTGCTGCTCGCCGACGCAGACGATCGGCACGAGCCCGGCCCGCAGCGCCGCCCAGGTCTTGAGGCCGACCATGGCGTCGGTCTCGCCGAGGTGCTGGCGGCGCTCGGAGTGCCCCACGATGACGGCGCGGGCGCCCGTCTCCACCAGCATCGGTCCGGAGACTTCGCCGGTGAAAGGCCCGTCGTCCTTCCAGAAGAGATCCTGCGCCGCGAGCTGCACCGGGGTCCCGCGCAGCGCCTCCGCCACCGGGAGAAGCGCCGGGAACGACGGAGCCACCGCCACGTCCCGGTCCGGCAGGGGCGGCAGGGCCCGCGCGATGGCGCGGGCGGTCTCCGCCGCGACGGACACCGGCAGCTGCATCTTCCAGTTGCCGACGACGAACGGACGCCGTGCCGCCGCCGCGCCCGGCATCCCGCCGCCGCTCACGAGCGGTCCGCGACCGTGTCGAGCGCCGCCACGCCCGGCAGCGTGAGCCCGGAGAGGAACTCGAGCGAGGCGCCGCCGCCGGTCGAGACGTGCGAGAAGCGGTCGGCGAGACCGAGCCGCGTCACCGCCGCGACCGAATCCCCACCGCCGACGACGCTGAAGCAGCCGGCTTCGGCGATCGCCCGCGCCGCGGCCAGCGTCCCCTGGTCGTAGGGAGGGACCTCGAAGAGCCCGAGCGGGCCGTTCCAGAAGATGGTCTTCGCCCGGGCGATCTCGGCCGCGAAGGCGGCCCGCGTCTTCGGCCCCACGTCCAGCCCGACCTGGCCGTCGGGGATCGACGCGCCGTCGGTCGTCGTGTGCGGCAGTCCGGCCTGCGGACCTTTCGCGACCACGTGATCGACGGGCAGCACCAGGCGGACGCCGCGCTCTTTCGCCCGCGATGCCGTCGCGCGCGCGGCGTCGACGCGGTCGGCCTCGACGCGCGAGCCCCCGACCGGCACGCCCGCTGCGCTGAGGAAGGTGTAGGCCATGGCGCCCCCGACGAGGATGGCATCGACGCGCGACAGGAGATTCTCGATGAGGTCGATCTTGTCCGACACCTTGGCCCCGCCCAGGAGCGCGACGTACGGCTTGTCGGGCCTGTCGCGCAGGCGGGACAGCATGCCGATCTCCCGCTCCATGAGGAGACCCGCGGCGGCGGGCTTCAGGTGCCGCGCGATCGCCGCCACCGACGCGTGGGCGCGGTGCGCCGCGCCGAACGCGTCGTCCACGTAGACCTCGCCGAGGGTGGCCAGGGCGCGGGCGAACCCGTCGTCGTTTTTCTCCTCCCCGGCGTGGAAGCGCAGGTTCTCGAGCAGCAGGAGGTCGCCGGATCCCAGGGCGCGGGCGAGGCGCTCCACCTCGGAGCCGACGCAGTCGGGGGCGAGCGGCACCGGCTTCCCGAGCAGCTCGCCCAGCCGGGCCGCGACCGGCTCCAGGCTGGCCGAGGGAACGGGCTGGCCCTTCGGCCGTCCCAGGTGCGACGCGAGGACGACCGGGGAGCCCGCCTGACGCAGCAGCTCGATCGTCGGCAGCGCGGCGCGCAGGCGCGTGTCGTCGGTGATCCGCCCGCCCTCGAGCGGGACGTTGAAGTCGACTCTCAGGAAGACCCGGCGCTTCCCCGCCGGGAGATCGCGCACCGAGAGTGTCCGGGTCATCCGCGGGCCCCCTTCCGCGCCATGCGGCGCACCAGATCGGCGAGGCGCTCGACGTAGCCGCACTCGTTGTCGTACCACGCGAACAGCTTCAGCCAGCGATCGCCTTCGATCGCGAGCAACGGGCCGTCCACGACGGCGGAGTGCCGGTCCCCCAGGAAATCGGCCGAGACCAGCGGCTCGTCGCAGTATCCCAGAATGCCGGCGAGCCGTTCACGCGCCGCGTCGCGGTAGGCGGCGCGCGCCTCGTCGAGCGACGTGCCGCGCGCCAGCCCCACGGTGAGATCGACGAGAGACACGCCGGTGACCGGAACGCGCACGGCGAGCGCGTGCAGCCGGCCGCGCAGCGAGGGGAGCACCTCGATCACCGCTTCGGCCGCCGACGTCGTGGTCGGGATCATCGACGGCAGGGCGCCGCGCGCCCGGCGCGGGTCGGCGTGCGGTGCGTCCACGAGGGCCTGGTTGTTGGTGACGCAGTGGATGGTCGTCATGGCGACGCGCTCGACCCCGAACGCCCGCAGCGCCACGTCGAGCAGGACCGCGACGGCGTTGGTGGTGCACGAGGCGTTCGAGACGACCGCATGGCGTTCCGGGTCGAAGGCATCGTCGTTGACGCCGACGCACACCGTGACGTCCGCATCCGGCGAAGGGGCGCTGATGACGACGCGGCGCGCCCCCCCGCGCAGGTGACCGGCCGCCCGGGCCCGCGCGGCGAACCGCCCGGTGCACTCGAGGACGAGATCCACGCCGGCCCGCTGCCAGGGAATCGCAGAGGGATCGCTCTCTCCCGTGCAGGGAAGGGTCCGTCCGCCGATCTGCAGCGCCCCCTCGCGCGCTTCGACCTCGGTGTCCAGGCGCCCGTAGAGGGAGTCGTGGCGCAGCAGGTGCGCCAGGATCGCCGGCGCGGCGACGTCGTTGACCGCCGCGACCTCGATCCCGGGATCCCCGAGCGTGCGCCGCAGGAAGCCGCGGCCGATGCGTCCCAGTCCGTTGATGCCGATGCGCATGGAAGGGCGCAAGTATAACGTTGCGCATCGCTTCCGCGCGCCGGGCCCGGGGGCGAGAGCCGCCCGGCCGCCGCGCGCTTGACCGATCGGGGGGGGTGGGATAGAGTGCCACTCCTTCATTTGCGTCATCCCTCGTACCACCTGGAGGAACCCCGCATGTTTCACGGGAACCCAGGCAGGACCTTGGCCGCGGCCGGACTGGCCCTCGTGGTCTGTCTGCTCGCGTGCCGGACCTCTCTGGCGGGAACCGAGGCGGGAGCCACCACCACGGTCGGCGCCGAGGGGTTTTCCTACCGCCCGGAGGACGCGGCGCGCGCCTTCGCCAACGCCGGGCGCGCCGTCGTGAAGCTGCCGAGCGGGCGCTCCATCGTCGCGGTGATCGCCGACACGCCGGAGCGCGAGATGTACGGCTACATGTTCCAGCGCGAGGTGAAGGACACGGAAGGAATGGTCTTCGTCTATCCCGAGGCCGGGCTGCACCCGTTCTGGATGAAGAACACGCTCGTGCCGCTCGACATCATCTGGATGGACGACGCCTTCGCGGTGCTGCACATCGAGACGGCGCCGCCATGCAAGGCCGATCCGTGCCCCTCGTTCGGCACGCCGCGCATGTCGCGGTACACGCTCGAGCTGAAGGCGGGGGCGGCGGCGCGCGAAAACCTGAAGGTCGGGGACAGCATCCAGGTTTCCTTCCCCGGGGACGGGACGGCGCGATGAAGTTCTACGTCCGCACCCTCGCCGTCATCCTGCTGGTGGCCGCCGGCTTCGTGGTCGGGCTGCGCTACGAGATGCAGCGCGAGAGCAAGATCGCCGCGAACACCACCGTCGCGGTGCAGCAGATCAGGATCCGCCACCTGCAGGAGGAGGCGCTGAAGCTCAGGACCGCGCTCCTCCTGCGCGACAACCTCGAGGCGGTGCGGCTCAAGCTGCCGCGCGCCACCTACCAGGAGATGGTGGACGCCATCGGTGACGCGGCGATCCGCTACGACGTGCCGCCGGAGACCATCCTCGCGGTCATCCGCATCGAGAGCAACTTCGACGTCAACGCCACATCCGACTCGGGGGCGGTCGGGTTGATGCAGCTCCTGCCCTCCACCGCCGAGGAGGTGGCCCGCGAGCTGCGCCTGCCGTGGACCGGCGAGGAGAGCCAGCTGCGCGACCCGTCGGTGAACATCCGGCTGGGGACCCATTACCTGACCAAGCTCCTCACCCGGTTCGACGACCTGTCGCAGGCGCTTGCCGCCTACAACGAAGGTCCGGAGCGCGTCGCCGACCGGGCCCCGGGCACGACCGACTACGCCCGCCGCGTCCTGCAGTACGCCGCCCCCTAGGAGCCCTCCGACTTCCTTTGGCCCGGTGACCCCGCGGGCGTGATAGATTCCCGTGACGTGGTCGAGTACGCGCCGATCCTGGTCCTCCTGCTGCTCGCCGCGTTGTTCCCGGCGGCGGCCCTGCTGATCGCCGCGGCCCTGAGGCCCGGTGGCGGCAGCCGGGACGAAGTCAAGGGGGAGGCGTACGAATGCGGCGTCCCCCCGTCCGGGGAGGCACGCGGCCGCATCCCGATCCGCTTCTACCTGCTGGCGGTTCTCTTCGTCGTCTTCGACGTCGAAGCGATCTTCCTGTTCCCCTGGGCGGTGCGCTTCAAGGCGCTCGGGTCCTTCGGCTTCGCCGCCATGCTGGTCTTCCTCGGCATCCTGCTCCTCGGCTACGCCTACGCCTGGAAGAAGGGGGCCCTCGAATGGGTCTGATCGAGGACCGCTTCGAGCCGAACATCCTGACGACGACCGTCGACTCGCTGTTCAACTGGGCGCGCAAGTCGGCCCTGTGGCCGATGTCGTTCGGACTGGCGTGCTGCGCCATCGAGATGATGGCGACGGTCGCCTCGCGCTACGACATCGACCGCTTCGGCGCCGGGGTGTTCCGCGCCACGCCGCGCCAGTCGGACGTGATGATCGTCGCGGGCACGGTGTGCGAGAAGATGGCGCCGGTCATCAAGAGGCTCTACGAGCAGATGCCGGAGCCGAAGTGGGTCATCTCGATGGGCGCGTGCGCCACCTGCGGCGGCCCCTTCCCGACCTACAGCGTCGTGCAGGGCGTCGATCGGATCGTCCCGGTGGACGTCTACATCCCCGGCTGCCCGCCCCGGCCCGAGGCGCTGCTCTACGGGTTCCTGCGGCTGCAGGACAAGATCGCGAAGATGACGATCGCCCGCCGGGCGAGCGCCTAGGAGGAGCGTAGCGCCATGGCCGAGGCGATTGCCCCTGGACCTCCGGCCATCGTCGCGCTGCAGCAGGCGCTGGGCGAAGCCGTCCTCGAGGTGAAGGCGGCGGCGACGCCGCCGATCGTGCGCCTGGCCCCGGGCGCGCTTCTCGAGGGGCTGACGCTGCTGCGCGATCGCCCCGAGCTGCGCTTCGATTTCCTCAGCAGCGTCACCGCGGTGCACTGGCCGAAGCGGGAGCGCCCGTTCGATCTCGTCTACCACCTCTACTCGACGACGAAGCGCCAGCGACTCGCGGTCAAGATCGATCTGGCCGAAGGGGAGGCGGCCCCGACCGCCTGCGGCGTGTGGCCGGCGGCGAACTGGCAGGAGCGCGAGGTGTTCGACCTGTTCGGGATCCGCTTCCAGGGACATCCCGACCTGACGCGCATCCTGATGCCCGACGACTGGGTGGGCCATCCGCTGCGCAAGGAATACCCGCTCGAGGGCCACCCGCGCGACCACGTGCAGTACCGCGAGGTGGGCACGGCCAACCACGTCTACAACGACGACAAGGCGCCGATCCGCGGCTTCGGCTGGAAGAAGGAAGTGGAGAAGACCGGCGTCGGACGGGGATAGCGATGCTGCGCACCGAGGAGATGGAGATCAACATGGGGCCGCAGCACCCCTCCACCCACGGGGTGCTGCGCCTCATCCTGCATCTCGACGGCGAGACCATCGCCGGCATGCGGCCGGTGATCGGCTACCTGCACCGCGGCGTCGAGAAGCTCTCGGAGCACCGCACCTACCCGATGATCGAGCCGCTCACCGATCGGCTCGACTACGTCGCCGCGGTCTCCGAGAATTTCGGCTGGTGCGGCGCGGTGGAGCGCCTGATGGGGGTGACGCCGCCCCCGCGCGCCGAATACCTGCGCGTCGTCCTGGCGGAGCTGCAGCGCATCGCCTCGCACCTGCTCTGGCTCGGGACCCACGGCCTCGACCTCGGTGCGATGAGCGTCTTCTTCTACACCTTCCGCGAGCGGGAGCTGATCCTCGACCTGTTCGAGGCCTTCTGCGGCGCGCGCCTCACGACCAACTCGATGCGCATCGGCGGGTTCCTCGAGGACGCGCCGCGCGACTGGCTGGCGCGCGTGCGCCACTTCCTGAAGATCTTCCCGGGCCGCATGAAGGAGTACGAAGACCTCCTGACGAAGAACCGCATCTTCGTCGCGCGCACGAAGGGGGTCGGACTGCTCAGCGCGCAGGAGGCGGTGGCGCTGGGCGTGAGCGGGCCGCCGCTGCGCGCCTCGGGAGTGTCGTACGACGTGCGCAAGGCGACGCCCTATTCCGCCTACCCGGAATTCCAGTTCGACATCCCGCTGGGACAGGAGGGCGACACCTACGACCGGTACCTGGTGCGCATGGAGGAGATGCGCCAGTCGTGCCGCATCGTCGCGCAGGCGCTCGACCGGATGCCGGACGGCGAGGTGCGCGCCAAGGTGCCGAAGTACATCAAGCCGCCGCAGGGCGAGGTGTACCACGCCGTCGAGAGCCCGCGCGGCGAGCAGGGCTTCTACGTCGTCTCGGAGGGAGGGGAGATGCCGTACCGCGTCCGCTTCCGGGCGCCTTCCTTCGCCAATCTCCAGGCGCTCGAGACCATGTGCCGCGGTCGTCTCGTGGCCGACGTCGTGGCGGTGATCGGCTCGATCGACATCGTCCTCGGGGACTGCGACCGCTGATGGAGACGTCGCTGGTCGAGCAGGTGGTCATCCCCTCGCTCCAGGTGATCCTGGCGGTGCTTCTCATCCCGCTCCTGATCGCGTATCTCCAGCTGGTCGAGCGCAAGGTGCTCGGGTTCATGCAGGCGCGGCTGGCGCCCCGCCGCGTCGGCTGGCACGGCCTGCTGCAGCCGATCGCCGACGCGGTCAAGCTGCTGATCAAGGAGGACACCATCCCGGCGGGCGCCGACCGGTTCCTCTTCACGCTGGCGCCCATCGTCAGCGTCGTGCCGGCGCTCCTGGCGCTGGCGGTGATCCCTGTCGGCGGCGTCCCGTTCCACCTGTTCGGCTTCGAGGTGAGGCCGTACATCGCCGACCTCGACATCGGCGTGCTGTTCCTGCTCGCGGTCGGGTCGCTCGGCATCTACGGCATCCTGCTCGGCGGCTGGGCCTCGAACAGCAAGTACTCGCTGCTCGGGGCGCTGCGATCGTGCGCGCAGATGATCTCCTACGAGCTGCCGCTGGGGTTCGCCCTCGTCGGCGTGATGATGGTGGCCGGAACGGCGTCGCTCGTCGGTCTCGTCGAGGCGCAGAAGCAGGCGGGCTGGTGGTTCGTGTTCCCGCAGGTCCTCGGCTTCTTCTGCTACTTCGTGTCGGCGGTGGCGGAAACCAACCGCATCCCGTTCGATCTGCCCGAGGCCGAGGCGGAGCTGGTCGCCGGCTTCCACACCGAGTACTCCGGGATGAAGTTCGCGTTCTTCTTCCTCGCCGAGTACACCAACATGATCGTCGTCTCGGCGCTGGTGACGGTCGCCTTCTTCGGCGGCTGGCTGCGCCCCTTCCCGAGCGTCCAGGCGCTCGACTGGCTGGAGAATGGCTGGGTCCTCATCGTGCCGCTGGTGCTCGGCGCGTTCCTCGGGTGGCTCGTGGATCAGCGGGTCGGCGGCGGGATGAAGTTCCTCTTCATCGGGACGATCCTCGGCGCGTTCCTCGGCTTCGGGATCGGCGTCGCCGATCTGTTCGGCGTCGCCTCGGTGCAGGTGCCGCAGCTCTCGGGCGCCTTCTGGTTCGGGATCAAGGTGTCCTTCTTCCTGTTCGCCTACATCTGGTTCCGCGGCACCTACCCGCGCTACCGCTACGACCAGCTCATGGACCTCGGATGGAAGTGGCTGCTGCCGATGTCGATCGCCAACGTGCTGCTCACGGGGCTGGTGCTGCTCCTCCGGTCCGGAGGGACGTCGTTAACGGCTGGCTGCGCTCGCTGCTGCTCACCGAGCTGTGGGTCGGTCTCTGGACCACCCTCAAGAACCAGTTCCGGCCGCACGTGACCGTCGAGTACCCGCGTGAAACGGTCGCGCTGTCGCCGCGCTTCCGCGGGGCGCCACGGCTGCGCTACGACCCGGCGACCGGCCAGGAGCTGTGCATCGCCTGCCATCTGTGCGAGGTCGTCTGCCCGGACAACTGCATCCACATCGTCTCGGAGAAGAACCCCGAGGGGAAGGGGAAGCGGCTGGTCTCGTTCGAGATCAGCCTGGAGCGCTGCTGCTTCTGCGGCCTGTGCGTCGATCCCTGTCCGACGAAGCCTCTGACCGCGATCTACATGTCGCATGACTATGAGCTGGCCGACTACCGTCGCGAACCGTTCGTCGCGCCGCTGAAGAAGCTCCTGGACGGCGCGACGCCGGTCCGGTACGAGGAGTAGCGCCTGACCGCCGCCGCGATCGTCTTCTACGCCTTCGGCGCCGTGGCCGTCCTGGCCGGGCTCCAGGTCATCGTGTCGCGCAGCCCGATCCACTCCGCCATCGGCCTGGTCACCTCGTTCCTGGCGATCGCCGGCCTGTACGTCCTGCTGCACGCCGAGTTCGTGGCGGCGGTGCAGGTGCTGGTGTACGCGGGAGGGATCATGGTGCTGTTCCTGTTCGTCATCCTGCTCGTCAATCTGAGAGAGCGGTCGGTGTGGCGGCCGCGGCCGCGGACCATTCTGCAGGCGGGCACGGGCCTCCTCGCCGTCGGGGCGATGCTCGTCCTGGCGCGGCGCGGACACTGGGTGGATGTGCAGCCCGTCGCCCCGACGGCACCCGGCGGCGGCAATCTCGAGGCGGTCGGAGCGGCCCTGTTCACCGACGCGCTGCTGCCGTTCGAGATCGCGTCGCTCCTGCTGCTGGTCGCCATGGTCGCCGCCATCGTGCTGGCGCGCGATCTCGGCGGGGAAGAGCCCGGCAGGGAAGAGCGATGAGCGCGATGCCGGTCCCGCCCGGCCATGTCCTGGTGCTGAGCCTGCTCCTGTTCGCAATCGGCATCCTCGGCGTCCTGACGCGCCGCAACGCCATCATCATCCTGATGTCGATCGAGCTGATGATGAACGCCGCCAACCTGAACCTCATCGCCTTCAGCCGCCAGCACCAGCACCTCACAGGCCAGGTCTTCGGCGTCTTCACCATCGCCGTCGCGGCAGGGGAGGTGGCGGTGGGGCTGGCCATCGTCCTCGCGCTCTACCGGCACTTCGACAGCATCAAGGTCGACGACGTGCGGTTGATGAAGGAATGATCCGCCTGCTCTGGCTCATCCCGCTCTTCCCCTTCGCGGGATTCGCGCTGAACGGGCTGCTCGGAGCGCGCTTCGTGCCGCGCAAGCTGGTCGGCCCGATCGCGTGCCTGGCCGTGCTGCTGTCGTTCGTCGTGGCGCTCGGCGCCGTGTCTTCGCTCGGCCACCTGCCCGAATCGACCGGCGCCGCGGCCGGTTCGAGCGGCGCGGCCGAAGCGGGCGGCGGTCACGTCACGCCCGGACTGACCATCGACCACGAGGCGCGGCGCGTCACCCAGACGCTCTACGACTGGATGCCGCTCGGCCCGGGGAAGGACGGCCGCGCCGTCTCCATCGCCTGGTCGTACGTGCTCGATCCGCTGTCGGCGGTGATGCTGCTGGTCGTCACCGGGGTGGGGTTCCTCATTCATCTGTAT
>DASYQE010000146.1:0-2183 GCA_036005805.1 Candidatus Polarisedimenticolia bacterium | reverse complement strand
TTACGCCCGTGGCGCGGCATCGATCGAGAAGCGGCCGCTCGATCTCTACCTCGGCCCCTGCCAGGTGCTGCGCCTCGCGGCGCGGCGCGGAGCCGTGCTCGAACCGGACGACCTGCGCGACGCGTCGATCGCGGCGCCGCGCGTCCTGCTCGCGACCGGCACCTTCCCCGACCCGACGGTCTTCAACGAAGATTTCGCCGCCCTGTCGCCGGCCCTCGTCGATTTCCTGCACGAGAGCGGCGTGCGCCTCGTCGGCGTGGACACCCCGAGCCTCGACCCCTGCACCTCCAAGGATCTGCCGGCGCACCAGGCCTGCCTGCGCCACGACATGGCGATTCTCGAGGGGCTCGTCCTGGCGCACGTCCCGGAAGGCGTCTACGAGCTGATCGCGTTGCCTTTGCCGATCGCCGGCGCCGACGGCAGCCCCGTCCGCGCCATTCTCCGCGACCTGCCGCGCTGAATCCAGGCGCCCGCGACCGTCTTCGCGGGGACGCCTCAGTCGATCGTCGCGATGACCTTCAGCTCGACGGCGATCGGACCGGGGAGACGGCTCACTTGCACGGTCGTGCGCGTCGGACGGTTCTCGGTGAAGTGCTCGGCGTAGACCGCGTTGTAGGCCGGGAAGTCGTCCATGTCGGTCAGGAAGGCGGTGACGTCGACGATGCGGTCCCACGACGAGCCGGCGTCCTCGACGATGGAACGCAGGTTCTCGAAGACGGCGCGGCACTGCGCCGTGATGTCGTAGGAGGCCACTTTCCCCTGGGCGTCGAGCGTCACGCCGGGCGTGTCCTTCTGGCCGCGGCGACGCGGCCCCGTCCCCGAGACGAACAGGAGGTTGCCGACGCGGCGCGCGTGCGGGTAAGGCCCGACCGGCTCGGCGGCGCGGCTGCTCAGGATCTCCCCATCCTCCCTCTTCGGCTTCGTTCGGCTCACGCGTCCCCCTCGGAGAGTTTCACGCAGACGTTCTTCGGCTCGGTGAAGAAGCGCAGCGCTTCCTCGCCCCCCTCGCGGCCCAGGCCGCTGCGCTTCATGCCGCCGAACGGCACGCGCAGGTCGCGCAGCAGCCAGCAGTTCACCCAGACGGTGCCGGCCGCGAGCCGCTCCGCCACGCGGTGCGCGCGTCCGAGGTGGCTCGTGAAGACGGTCGCCGACAGGCCGTAGTCGGTGCCGTTGGCCCAGCCGAGCACCTCCTCCTCGCTCTGGAACGGCGTCACCGTCACCACCGGCCCGAAGATCTCCTCGCGATTCACGCGGCTCATCGGCGGCAGTCCTTCGATGACCGTCGGCACGACGAAGAAACCATCGCGGCAGCGCGAAGGCAATAGCTCCGGCGCACAGCCGCCGCACAGGAAGCGCCCCCCCTCCTGCCGCGCCGCATCCAGGTACCCGAGGACACGGTCGCGGTGCGCTGCGGAGATGAGCGACCCCTGGTCGGTCTTTTCATCGAGCGGGTCGCCGACGACGAGCCGCCGCGCCCCGGCGACGAAGCGCTCGACGAAGGCGCCGCGGATCGACTCCTCGACGTAAAGGCGCGAACCGGCGAGGCAGATTTCCCCCTGGTTGGTGAACGCGGCGCGCAGGCTCGTGGCGACCGCCTCGTCGAGGTCGGCGTCGGCGAAGACGATGTTCGGGTTCTTCCCGCCCATTTCGAGGGCGACCTTCTTGAAGAGCGGCGCCGCCGCCGTGGCGATGGCGCTCCCGGTCACCGTGCCGCCGGTGAAGGAGATGGCCGGCACCCGCGGGTGCGCGACGATCGCCGCGCCCGCCGAGGCGCCCCGGCCGTGCACGATGTTGAGCACCCCTTTGGGAAAGCCGACGTCCTTCGCGAGCTGTGCCAGCATCGACGCGGTCATCGGCGCGAGCTCGGTCGGCTTCGCCACCACCGTGTTGCCGCTCGCCAGCGCCGGCGCGATCTTCCAGGTCAGGAGATAGAGCGGCAGGTTCCACGGCGAGATGACGCCGGCGACGCCGCACGGCCGCCGCAGCGTGTAGTTGAGCGCCTTCGATCCGGTCGAGTGCGATTCGGAATGGAAGTGGATCGCCGCGGTCGCGAAGAATCTCAGGTTGGACGAGGCGCGCGGGATCTCCAGGCTGCGCGCCAGCGCCAGCGGCTTGCCGGTGTCGATCGACTCGGCGCGCGCCAGCTCCTCGAGCGACGCGTCGATGCGGTCGGCCAGCGCGAG